>NZ_JBEXET010000018.1:0-141873 GCF_040606415.1 Streptomyces sp. NPDC005423 | reverse complement strand
CAGCGGCATCGGGCTAGCCATCGCCAGGCGGTTCGCCGCGGAGGGGGCACGGGTGCAGACCGGCGCTTGACGACCGGGGCCGGTGCGGCCGGCCCCGCGTACAGGGCGCGGTGCGGACGGCCGCCGGGCCGCCCGCACCGGCCGTTGTCAGCCGATGGCCTTGTCGATCGCCTCGGTCGCGGCCTTCCAGGCGTCGGCGGGCTTGGTGCCCCGCTGCTCCATGTTGTTGATCTGGGTGGAGATGGTGTCCTTGATGGTCGCGTCCTTCGCACCGAGCACGGCCTCGGGGATGGACTTGGCCTCTTCGGCGTAGATCTGGCCGATCGGGGCGTCGTTGAAGTACGGCAGCGTCGCGTTCTTCACGCTGGCGAGTTCGTAGGCACCCTTGTTGGACGGGAAGACACCGATCGCCTTGAAGACGGCGGCCTGCTGCTCGGGCGCGGTCAGCCACTTGACGAGGTCGGTGGCCTCCTTGACGTGCTTGCCGCCCTTGGGCACGGAGAGGAAGGAACCGCCCCAGTTGGCCGCGGTGGTGCCGGGGGTGTGGCTGATGTCCCACTTGCCCTTGTAGGCGTCACCGGAGTTGGTGGAGATCTGGCCGGCCATCCACGCGGGGCAGGCCACGGTGGCGACGGTGCCCTTGCGCAGCGCCGCCGTCCAGGCGTCGGTGAACTGCGGCAGACCCTGCGTCAGCTTCTTCGACGCGGCCTCGGCGGCGAGGTTCCACCCCTTCTGCACGGCGGGGCTGTCCTTGTAGACAGCCTTGCCGGAGGCGTCGTAGTACTGCTGGGCGGAGGAGCTGACGACCGCGTTGTACATGGCGCTCGCGGAGTCCATGAAGTAGGTGCCCTTGGGGGCGTTCTTCGTGTACTTCTCGCCGAGCTTGAGGTAGTCCTCCCAGCCGCCGGCGACGGCCTTGGCAACGGCGGCGCGGTCGGTCGGCAGGCCCGCCTTCTGGAAGAGGTCCTTGCGGTAGCACAGGGACATCGGGCCGATGTCGGTACCGGCCCCGATGACCGAGCCGTCGGAGGCGGTGGCCTGCTTCTCCTTCCAGGAGACCCAGTCGTCCACGTTGATCGTCTTGCTCAGGTCGGCGAACTTGGCCGCCTGGGTGTCGACGACCTCCTTGATCCGGCCCACCTCGATGCCCGTGACGTCCGCCAGGCCACTGCCCGTGTTCAGCTGCTGAAGAAGCTTCGGGTAGTAGTCCTGCTCGTTAGCCGTGACCTCTTCCTTCACCGTGATCTTCGGGTGAAGCTTGTGGTACTGGGCGAACAGGCCGGCTTCCTTGTAGCCGAACTGACCGTAGTCGGCCACGTTGAGAGTGATGTTCCCGTTGGAGTCCGCGGCGTCCGAGCCGCTGTCGTCGCTGCTGCAGCCGGTCAGCAGCAAGGCGGAGGCCGTCAGTGCCGTCGTGGTCAGGACCGCTGCTCTGCGGCCGCGGCCGCCGCCGGTACGGGTGATGCGCATTCCACTACTCCTTGTTCCAGTGGGGAACGGGATCTCAGGAATCGGACCGCCGAGGTTCGACGATCCGGACCTGCCCTCTCGAATCGAGCAGCGGCCAGCCCACAGCACTGGGCGTGCGGTGAAAAGGTGCTGGTCAAAGGTGTGCCATGCGAGGTAGAGGGACGGGCCGTTGGTGGTTCTCTCCACACGGGAGGAAGCCCCCCGACGTTCCGTGGGACCGCTCCCACGCGGCATGCCGGAAGACTCCTTCGTGCCGGGCCGGGTGTCAAGACTTGAAAACGGCGTTGTTGCGCAAGCGTGTTCCGTACGTCACGGGAATGTGTCGCACCGCAAGCCGTCACCCGCCGGACACGAGCCCGCCGCACACAGGATTCACGCAGGTCATCGGGGGACCGGTCCGACAGCGGGGCGCCGACGACCGGTCACCCGGGCCGTCGGGCCGATTTCTGGGCCAGAATGAGGCGAGCCCCCCACTGACCGCCGGAAGGTGAACGATGAGCCCTGCCGAGCAGCCGCCCGGACGCCCGGAGGTGCGGCGCCCGACGCTCAACGCCGTCGCCGCCCTCGCCGGGGTCGGCCGCGGCACGGTCTCCCGGGTCGTCAACGGCTCCCCCAAGGTGAGCGACCGCACCCGGGCCGCCGTCGAGCGCGCGATCGCCGAACTCGGCTACGTCCCCAACCCCGCCGCCCGCTCCCTGGCCACCCGCCGTACCGACTCGATCGCCGTGGTCGTCCCCGAGGGCGAGGCCCGGCTCTTCTCCGAGCCGTACTTCTCGGGAATCATCCGCGGGGTCTCCGTCGCGCTCGCGGGCGCCGGGATGCAGTTGCTGCTGATCCTGGTGCCGGACGAGAAGGAGTACGCGCGGCTCGCCACGTACCTCTCCGCGCAGCGGGTGGACGGGGTGCTCATCCTCGCGGTGCACAGCGGCGACACGCTGCCCGACCGGCTCCACGAACTCGCCGTGCCTACCGTGCTCGCCGGCCGGCGCGGCGCCGGTGAACCGCTGGGACACGTCCGCGCGGACAACGGCGGCGGCGCGCGGAGCGCGGTCGAGCACCTGCTGGCGGGCGGCCGTCGCAGCATCGGCACCATCACCGGCCCGCTGGACATGGAGGCGGCGCAGGCCCGGCTCGACGGGTACCGCGAGGCGCTGGAGAGCGTCGGCATGACCGTCGACGAAGAACTGATCGCGTACGGCGACTTCCGGGAGGAGGGCGGTCGCGCGGCGATGCGGGAGCTGCTGCGCCGCCGCCCCGGTCTCGACGCCGTCTTCGCCGCCTCCGACGTGATGGCGTCGGGCGCGGTGCTGGAGCTGCGGGCGTCGGGCCGGCGGGTGCCCGAGGACGTCGCCGTGATCGGCTTCGACGACTCGATCGTGGCCCGGCACACCGACCCCCCGCTGACCAGCGTGCGGCAGCCGCTGGAGGAGATGGGGCGCACGATGGCGGATCTGCTGCTGGAGGAGATCGGGCGGCGCGGGGGCGGGGAGGGCCGGCACCGGGAAGTGGTGCTGCCCACGGAGCTGGTGGTGCGCGAGTCGGCCTGAGAGGGGGCCGGTGGGAGGGGATCACGGGCCGGGCCCGCCTACGCCTTTTGCCATGGGAGCGCTCCCATGCATAATGGGCGCCACCCGACCCATGGGAGCGATTCCATGCCCGATCCGACGACCGTGACCTTTCCCCCGGCCTTCCTCTGGGGCGCCGCGACCTCCGCGTACCAGATCGAGGGCGCGGTGCGGGAGGGCGGCCGCACCCCCTCGATCTGGGACACCTTCAGCCACACCCCGGGCCGTACGGCCGACGGAGACCACGGCGATCTCGCCGTCGACCACTACCACCGCTACCGCGAGGACGTCGCGCTCATCGCGGAGCTGGGGCTGACGGCGTACCGCTTCTCCGTCTCCTGGCCGCGGGTGCAGCCGACCGGGCGGGGGCCGGCCGTCCAGGCGGGCCTGGACTTCTACCGCCGCCTGGTGGACGAGCTGCTGGCGAACGGCATCAGGCCCGCCCTCACCCTGTACCACTGGGACCTGCCGCAGGAGCTGGAGGACGCGGGCGGCTGGCCGGAGCGCGACACGGCGTACCGCTTCGCCGAGTACGCCCACCTCGTGGGCGAGGCACTCGGCGACCGGGTGGAGCAGTGGACCACCCTCAACGAGCCCTGGTGCAGCGCCTTTCTGGGGTACGCCTCCGGGGTGCACGCCCCCGGCCGCACCGACCCGGCGGCGAGCCTGCGCGCCGCCCACCATCTCAACCTGGGCCACGGACTGGCCACTTCGGCGCTGCGCTCCGTCCTCCCGCCGCACACCTCGGTCGCGGTGAGCCTCAACTCCGCGGTGGTCAGGCCCGCTTCGGACTGCGCGGCGGACCTGGCGGCGGCCCGGAAGATCGACGACCTGGCCAACGGCGTCTTCCACGGCCCGATCCTGCACGGCGCGTACCCCGAGACGCTGTTCGCCGCGACCTCGACGGTCACCGACTGGTCCTGCGTCCGCGACGGCGACCTCGCCCTCATCCAACAACCGCTGGACGCGCTGGGGTTGAACTACTACACCCCCGCCCTGGTGGAGGCGGCCGGCCCGGCCCCGTCCGGTCCGCGCGCCGACGGGCACGGCGTCAGCGCCCACTCCCCGTGGCCGGGCGCGGACGACGTGGCGTTCCTCCAGTCGCCCGGCGACCGCACGGAGATGGGCTGGACGATCGACCCGAGCGGCCTGTACGACCTGCTCACCCGGTACGCCGGAGAGGCCCCCGGCCTCCCGCTGTACGTCACGGAGAACGGCGCCGCCTACGACGACAAGCCCGACTCCGAGGGCTACGTCCACGACCCGGAGCGCATCGCCTACCTCCACGGCCATCTGGCGGCCGTACGGCGGGCGATGGCGGACGGGGCCGATGTGCGGGGCTACTACCTGTGGTCCCTGATGGACAACTTCGAGTGGGCGTACGGGTACGGGAAGCGGTTCGGCGCGGTCTACGTGGACTACGCGACGCTGGCCCGGACGCCGAAGTCGAGCGCGCGGTGGTACGGGCGCGCGGCGCGGACGGGGTCGCTGCCGACGCCGGAGGCGGACTGACGAACGTGGGCCCCGCCGGTCGGCGGGGTCCGAGAGCGGGAAGCCGCCGCCGGTCAGTGGGGACCGACCGGCGACGGTGACCGAAGACCGGGGCACGGCATGCTGTGGGGGTGTGTCGTGCCCCGGCGCCTTTGTGGGTGCGGGGGAGTCGACGCCGGCGGTGTCGACTCCCCCGCGCTCAGCCCTACTTGAAGGCGGCGAACGCCTTCGCGAAGGCGAACGCGTCCTGGGTGATCGAGCTGCAGGTCGCGTCGGCGGTCGGCTTGGTGCCGCCGGCGCACTGCTTGTCACGGGCCGCGGACCACATCGAGAGGCCGCCCAGACCCTGCGACTTGGCGAAGTTCGCCAGCTGGGTGGCGTCGTCGACCTTGAAGGTCTCCGAGGAGACGTCGTTGACGCCGATCATCGGGGTGACCGCGACGGCCTTCCAGGCCGCGCTGTCGGAGAGGCCGAGCACGCTCTTGACCTGGGCCTGGGTGGCGGTCGCCGCCTGGACGGCGTAGTCGCCCATGTCGCCGCTGTACGCCGGGCCGTAGTCCATGGCCATGATGTTGACCGTGCCGATCTTGACGCCGTTGGCCTTGGCGTTGGACAGCAGGTTCACCCCGTCCTGGGTCAGGCCCTCGGGCATCACCGGGAGGGTGAAGGAGACGTCCAGGCTCGGGTGCTGCTGCTGGAGCTTGGCGATCGCCTGCGCGCGGATGGTGTTGGCCGCCGTGTTGGGCAGCGCGCCGCCCTCGACGTCGAAGTCGACCTTGGTGAGGTTGTAGGCGTCCACCGCCTTGCCGTACGCCGTCGCCAGGGCGCTCGCCGAGCCGCAGGTCGTCGCCAGTTCGGACCCGGAGGCGCCGCCGAAGGAGACCCGCACATCGCCGCCCTTGGCGCGCAGCGCGCCGATCTGGGAGGCCACGCCGTCGCTCGCGAGGTCGGTGACTCCGCCCCACTTCGGGGTGCAGCCGCCGCCGTCGGTGACGAAGGCGAGGTTGTAGGTCTTCACGCCGGTGGCGTTGACGGCGGCGAGCAGGTCGTAGGCCGGGTAGAGGGAGGTGTCGACGTACGGGGCGAAGCCGGCGGCGGCGGTCGTCCCGCTGCCGGTGGTCTGGGTGGGGGCCGCGGTGGCGGTCGCCGTCTGGGTGGCGGTCGCGGTCCGGGTCGGGGTGGCCGTCTTCGTGGGGGCGGAGGTCGGGGCCGACGTCGGGGCCGTGGTGGCGGTCGCGGTGGGGCGGCCGGTCGGCTCGGGGGTCGCGCCGTCGTCCGCGGAGCACTTGGCGTTGTCGATGAGACAACCGGTCGGGTTTCCCTGGCCGTTGACGACGAAGCCGACGGTGACCGACTTGTCGGGGGCCAGGCCTTCCGTCTCCCACTTGGCCGGCTTCACGGTGACGTGCTGACCGCTCACGCTCGACTCGGCGTTCCACAGCGAACTGAGCTTCGCACCGGCCGGCAGGTCGAACTCCAGCGTCCAGTCCTTCTCGGTCGCGCCGCTGGTGTTGGTGACGACGTACTGCGCGGTGTACCCCGTCGACCAGTCGCTGGTCTTCGTGTACGCGGCACCGACCGCCGCCGCCTGCGCGGTGCCGGTGAGCAGGATCGCGCCACCGCCCACGACGGCGGCGGCGACGATGCCTCCTATCGCCTTGTTCCTGCCGCTGACCTTGTGCCGGTGCGTGCTCATCGTGGTGCCTGCCTTCGCCGATCACGGGGGGGTGCGGCAGAACGCTACCGATGCGGAACCGGGCAAATCGCTTGTTCCAGGCGTGGGTTGAGGATCTTAGGGTGCGCTTAAGGATGGGATGGGGAGCGGTTAAAGGTGGAGACCGACGGGGGTGCCGGTGAGGGCGGGGCGGGCTCGGACGCGTCCGCCGGGAGGGACTAGCGGACTCCCGCCGGGGCGCGTCTGCGGCGCCGTACCGAGCCGCGGTGGCCGCGTCGCACCGGCTCCCGGCCGTCCAGTTGGATCCAGATCCGGACCTCCGTGCCGCCGAGGACCGACGAGCCGATCCGCACGTCGCCGCCGGTCGACTCGGCGAGCCGGCGCACGATGTCCAGTCCGAGCCCGGTCGAGCCGTCGTGGCCCGAGCCGCGCCCGCGGGCCATGGCGGCGGCCGGGTCCTGGATGCCGGGGCCCGCGTCGGAGACGAGCACGATCACCGCGTCCTCGGCGTTGTGCACGTCGACCGCGAAGGCCGTGCCCTCGGGCGTGTGGCGGAAGACGTTGCCCAGCAGGGCGTCCAGCGCCGCCACCAGGTCCGCCCGGGCGACGGGTATGCGCACCGGGCGGTCCGCCCCGGCGACCCGCACCTTGCGGCCCTCGTCCTCGGCGAGCGCCGACCAGAAACCCATCCGGTCGCGCACCACCTCGGCCGCGTCGCACCCGGCGCCCGGCCCGGGGGCGGCCGTCTGCGGCTTGGCCTCGCGGGCCGTCTTGATGATCGTGTCGACCTCCCGCTCCAGTTGCGCGACGGCGGCCCGCGTCTGCTCGGCGGCCGGACCCTCGCCGAGCGAGGCCGCGTTGAGCCGCAGCACGGTCAGCGGGGTCCGCAGCCGGTGCGACAGGTCGGCCGCCAACTCCCGCTCGTTGGCCAGCAGTTGTACGACCTGATCGGCCATGGAGTTGAACGCCGCTGCGGCCAGCCGCAGTTCGGTCGGCCCCTCCTCCGGCACCCGGGAGCCCAGCTTCCCCTCCCCCAGTTCCCGCGCGCCCTGGACCAGTCGCTGCGCGGGCTGCACCATCCGTACGCCCAGCCGGTCGGCGACCGCGACCGAGCCGACGATCAGCGCGATCCCGACACCGGCCAGCACCGCCCACGCCGTGCCGATGCCGTTGCTGACCTCCGCCTCCGGGACGAACACCTCGACGACGGCGATCTGACCGGAGCTCAGCGCGACCGGCTGGAGCAGGGTGGAGCCGCCGGCCACCTCTGTGGTGGAGGCGCGGCCCAGCCCGCGCACGGTCGCGATGTCCTTGACGGCGGCGCGCCGGCGGCCGATGTCGACGGCCGTCGCGCCGTCGCCCGCCGGTATGTGCACGGCCATCCCGGTGTCGGAACCGGCCGAGGCGACGACCTTCTCCAGTTCGCCGCGGTCGGTGGTGATGGAGAGGGCGGGGGCGACGGCGGCGGCCTCCCGCTCGGCGTTGGAGAAGGCACGGTCGCGGGCCATCTCCTTGATGACGAGCCCGAGCGGGACCGCGAAGGCGACGACGACCATCGCCGCGATCGCCAGACAGACCCGGACCAGCGCCCACCTCATCGGGCCGGCTCCGCTCCGGGCGGCTCCAGCTTCACGCCGACGCCGCGCAGGGTGTGCAGATAGCGGGGCCGGGCCGCCGTCTCGCCCAACTTCCGGCGCAGCCACGACAGATGGACGTCGATCGTCTGGTCGTCGCCGTAGGACTGCTGCCACACCTCGGCCAGCAGCTCTCTGCGCGGGACGACGACGCCGGGGCGGCCGGCCAGGAAGGCGAGCAGGTCGAACTCGCGCCGGGTGAGGTCGAGCCGGACGCCGTCCAGCTCGGCCTGGCGGCGCATCGGGTCGACGGTCAGGCCGCCGACGCGGAGGACCGTGGACGGCGGGGCCTCCCCGGCGCCGGCACGGGAGCGCCGCAGGACGGCGGCCATGCGGGCCGAGAGGTGGTCGATCGAGAACGGCTTGGTGAGGTAGTCGTCGGCGCCCGCGTTGAGCAACCGGACGATCTCCGCCTCGTCGTCACGGGCGGTGGCGATGATGACCGGCACGTCGGTGATGCCGCGCAGCATCTTCAGGGCCTCGGAGCCGTCGAGATCGGGCAGTCCGAGGTCCAGGATGACCACGTCGAAACGGAAATGGGCGACCTCGCGCAGCGCCTCCAGGGCGGTGCCGACACTGCGCACGGTGTGTGCGGCATCGGTCAACTGCCGGATGAGGGCGGAGCGTACGAACTGGTCGTCCTCGACCACGAGCACACTTGCCATGCGCCGCACCGTACGCCATGCCACGGATCCGCATCGGAGCCTGTGGACAACTCCGTTGTGTGGACAACCACCGGTACGGGTGAGGCAGTATGGCTCGCGATGCTCAGAGGACTCGTACACGTACTGGCTTGGTCGCTCGCCACGGGCGCGGCGGTCACGCTGTCGTGGTGGGGTGTCCACACGGTGATGACCGGCACGGCCTACGACCCGCCGCGTGCCCTGCCCATCACGGCGGGCGGGGCGACCACGCAGGCATCGAAGCCGCTGGTGCCGGCGACGAGCCGGCCGGACGCCTCGCCGACGCCCAGCCGCTCCCCGAAACGTGCTTCGACGCCTACGCCGGCCCCCAGCCCGACGCCCACCGCCTCGCGGACCACCGCCGCCGGCGCCGGCCCGAGCCCGTCCCCCACCGCCTCCGGCGAGATCAAGACCTACGACACCGCGGGCGGGCGGGTGGTCTTCGAGTTCGACCTCGACCCGGCCTACGCGTCGCTGGTGTCGGCGACACCGGGCACCGGCTGGTCGATGCAGGTGTGGAAGACGGACTCGTGGATCCGGGTGGAGTTCACGTCGGGGACGGACAAGGTGTCGGTGATCTGCACCTGGCACGACGGGGCGCCCCGGGTGGACGTGGGCAACTACTGAGCCCCTGGCGCCAGTTGGGCGGTTCAGCGGAAGACGGACGGTGGGGGCGCCGGGGAGGCGACGGCCGCCGCGTCCGTCACGGGCACCGCGCCGCCGGTGAAGTCGGCCAGTTCCCGGCCGTGTTGGACCCGGCCCGGGTGCGGGTCGGTGGCGGCCCGCCGGGTGAGGTCGGCGAAGGGGAACGGGCGGTCGCAGGCGACGAGGACCGCGTTGCCGAACCGTTTGCCGCGCAGCACGGTGGGGTCGGCGACCAGCGCGAGTTCCGCGAACCGGGCGCCCGCCGTGGCGATCTGGCCGCGCAGATGGGCCAGCGGGGGGCCGTCGGCGAGGTTCGCGGCGTAGACACCGCCGGGTACCAGCGTCCGGCGTACCTCGTCGAGGAACTCGGTCGAGGTCAGGTGGGCGGGCGTCCTGGCCCCGCTGAACACGTCGGCGATGACCAGGTCCGCCCAGCCGTCGGGCACCTTGGCCAGTCCGTCCCGGGCGTCCGCCGACCGCACCCTGATCCGGGCATTGGGGTCCAACGGCAGTTCCCTGCGTACCAGTTGGACCAGGGCCGCGTCCCGCTCCACGACCTGCTGGGTGGACCGGGGCCGGGTGGCGGCCACGTAGCGGGCGAGCGTGAGGGCGCCGCCGCCGAGGTGCACGGCCCGGATCGGTCTGCCGGGCGGGGCGACGAGGTCGATGACGTGCCCGAGGCGCCGCTGGTACTCGAAGGAGAGGTACGCCGGATCGGCGAGGTCCACGTGCGACTGCGGGGCCCCGTCGATCAGCAGTGTCCAGGCCCGTGCGCGGTCCCGGTCGGGTATCAGCTCGGCGAGCCCCCCGTCGACGGCCTCCACGACCGTCCCGGCCGCCGCCGCGCCGCGCCGGGTGTTCCTGGACTTTCCCATGGGCTCATTATCGGCGGGGCGGCCGGGACGTGCGCGGGAGGGGCGGACGGGCAGCCCCGCGCGGATCGGCTGCGCGCGGCCGATGTGCGGTCGACTCAGTGCGGATCGGCTCCGGCTGCGCGGGCGGTCAGCGGCAGTTGTCCGCCGCCTCGATGAGACGGGCCGCCTCGCCGAGGGCCGCGCGGAGGACGGCCGGGTCGGTCGCCAGGTCCGCCTCGCCGGGGGGCAGCAGCCAGTCGGAGCCCTCGACGGGCGGCTCGGCGGGCAGGCGCGGGCCCACGCCGTCGGTCTCCGTACAGGTGCTGCCCGGCACGTCCCAGGCGGCGGCGGTGCCCGGCGGGACGACGAAGCCCAGGGTGTCACCGCCGTCGTCGTGCAGCACGGGGCCCACCCCCTCCGCGGCTCCGCGCCGGAGGATGTCCACCGCCTCAAGACCCTGCCGGGTCGGTACCGTCACCAGGTCACAGGCGGAATCCCCGCAGGTACGCGGAGTCACGCTCTGGCTGGTCTCCATCCCGGTCTCCACCACGGAACCCTCCTCTGACGAGCGGGTCGGGAGTTCGGGGGCTCCCGGTCCACGGGGTACAACGCGGCGGGACGTCAGCGGCTACGGCACAAGTCAGCCGACAAGGATGGCAGTTCATGGCGGATCCGGGATGAGATATCCGGTTTGTAGCCAAACCCCGCGTGGCGGACCGTGCACAACAGGTACGTTCTTGCCCGCCGGAAACAGGGTCTCACAGGGATAACTCATCCCGAATCCGGCATGGTTCGACGGTTCGCACGAGAGGACCGGCCATGGCGTCGTCCAGGGTGCCCCCACCCCCGTCCCCCCTTCCACCCCGACCCAACCTCGCCTTCCGGAGACTGCGCGGGCCGCGCTCGCCGGCGGAGTTCGCCGCGGCGGTACGGCGGTCCGCCCGCGAGATCGGCGAGCGGGTCAGCTGTGACGCCCGTTACGTGGGCCGGGTCGAGGCGGGCGAGATCCGTTGCCCCAACTACGCGTACGAACGGGTGTTTCTGCACATGTTCCCCGGCCGCACGCTCACCGACCTCGGCTTCGCGCCCCGCTCGTCCGTACGCGGACGCGGAGCGCGGGCCGCCGGGGACACGCCCCTCGCACACCTGACAAGCCCGGCGCGCAACCCGATTGAGACGCAGGAGGCGTGCGAGCCGTATGACACGCAGGACCCGTACGACACGCATGAGCACCACGAGAACCGCGAGGAGAGCGACGTGCTGCGTCGCGTATTCATGAGGAGCGGCACCGTCACGGTGGCCGCCGGCAGCCTGGCCCCCCAGGGGTTCCCCATCGGCGCCATGACCGCCGGCCGCCCGGCCCGCCGCCCCGGGGCGAGCGAGGCGGGCGCCGTGGAGGAGGCCGTCCGCAGAATCCGGCTGCTCGACGACCGGCACGGCGCCGACGGCCTCTACCGGCGCGCGGCCGCCCCGCTGCGCACCGCCTACGCCCTGCTCGACGCCGGCGTCACCCGGCAGTCGATCGCCGACCGGCTCCACTCCGGCGCCGGTGAACTCGCCATCTCCGTCGGCTGGTTGGCGCACGACTCGGGCCGCTTCGACGACGCGCGCTCGCACTACGCGGAGGCGCTGGCGACCGCCCGGACGACGGGGGACGACGCCTTGGAGGCACACGCCTTCTGCAACGCGGCGTTCCTCGCCCGGGACGCGGGACGCCCGCGAGAGGCGGTCCGCGCCGCCCAGGCCGCGCAACGCGCCGCCCGGCCCCTGGGCTCCGCCCGCCTGATGTCGCTGCTCGCGCTGCGCGAGGCCGGCGGCTGGGCGGGACTCGCCGACCGGGCCGGCTGCGAACAGGCCCTGGTCCGCGCACAGGTCCTCTACGAGCGAGGCCCCTCGGACGCCGACCCCGAGTGGATGAGCTTCTACGGAGAGGCCGAACTGGAGGGCCTGGAGGCGCAGTGCTGGTCGGCCCTGGGCGACTGGCCGCGCGCGGCACGCCACGCCCGCCGTGCGGCGCGGCTCCAGGACCCGCACTTCACCCGGAACATCGCCCTCTACACGGCGGAACTCGCCGACGACCTCGCCCGGGGCGGCCACCCCGACGAGGCGGCGGCGGCCGGCGTGCGGGTGCTGGAACTGCTGGACCAGGTCCAGTCGTCCCGTATCCGGACGATGCTGGCCGGCACCGCCCGGGTGCTGCTGCCGCACCGCAGGGCGGCGGAGGTCTCCGCCTTCCTGGAACGGCATGCGAGCCTGCCGCGAACGGCGGCCTAGCATCGGCCGGTTCGCCGGGCCGGGGTCGAACGGCGGCCCGGCGTCGACCGGTTCGCCCGGCCGGGGTCAGACGGTCAGGTGTCCGAGGTCGTTCCAGCTCTCGATCGCGGGGTCGCCGTAGGCCCAGCCCAGGACCGACAGGGAGGTCGGGTTGAGCCGTATCCGGGCCGCGAAGTCGATCGGCAGGCCCAGCCAGCGGGCCCCGATCGACCGCAGGATGTGGCCGTGCGCGAAGACCAGCACGTCCCGGTCGGCGGACCGCGCCCAGGTGACGACCTCGTCCGCGCGGGCGGTCACCTCGGCGAGACTCTCGCCCCCGGGGACCCCGTCCCGCCAGATCAGCCACCCGGGGCGGACGTCCTGGATCTCCTCCGGGGTCATGCCCTCGTAGGCGCCGTAGTCCCACTCCATGAGGGTGTCCCAGTCGGCGGCCCGCTCGCCGAACCCGGCGAGTTCGCAGGTCTCCCGCGCGCGTGCCAGCGGGCTGGTGCGCACCTCGGCCCCGGTGAGCCCGTCGAAGGGGGACCGCTGGAGCCGCTCGCCGAGCACCTCGGCGCCCCGCCGGCCCTCCTCCAGGAGCGGCACATCGGTCCTGCCGGTGTGCTTGCCCGACAGCGACCACGCCGTCTGTCCGTGCCGGGCCAACAGGATGCGCGGTGCCATGAGGGACCTTTCCGGGAGCGAGGGGCAGAAGGGACACGCGGTCCGCCCCCATCATCGCGCACCCTTCGGGCGCGCAACCCGGCGGGCGATCTCCGCGTCTTCGAGGTCCAGGGGCGGTCGGAGGGGACGGCCCGCGCACGCCGTAAAGTGGCTCGCCCGGATCACCGGGCCGGAGCACCAGGACAGAAGGGGGAGGGCGATCGGATGGCGCAGACCGAGACACCGGGCACCGAGGCGGCCCGACGAGCCCGGCTGCGCTGGTGGACCGAGCTGCCGCTGATCCTGCTGGTGTACGCCTGCTACTCGGCGGGCCGGCTGCTCGCCCGGGGCGACACCTCGGGCGCCGTCGACCACGGTCTGACGATCCTGCGCCTCGAGAAGACGCTGCACATCAACGCCGAGCACCCGCTCAACCGGCTGTTCACCCGGGAGTCGTGGCTGGGGATACCGGCCGACTTCTGGTACGCGTCACTGCACTACCTGATCACGCCCGCGATCCTGATCTGGCTGTTCCGGTCCCGCGCCGTCCACTACCGGGCGGCCCGCACCTGGCTGATGACCTCCACGTTCATCGGCCTGGTCGGCTTCACCCTGCTCCCGACCTGTCCGCCCCGGCTGCTGCCCGGGGGGCACGGCTTCGTGGACACGATGGCCCAGTACAGCGCGTACGGCTGGTGGGCCGGCGACGCGAGCGCGCCGCGCGGTATGGGCGGGATGACGAACCAGTACGCGGCCATGCCGAGTCTGCACGTGGGCTGGGCGCTGTGGTGCGGGGTCATGCTGTGGCGGCACGGCGGGACGCGGCTGTCGAGAGCCGCCGGTGTCGCCTATCCGCTGCTGACCACGCTCGTGGTGATGGGCACCGCGAACCACTACCTCCTCGACGCGGTCGCCGGGGCGGCCGTGATGGGGGTCGGACTGCTGCTCGGGCCGCGCCTGTCGCGGGTCACGGGCCGGATCGGAGCGCGGTTCGGAGCGCGCGGCTCGCTGGTCGCGGCCGGCTCCCGCGGCACCGTCGTCGGTGCTCCGGGGAGCACCGTGGGAGCCGCCTCTCGGGGCACCGGGATCTCGATTGTCAGTGGCGGATGCCAGACTTCCGCGGGTGAGCGAATTCCACGGCAGCGCGAGTCGCAGCTCGGTACCGGAGCAGAACCGGACGCCTCCCCCTCGGACACGGGGGACGGCGCTCCGGCAGCGGCTCACTGAGCTGCGCGGCCCCGACGTACCGGCCAAGGCGCTGGACGCGCGTGCCCTCGCGGCGCTCGCCGCCAACCCGGGCTGCAAGCGGCGCGCGATCCTCGACGGCGCCGGGGTGAACAAGGCGGCGCTGGCCGACGCGCTCGGTTCTCCCGCCCAGTCGGGCCAGTCCCAGTTCGCCTTCATGCGGGGCAACGCCTTCGAGGCCCGGGTCAAGGCGGACGGCGGCGCCGAACTGCTGCGCCTGGTGCGGGAGAAGCTCGACCCGGGCGCCGAGCCGCCGGGCCACGCGCACGTGCCCGAGCTGCGGGCGACCGGCCCCGAGGGGCGGGCCGCCCGTACGGCGCTCGCCCTGCGCGAGGCGGTCGCCACCGGCGGCTGGACGCTGCTGGACCATCCGATGCTCGCGCTCGACGTGGCGGGTTCGCCCGCGTTCCTGGAGCCGGACGCGGTCGTGGTGCACCCGGACGGCAGCTGGACGGTGGTGGAGATCAAGTCCTTCCCGATGCTGGACGGTTCGGCCGACCCGGCGAAGGTGGGCGCCGCCGCCCGGCAGTCGGCGGTCTACGTGCTGGCCCTGGAGGAGGTCGCCGCCCGGCTCGACCCCGCTCCCCGGGTCCGGCACCGCATCCTCCTGGTCTGCCCGAAGGACTTCTCCAACCTGCCCACCGCGTCCGCCGTCGACGTGCGCAAACAGCGCGCGGTCACCGGGCGCCAACTGGCCCGACTCACCCGCATCGAGGAGATCGCCGACGCGCTGCCGGAGGGCACCTGTTTCGCCCCCGACCGGCCGGCCACCGAACTGACGGCGGCCGTCGAGTCGGTGCCCGCCGCCTACGCGCCGGAGTGCCTGGCCGCGTGCGAGCTGGCCTTCCACTGCCGCGAGCGTGCGCGGGCGTCCGGCGCGGTGACCGCCCTGGGCCGCTCGCTCCGCGCCGAACTGGGCGGTCTGACCTCGGTCGACGACGTCCTGGCGGCGGCCGGCGGCACGGCCGGCGATCCGGCCGACCCGGCGGTCGCCGCGCTGCGCAGAGCCGCCGAGCTGCGCGCGGAGGCCCTGGCGCACGGTCACGAGACCCTCCGTCACCGCCAGGAGAGCCTGCCGGACCGGGAGCGCGAGGGGGCCGTATGTCGCTGATCACCACGCTCGCCCGGCTGGAGGCCGTCAGCACCGGCCGCGCCCGGCCGACCGCCACCGTCCGGCACCGGCATCTCTCCGAGCGCCCGCTCGTCCTGGTGCCGCTGACCACCGCCGGTGAGGCGGGCGCCCCGCTCGGCGCGCTGGTCGGCACGGACCGGGACGCGCCGCGCCTGCTGATCGTGGCGCAGCCGCGCGACCGCGAGCTGAGGTTCGCGTTCCTCGCCGAGCTGGCCGATGTGGTCCTCCCCCACATCGACGGACACGCCGCCGGAGTCGAGGCCGCCGAGCGCACCGAGACCGACCCGGAGACCGGCAAGCGCGTCAAGGTCGAGGTCGAACTGTGCGCGGACGCACCGCAGTTGATCGTGCCGAGCCGCGCGGGCATCGAACTCGTCCGGCTGCTGGGGCGCTCGACGCGCTTTCGCCGTACGGCCGAGCAGGACCCGGAGACCCCGTACCCGGCCCCGCCGAGGGTGCCGCTGCTGGGGCGGTGGCTGACGCACTTCGGGGAGCGGGCCCGGGTGCCCGGCTCGGCGCTGCTGCTCGCCCTGACGGACGTACTGTCCCGGCACTGGGCGACCGGCCAGTCCAGTCTGGAGGACTTGCATCTGGGCGCGCTGCTCGCCTGGATCGACCCTCCGGAGGGCGTCTCGGGGGCCGACGCGGCGCTCGACGCCGAGCTGCGGCGGGACACGGACGGCCAGTTGCTGTGCCCTCCGGCGGGCCCGGCCACCGACCCGGCGTTCGACAACGGGCTGCTGGCCCCGGCCATCGAGCGCTACGACCGGGCGCGCACCGGCCTGGCCGCCGCCGAGGACGGCTTGGAGGCCGACGACCGGCTCGGTGAAGTCACCGCCGCCGAGCGGGAGATCAAGGCTCTGGTGGCCGGTCTGACCCGTCCCACCTGGGACGCGGTGTGGCGCGGGCTCGATCTGCTGCGGGCGCTGCCCGAGGGGGCGCACGTCGCGGAGCGGTGGACCCGCGACCGCTGGTCGTTCACCGGCCAGCGCGACCGCATCGTGGCGGGCGAGCCGCCGCAGCCGCGCCGCGACGACGCGGTGACGGCGGCCGGCAAGCTGGCCACGCGCGAGCGGGAACAGGCCCGGCTGGAGGCGCAGGAGGCGCTGGACGACCCGCTGGTGATGGCGGGGCGGCGGCTGGCCGGTGAGGCGTTCGCCGGGGAGGTCACGGACGTCGTCATGGCGTACAGCGAGGGCAGGCGGCCCAGTCCGCGCCCGCTGGTCACCGTACGGACGGAGGACCGGCCGCAGCTCGGGGAGCGGGCCAAGGTGTTCCGCTCGCTCGGCGGGAAGCCGCAGTCGGCGGAGTTCGTGGGCTACGAGGAGGAGGGGGCCCTCGTCGTGCTGCGGGTGGTCGACAAGATGGGCCGGGGCAAGGAGCCGGAGACCGGGTCGGTGCCGGAGAGGGGGGACCGGGTCTGTTTCACGCTCTTCGAGCACGAGCAGCGCGGCGGCGCCAAACTGCCCGACCCGGAGGAGACTCCGTGGACGCACGGGGGGCCGCCGGGCGAGGAGGCCGTCCCGGAGCCGGCCGACCCGGTGACCGAGGAGGACGTGCTGTGACCGCGGACACCGTTTTCGACCCCGGGGCGGCGGCCGGCCGTGCCACCGACGCGATTCTCCGCGACACGCTGCACGGCACCCACCGCGGTGTCGTCGTGGACTCGCCGCCGGGTGCGGGGAAGTCCACGCTCGTGGTCCGCGCGGCGCTCGAACTCGCGGACGCGGGGCGCCCGTTGATGGTGGTGGCGCAGACCAACGCACAGGTCGACGACCTGGTCACCCGGCTCGCCGAGAAGAACGGCGAGCTGCCCGTGGGCCGGCTGCACAGCAGTGACGCGGACCCGTACGACAAGGCGCTGGACGAACTGCCGAACGTACGGAAGTCGGCGAAGGCGGCCGAGCTGGCCGGGCTGCCCGTGGTGATCTCCACCGCCGCGAAGTGGGCGCACGTGAAGGTGGACGAGCCGTGGCGGCACGCGATCGTCGACGAGGCGTACCAGATGCGCTCGGACGCGCTGCTCGCCGTGGCCGGGCTGTTCGAGCGGGCGCTCTTCGTGGGTGACCCCGGTCAGCTGGACCCGTTCGCGATCGTCGGCTCGGAGCAGTGGGCGGGCCTGTCCTACGACCCGTCGGCGTCGGCGGTGACGACGTTGCTCGCGCACAACCCCGAGCTGCCGCAGCACCGCCTGCCGGTGTCGTGGCGGCTCCCCGCGTCGGCCGCTCCCCTGGTGTCGGCCGCCTTCTACCCGTTCACCCGCTTCCGCAGCGGCACGGACCACGGCGACCGGCGGCTCGGCTTCGGCGTCCCGTCGGACGGGTCGGGCCCGGACCGGGTGATCGACGAGGCCGCCGAGTCGGGCTGGGGCCTGCTGGAGCTGCCCGCGCGCCACACCCCGCGGACGGACCCGGAGGCGGTCCGCGCCGTGGCGACGGTCGTCCGCCGGCTCCTGGACCGGGGCGGCGCGGCCACGTCGGAGCGCTCGCCGGAGCCGACGGCGCTGACCGCGGACCGGATCGCCGTGGGCACCGCGCACCGGGACCAGGCTGCCACCGTCCGCGCCGCGCTCGCCGAGCTGGGTGTCACCGACGTGACGGTGGACACGGCGAACCGGCTCCAGGGCCGCGAGTTCGACGTCACGGTGGTGCTGCACCCGCTCTCCGGCCGCCCGGACGCCACCGCCTTCCATCTGGAGACGGGCCGCCTCTGCGTCCTCGCCTCCCGTCACCGCCACGCGTGCATCGTCATCTGCCGGGCGGGCGTGGTGGACCTGCTGGACGACCATCCCTCGACGGAACCGGTGCAGCTGGGCGTGACGGTGAAGTTCCCGGACGGCTGGGAGGCCCACCACGCGGTCCTGGCACACCTGTCCGAACACCGTGTCCCGTACCACCCGTGACGGGCCACCTGGCACACCCGGCGTGCTCCGTCCGGGCCTGGTGAGCGGGGCGGCCGGGGCGGGTGCGGCGGTCGGGAACATTCGGCCGCCCCGGGGACTTGAGGGGCCGGGAGGGGCCTCTCCGGTTGGTCTCTTGCGTGCTGGGGAGACAATGGACGGTGGTCCGGCCCGTGAGGCGGGCCGGACCTGACGTACGAGGAGGAGAACACATGGCGGAGCCCACGCCGCGTCGCAACGAACCGCGGCTACGCCCCGCGCCCCTGCTCTTCGAGCCCGCGCAGGCGGCCGAGGACCCGGAGCACTTCTTCGACCTGGAGTCGCTCGACGACCCCCGCGCGCTGCTGGCCCGCGCCACGGAGCTGTCGCACGCGTTCCGGGCCGCCGCGGACCGCGCGGTGGAGTACCAGGCGATGGCGGCGGCTCAGCTCGCCGATCCGCGCCGGTTCGACCGGCTGACCCCCGCCGACATCGCGGCGCGGGCCGAGTGGACCGAGGACTACGCCAAGAAGATGGTCGAGTTCGGACGGGACCTGCTGCGCGGCGTCGAGGGCAGCGGCCCCGCCGACCTGGTCTGAGCCGCCGTAGCGGCCTCGCCGACGGCATGCGGCGGCCGGCCCATGGCGGGCGGGGAAGATACCCCATCCGGCTCCCGATCGTCCCGGTTTTCCGCGACTCTCCGGGACGGGACGCTCACCACCGGTACATCTGAATGCCATGAGCAGCACACAGGACGAGCCCTTCCGCGACCGCTTCGGCAGCTCGGGCGTCACCTCGGACGGTGCCGCCTGGCTCGCCTCGGCGGGAACGTATCCCCGCAGCACGCTCGCCCTCTGGGAGGAGCGGCCGGACGCCCCGGTGGTCCTGCCCTGCGGCTCCGTCTTCGACGTCGTCAGCGCGCCGGCGGTCTTCGGCCGCCGGATGCTCGACCGGTTGTGGGACGAGGGCCCCGGCTCCGGCCCGGTCGCCACCCACCGCGGCCGGATGCTGCTGTTCACGGCGGCGGGCACGGCCCAGCGGCTGCCCTCACTGCTGGGCTGGGAGGAGTGGGGCTCCCCCGCCGGGGAGGGCCGTACGGGCGCGATCCCGCCGCTGCTCTGCCACGGCAGGGGCGACGCGGTGACCGTTCCGGCCCTGGTGGGCGCCGCCTCCCCCACCCCGTGCGACTCCCGCTGGCTGGTCGCCCCGGACATCCGTCACCCGTGGCTGCCGGGCGCCGAGATCCTGCTCTGGGCGGCCGTACGCGTGGCCCGGGCGGCCGTACGGATATCGATTTTTCCTCCCCCCGACCAGGATGCTAAGGTCTACGACGTCAGCAGGCGCCGCTAGCTCAGTTGGTTAGAGCAGCTGACTCTTAATCAGCGGGTCCGGGGTTCGAGTCCCTGGCGGCGCACTAGCGATTAGGTCGCTGACCTGGGCGTCCTCGGAACACCGAGGGCGCCTTTCGCATGCCGCGCCAGAGCATCAGCTGGCGGGCCAGCCGCAGTTCCGCCTCCGTGAGCGGTACGTCGGGCCGCAGGCGTTCCGGGTGGCCGGGCGGCGGGCCGCTCGGGGTCACGTAGGGCCTGCTGAAGGCGCCCAGGATGTCGTCGATCCAGCGCCGGGCGTGCCACGCCCACCCGTCCCACCACCTGGTTCCCGGCACGACCGTCGCCTCCGCCCCACGCCGCTGTCCGGCCCAGGATGCGGTGCCCCGCCCGCGTATGACCTGAGCACGGCAAGCGCGGCGCCTCAGCCCTGCACCCCCGGCGTGATCACCACCGTCCAGCCGCCGGACGCGGTCCGGCCGTCCACCTGCACCCGTACCTTCTCGCCGGGCACGGTGAAGCTCTCGCCCACCCCGACCGGCGCGTCGGCGAGCGGCGGGTAGACCGACTCCTCCCAGCAGGCCTCCGTTCGGGGATGGGCGTCGACCACCTCGATCGGGCCGCCGCCGGACTCCGTGTCGCCGCGGACCCGGTAGACGAGCACCCCCTGGCGGCAGGCGGCCGTGTCGTTTCCGACGGGGCTGCGCACCTCGAAGGCGAGCACGCTGTCGCCGCCGGTGCGCACCACGGCCAGTTTGGTGCCGTGCCCCAGCCCGAAGGCCGGCGCTCCCGCCGCTCCGGCGCCCGCCGTGGGGCCCGCTCCCAGCGGTTCCATCGTGAGCCGGGTCGGGCCGGCTCCCCGTACACAGGCGATCTGCCGGCGGTCGAGCCAGCCCAGTTTCCACTTTTGCCAGCCGAACAGGTCCGGCGCCAGGGCGAATTGACTGCCCATCAGGTCCCAGTCGCCGACGTAGGTGTCCCAGTCGCCCTTGCCGTCCACCGGCCGGTGGTAGAGGTCGGGCAGGTCGAAGACGTGTCCCGTCTCGTGGGCGAGGACGAGCCGGTCCGGCGGATGCTTCTCGAAGACCGTGACGACCCGGCGGATCTCCGTGCCGTCGGCCCGCAGCGGAGTGTCCAGGTTGACGACCTTCGTCGCGTCCGAGTCGACACCGGGCGCGTCCGGATCGGCGACGAAGTAGACGATGTCGTAGCGCGAGAAGTCCACCTCGCGGTCCGCCGCGGTGAGGGCGTCCTGGAGGTAGGCGGCCCGGTGCACGGGGCTCCAGTCCCGCCGTATGGCGTACGACGTCGACGCGCGCGGCATCTTGATCCAGTGCCGCAGCGGATGCGGGCGCAGGCTGAACCTGCCGTAGGAGGCGCGCTCGTAGAAACGGCTGGTGGCCGGGAAGTGGTCGGCCGTCAGCTCGGCGGGCGTGGCGCGCGGGGCGGAGTCCGGGAAGGAGAGGAAGACCATCACGGCGTCGAGCGGCCGGGTCGGGCGCGGATAGGCGGCGTCCCAGGTGTCCACGCCCTCCGAGTGGTGGGCGGCGGTGCGGGTCAGGGCGCAGGGTGCCGTCGAGAAGGGTTCCGCGACCGACGGGCCGGAGAGGATCGAAGTGGCGGCCAGTGCGGACATGGTGGTCAACACGGCCGCCGTGGCGCGCAGTCGGGTCCGCGTTTCCCTCGGGGTGAGTCCCCTGAGCGCATCACGGGAAAGCCCCATGAGGGGAAGCGGACGCGGCACAAGGACCTCCGGGTGCGGTTTCGCGGAACCCTTCTAGACGGCACCCAGCCTGTGCGAGTTTGAGGAGGTACGCCCTGTTTGTCTGCACCAGAAGGGTGAGGGAGCCGAGCCGGACGACCGGTACGCGCACCCACCGGCACCCCAAAACGCTCACGGAACGTCACATGTGGTCGGTGGGTCGAAGAACCCGTCCAGGCGCGGGCAGAAACGATCTGCCGGAAACGGCCTCGTGTCCGGGACACTGGACAGTGACTGGAAGGCCCCGGGGCCAACCTCTATGATCGGCAGACTTTCGGCCATCCCGACGAGACCCATCCGAAGATCGACTGCACTGCGGGAGCGAGCGGTGAGCGGAACGTCCGAAGGGCCGGCGCCCACGGCAGACCTCATCCGGCCGGCCGTCACAGACAGTAGCGACGAGACCCTGTCTCGTGCTCCACACATCCCACCCGTGCCGCCCGTCCCGGCCGGCCCCCGCGACCAGCCCGCCGCCGGGGACGGACGGCTCGGATCGGCCTTCCGGGCCGCCCCCCTCGCGATGGCGGTCCTCGACCGCGAGGGCCTGATCGTCAGCGCCAACGACACCTTCGCGGCCCTCCTCGGCCTCGGCGCCCGTCCCGCGGCCGGCCGCGCCGCCGCCGATCTGGTCGATCTGAGGTCGGACCCCCGCACCTGGCACGCCTACCAGGAGGTACTGGGCGGCCGGCCGGAGGAGCTGCGCTGCACCCGCCGGGTCCGGCACCCCGACGGCCGCTCGCTCTGGGCGCAGATCACCGTGGCTCCGCTGCCCACCGCCGAGCACGGGGTGCTGCTCTCCCTCAACGACATCAGCGCCGGCCATGAACTCCAGGAGCGGCTACGGCACTTGGAGATGCACGACCCGGTGACCCGGCTGCCCAACCGCACGCTGTTCTTCGAGCGGCTGTCGGCCGCGCTGGAGACGGAGACGTACGAACTGGGCGGGACCGGGCGGATCGGCCTGTGCTATCTGGATCTGGACGGCTTCAAGGCGGTCAACGACACGCTCGGCCACCGGGTCGGCGACGGTCTGCTCGCCGGGGTGGCGGAGCGGCTGACCCGGTGCGCGGACGAGGCGGGCCGGACCCGGGCGAGTGCGCCGCTGGTGGCCCGGCTCGGGGGCGACGAGTTCGCGCTGCTGGTCGAGGACTCCACGGGCACCGAACAACTCGCCGATCTGGCCGAGTCGGTACTGAAGGCGGTCCAGGCCCCCTTCGACCTGTCGGGCCGGCGGGTGTCGGTCTCGGCGTCGATCGGCGTGGTCGAGCGGCACGCCTCCGGCACCACGGCGACCGGTCTGATGCAGGCCGCCGACACGACCCTGTACTGGGCGAAGGCGGACGGCAAGTCCCGCTGGACGCTCTTCGACCCGGAGCGCAACGCCCACCGGATGACCCGGCAGGCGCTCGCCTCCACCCTCCGGCCGGCCATCGAGCGGGGTGAATTCATCCTGGAATACCAGCCGTTGGTGGCGATGGAGGAGGGCGGCCGGCTGCGTGGTGTCGAGGCGCTGGTGCGCTGGGACCACCCGCAGTTCGGCCTGCTGACGCCGAATCGGTTCATCGGGCTGGCCGAGGAGGACGGTTCGATCGTGCCGCTGGGCCGCTGGGTGCTGGCCACCGCCTGCCGCCAGGCCCGCCGTTGGCAGCTCGACCATCCGGGCGAGCCGCCGATCTTCGTCAGCGTCAACGTGGCGGTGCGCCAGGTCTGGGACTCCGACCTGGTCGCGGACGTGGCCGAGATCCTGGCCGAGACCCAACTCGCCCCGGAGCTACTTCAGTTGGAGCTGACGGAGTCGGCGGTGATGGGCTCGGCCGGCCGGCCCCTCCAGACGCTCCAGGCGCTCAGCGAGATGGGTGTCCTCATCGCGATCGACGACTTCGGTACCGGCTACTCCAACCTCGCCTATCTGAGCCGGCTGCCGGTCTCGGTGCTGAAGCTCGACGGCTCCTTCGTACGGGGTTTCCAGTACGAGGGCGAGGGCGTCGCGCCGAACCCGGCGGACGAGGTCATCGTCGAGGCGATGATCCAACTCGCCCACCGGCTGGGCCTGTCCGTCACCGCCGAGTGCGTCGAGACCTCCGCCCAGGCGACCCGGCTGCGCCGTATCGGCTGCGACACCGGGCAGGGGTGGCTGTACTCCCGCCCGGTGACGCCGGAGCGTATCGACGAACTGCTGGGGACGAACTCCTGCCGTCAGAGCTGAGGCGCTCCGGTGGACGACGGCAACCCGTAGGCGTCCGCGATCAGTTGGTAGGAGCGCAGGCGCAGGCCGCCGTCGTGGGCGTGCGAGGTGATCATCAACTCGTCGGCGCCGGTGCGCTTCTGGAGGTCGTCGAGGCCGGAGCGCACCTCGTCGGGGGTGCCGTGGATGACGTTGGCGTTCCAGGAGGTGACGAACTCCCGCTCCATGGGGCTGAATTCGTAGGCCTCCGCCTCCTCGGGGGTGGGCACGAGTCCGGGGCGGCCGGTACGCAGGCGGACCATGTTGAGGGCGGCGGCCAGCACCTGCCGGCGGGCCTCCCGCTCGTCCTCGGTGGCGAGGGCGGAGACACCGATCAGGGCGTAGGGCTCGGCGAGTTCGGCGCTCGGCCGGAACGACTGGCGGTAGAGGTCGAGCGCGGGGATCGTGTTCTGCGCCGAGAAGTGGTGGGCGAAGGCGAAGGGCAGCCCGAGGGTGCCGGCGAGGCGGGCGCTGAAGCCGGAGGAGCCGAGCAGCCAGACCGGCGGCCGGTGCGCGGACTGGACACCGCCGGGCGAGGTGGCCTGGACCGGACCGGGTACGGCGTGGATACGGCCGTAAGGGTGGCCGTCGGGGAAGTCGTCGTCCAGGAAGCGGACCAGTTCGGCCAGTTGCTCGGGGAAGTCGTCGGCGCCCTCGTTGAGCCGGTCGGTGCGGCGCAGGGCCGCCGCGGTGGCGCCGTCGGTGCCGGGGGCACGGCCGAGGCCGAGGTCGACGCGGCCCGGGGCGAGCGCCTCCAGGGTGCCGAACTGCTCGGCGATGACGAGCGGCGCGTGGTTCGGGAGCATCACACCGCCGGAGCCGAGGCGGATGCGCTCGGTGTGGGCGGCGAGGTGGGCCAGGATCACGGCGGGGGAGGAGGAGGCGACGCCGGGCATCGAGTGGTGTTCGGCGACCCAGTAGCGGTGGAAGCCGCGCGCCTCGGCGAGCCGGGAGAGCTCCACGCTGGTACGGAGCGCGTCGGTGGCGGTGCGGCCCGCGCCGACGGTCACCAGGTCCAGTACGGAGAGGGGGACCGGGGCGGTGCCCTCTGCCCTGCCTCGGATCTCGTCTGCCGTCACGGGGATGCCTCCTGTTGGGGTACGTCGTCGGGTCCGCAGCAAGACAACAGGAGGCTGTCTCCGGTTATTCCCGGCCGGTCGCCCGCCGGCCTCCGCGGTGACCTGCGTCTTCCGGTGTTGACGGCGGTCGGCCCGGGTGCGAGCGTTCCCGCATGACCGCTTCCGCGCCCGGCACCACGCTCCTCGTCCTGGACGCGGAACCGCTCCCCCGGCTGGGCCGGCTCACCGGGCGGGTGCGGGTCGAGCACGCGGACGCCTCCACGCTCGCGGACCGGCTGCCGTACGCCGATGTGCTGCTCGTGTGGGACTTCACCTCGACCGCGGTGCGCGCCGCCTGGCCGGGCGAGGGGCGCAGGCCGCGCTGGGTGCACACGGCGAGCGCGGGCGTGGACCATCTGCTCTGTCCCGAACTCGCCGCCTCCGACACGGTGGTGACCAACGCGCGGGGCGTCTTCGAGCGGCCGGTCGCGGAGTACGTCGCCGCCCTCGTCCTCGCGCTCGCCAAGGATCTGCCGCGCACCTGGGACCTCCAGCGGGAGGGGGTGTGGCGCCACCGCGAGACCCAGCGGGTGGCCGGCACCCGGGCCTGCGTGGTCGGTTCGGGGCCGATCGGCCGGTCGATCGCCGCGCTGCTCAAGGCGGTGGGGATCACGTCGGCGATCGTCGGCCGCGTCCCGCGCACCGGTATCCACGGCCCCGGCGACCTGGACCGGCTGATGGCCCGCGCCGACTGGGTGATCGCGGCGGCTCCGCTGACCGAGCAGACGTACGGCATGTTCGACGAGCGGCGGTTCGGGGTCATGCAGCCCTCCGCGCGCTTCATCAACGTAGGACGTGGGCAGTTGGTGGTGGAGAGCGCGCTCGCCTCGGCGCTCGCCCGGCGCTGGATCGCGGGGGCCGCGCTCGACGTCTTCGCCCGCGAACCCCTGTCTCCCGACAGCCCGTTGTGGCATGCCCCGGGGTTGCTGGTCTCCCCGCACATGAGCGGTGACACGGTCGGCTCGCGGGACGAACTCGGGGCGCAGTTCGTGGAGTTGTACGAACGCTGGGCGGCGGGCCGGCCGCTGTCCAACGTGGTGGACAAGCAGCGGGGTTACGTGCCCGGGCACTGACACGGACCCGTAGGAGGAGTGCCATGCGCCTCTGGAAGGCCACGAGCAGGGCGGTCGCGGCGGGTGTGGTCTGGGCCACCCTCTGGGCAGGAATTCAGTTCGGCTACGGACTGCTGCGCTACGGCGCGCTCGTCCCGCGCGGACCGGGACTGCTGCTCGGGCCGGTCGCCGGGTTCCTGGGCGGCTTCGCCGGAACGCTGCGGCCGTACCGCGAACCGGGCGAGAACCGATCCGCGTAGGCGACGGCCGTTCGCACCACCGCGCCGCCGATGCCGCACGGCCGGCGGGCCCCGCGTCATCGGGTCCGAGCCGCGGAGCAGATCGGCGGCGCCCGGGAACGGGACCGGACCCCCGGGGAGTTCCGCGGCGTGACACTCCGGCCCACACCCCGCCACCGCATGTGATCGGGCCGACACGGGAGGTCAGCGGCGTGGGCGATGACAAGGGCATATGCCGGACGGCCCGCGCCCCGGCCACGTGGCGCACCGACTCGCCAACAAGCGCTCCACCAGCGCCTCTTGACGGCTATCGTGGACAGGGATTCGCTGCCCGGATCACGGCACAGAAGCGAGCGCGAGGGGAAACACCGTGGCGCTGAAGCACGAGCCGACCGCCCCCTACCACTCGGCCCAGGACGCCCTGCGCGTCCTGGAGACCGTGACCCGGCACACCGACGGCGTCACCGACACCGAACTCGGCCGCCACACCGGCCTCGACCCCGAGCGGCTCACCGCGCTCCTGCGGATGCTCCGCCGCGAGGGCTACGTCGAGCAGATCGCCGACGGCGCCTACGTCGGCGGGGAGGCCCTCGGCCGCCTCGGCTCCGCGCACGGCCACGACCAGGCGCTGCGCGACAAGCTCCAGGAGACCCTCGACCGGCTGCGCGACTCGCTGGGCGCGGCCGTCTACATCAGCCGGTACGTGGACGGCGAGATCACGATCACCCAGTACGCCGACAGCCCCTCCGCCCCCGCGGTCAACGAGTGGGTCGACTTCCGCTCCTGCGCCCACGCCACGGCGCTCGGCAAGAGCCTCCTGGGCCAGCTCGACCACGACAGCCGGCGCGACCATCTCTCCCGGCACCGGATGGCCCGTCTCACCTCACGCACCATCACCAGCGACCGGCTGCTGCTCTCCCGGCTGGAGACCCAGCCGCCGACGGTGCCGCACCTCGACCTCCAGGAGTACGCGGTGGGTACGGTCTGCGCCGCCGTCCCGATCACGGCGGGCGCGGCGGTGGGCTGCCTGGCCCTGTCGCTGCCCGTCGAGCACGCCCACCGCCTCCGCCGGGCCGCGGACACCCTCAACCGGGGCGCGGCTCCCCTCCTGCTGTCACTCGCCCTCTGAGACGGTCCGGAGCACCCCCGCGGACCAGGTAGTATTTTCTCGTCGCCGCCCGCGAGACGCAGGTCGAACGGTCGGCACGAGTCACGCGCCGCTAGCTCAGTTGGTTAGAGCAGCTGACTCTTAATCAGCGGGTCCGGGGTTCGAGTCCCTGGCGGCGCACTGTGTGTGACCTGGGCATCCTTCTTATCGGAAGGGTGCCCTTGGTCGTTTCCGGGGTCGGATGCCGGCGCGGGGCCGGCCCTGACGGCCCCGCGGTCGACGACACGGAGCCCGGCCATCCGGACCGCCCCACCCGTCGCCCTCGTCCCGGTCCGTCCCTTCTCCGGGACCGCAGCGTCATCGCCGATAGTCGCCGGCCTCGGCTCCGAGGACGTTCAGCAGGGCCAGGGCCTCGGCGCTGCGGGATCCCTGCGGCGCGCTGTAGAGCACGAGGTTCTGGTCGCGGTCCGTGAGCGCGAGCGAGTCGCAGTCGACGGTGATCTCCCCGACGACCGGGTGCCGGAAGGTCTTGGTGAGCATCGGCGCGGCCTGTACGTCGTGCCCCTCCCAGAGTCGGGCGAACTCGGCGCTGGAGCCCCGGAGTTCGTCGACGAGCGCGGACACCGCGAGGTCGGAAGGGTATCGGGCCAGGGCGGACCGGAGCCCCATGACGACGTGGTGCCGGAACTCCGCGGCGTCGGCGACCCCGTACAGCGGCGCGTCGGCGCGGGCCGGCCGGAGGAACGCCCGGCGTGCGAGATTGCGGTCCTCCGGGGTGAGCGCGCCGAAGTCCTCCATGAGGGCCGCCGCGAGGTCGTTCCACGCGAGCACCTCGAACACGGCGGAGGTCACGAAGGCGGCCGTCTGCGGCAGCCGCTCCAGCAGCGCGAGGATGCTCGGGCGGACGTCGCGCCGGTGCAGTCCGGTCCGGCTCGGCGCGGTGCCCGCGAGGACGTGGAGGTGGTCGGACTCGGCGTCCGTGAGCCGCAGCGCGCCCACGATGCCGGCCAGGACCTCGCCCGACGGCCGCGGTGCCCGGCCCTGTTCGAGCCGGACGTAGTACTCCGTGGAGATGTGCGCGAGGACCGCCACCTCCTCGCGGCGAAGACCCGGTGTCCGGCGTCGCGGGCCCGAGGGGAGGCCGGCGTCCTCGGGCCGGAGCCGCTCACGGCGGGTGCGGAGGAACGCCCCGAGCTCCTGCTTGTCCATACCCCAAGTGTGCACGCCGCGCGGCGACGGATCCTGGTACCGCCTGTGCCTGAATGCGTTCCGGAGGCCGGATGACACTGGCGGCATGACGAACACCATCGGCACCGCACCCATCGGCCTGCTCACCGGCAAGGTCATTTTCATCACCGGCGCCAGCCGCGGCATCGGGGCGGCCGCGGCCCGCCTCTTCGCACGGGAGGGCGCCGCCGTCGTGCTCGCCGCCCGCAGCACCGACGCCCTCGACCGCGTCGTCACCGAGATCCGCGCCGACGGGGGCGTCGCCGACGCCGTCGCCCTGGACCTCGCCGACCGTGCCGGCGTCCGCGCCGCCATCGACCGTGTCGAGGAACTGCACGGACGGCTCGACGGCGCCTTCAACAACGGTGCTGCCGGACAGCAGCAGCCCGGCCCGCTCGACGCCACGACCGACGAGGACATCGACGAGCAGTTCACCGTCAACTTCCGCTCGCACTGGACCGCCATGACCGCCGAAGCCGCGCTCATGCGACGCAACGGTGGCGGGGCGATCGTCAACACCTCCAGCATCGGCAGCCGCCGCGCGAACCCCGCCCTCCCCGCGTACGGCGCCATGAAGCGCGCGCTCAACAGCATCACCGAGACCGCCGCGGTGAGCTGGGCCCCCGACGGCATCCGGGTCAACGGCATCACCCCCGGCGGCACCGCCACGGAGATGATCGACGCATGGGAGACGGCGACCCCCGGCATCGTCGAGCACATCAAGGCATCGATCCCGCTCGGACGGATGGCCGAGCCCCACGAGGTCGCCGAGGCGGCCGCGTGGCTGCTCAGCGACCGGGCGTCGATGGTGACCGGTGCGATCGTGCCGGTCGACGGTGGCGCGGGCGCCTGAGAGACAGGCCCCGGCCGTGCCGGAAGGCGCTGTTCGCCGACCTCGACAGCGACCCTCGTCCCGGACCGCCTGGAGCGCCACCGGGACGCTCGCCCCGTGCGACCGCGTCGGCGACAGCCGCGCCGACCACTCGCCTACGGCATCATCCGACTCATCGGCGGGCTGACTCCTGATCAGCGGGTCCGGCCTTCGAGTCCCCGGCGGCGCACGGTAGCGACAGGTCCCGCGGCGAGACGAGGGGGCCTTCGGCGTCCTCGGGGGTCAGCGGGCGGTAGGCGCTCTCCCCCGGCGGTCGCCACCACACCGGGTCGGCGCAGCGGACGCCCTCCCGCCGCAGCTGGGCGCGGTGGATCTTGTTGGTGGCCGTGACCGGCATCCGGCGCACCACCCGGACGAACCGGGGTGCCATCTTCGTCCCCAGGTCCGGCTGGGCGTGCAGGAAGCCGGCGAAGGCGGCCGGTTCGAAGTCGCCGGCGATCGCCGCCATCACCTGGTCCCCGGTGACCGGGTCCGGCACCGCGTAGACCGCCACGGCGGCGGCGCCCTCGTAGCGGGCGAGGATGTTCTCGATCATCGCGGCGGCCAGGTTCTCGCTGTCGACGCGGAGGCGGTCGTCGGTGCGGCCGGCGAAGTAGAGGAAGCCCTCGGTGTCGCGGTAGAAGAGGTCGCCGGTCCAGTACAGGCCGTCGCGGCGGCGTTCGGCCTCGGCCTCGGGGTTGCGCCAGTAGCCCTCGAAGGGGTTGGCGCCGCGGTTCACCAACTCCCCTATGGCGGAATGCCCGTTGAGCAGCCGTCCGGCCGGGTCGAACACCGCGGGCGGGCACTCCTCGCGGGACTCCGGGTCGAGGACCGCGAGGCCGGGGGCCGCCCGCCCCACCGCGCCGGCCGGGGTGCCCGGCGTCCACTGGATCGCGGCACCGCCCTCCGAGGACCCGTAGCCCTCCACCAGCCGTACGCCGAAACGGCGTTGGAAGGCCGCCGCGTCCACCGCGCCCGCCTCCGTGCCGAAGCCCAGCCGGAGCGGGTTGTCGCGGTCGTCGGGCCGCTCCGGGGTGGCCAGGACGTACTGCACCGCGCGTCCCACATAGGTGAAGTACGTCGCCCCGAACTCCCGTACGTCGTCCAGGAAATGGGAGGCGGAGAACCTGCGGCGCAGCGCCACCCCGGCCCCGGCCGCGAGCGCGGGCGCCCAGTCGGCGATCACCGCGTTGCCGTGGAACATCGGCATGCAGACGTAGTGCACGTCGTCCTCGCCCACGCCGAACTGGCCCACCAGCGACCGGCCGGCGGCGGCCAGCCTGCCCTGCGTGCAGATCGCGGCCTTGGGCGCGCCGGTCGAACCGGAGGTGAAGTAGAGCAGGAGGCGGTCGTCCGGGGTGGCCCGGGAGGCGTCCGGTACGGCGTCGGCGTAGGGCGCGAGCAGGTCGTCGTAGGCGCCGGTGTCGGTCACCAGGAGGCGGACGCCGGGGAGTCGGAGACCGTCCAGGAGGGGGAGGCGGGCGCGTTCGGTGACGAGGAGGCGGCACTCGGTGTGCAGGATGTCCCGGGCGAGTTCGGCGCCTCGGCGGGTGGGGTTGAGGCCGGCGACGGCCGCTCCCGCGAGGGCCGCGGCGCCCAACCACATCGGGTACTCGGGGGTGTTGTCGAGCAGCACGCCCAAGTGCGGTGCGGCTTCGGGCGGCAGGAGGTCGGCGAGGAGTGCCGCCCGGGCCGCCGCCCCCGCCGCGGTCTCGTGATGGGTCAGCGTCCGCCCCTCGAACCACAGGCCCGGCCGGTGGTCGCCCCACCGCGCCCGTACGAGCTCCGCGACCGTGCACCTGGTGGACTCCATGGAGCCGCACGGTAGTTGACGTACCGTCAGATGGGGAGCCCGGGGAGGCTAGGAGTGCAGGAAGTCGTCCGCCACCGAGAACACGCCGTGCACCATCAGCATGAACCCGAGGCAGAAGAGGATGAAGACGCCGAAGAACGTCAGCAGGCAGCCCGTTCCCGCCGCCAGCTTCCCGGGGGCCGGGGCGTGGGCCGTGGCCTGCTCGGGGTGGTCCGCCGCGTAGTAGACGGTGACGAGGTCGCCCTGGACGGTCGTCGACGGCCCGTTCGCCTCGTCGAAGCGGACGGCGCGGCCCTCGCGCGTGGTGAACTCGTAGACGTGGTGCATCGTGGTGTGCACCATGCTCTCCCCGCCGCCTCCGGTCGTCGTGTACGTGCGCAGGCAGGTGGCCTCGGCGGTGAGGCCGCCGCTCCAGGCGCCGCTGACCTGGCGCGAGCGGCGGACGACGCTGACCGCGCCGAACACCGCGAGGGCGATCATGAGCAGGGGTATGACGTAGAACAGCGCTTCCATGGAGTCCCCCGAGGTCGGTGCCGCTGGTGGGGGGAACCTACCCCCGGGGGAGACCGGACCGGCTCAAGCCAAGCTCAGAACGTGACGTCCGAGCAGGCGTAGAACGCGTTGGCCGTGTCCGCGATCGTCCACACCGCGACGATGACGTGGTGGCCGGAGAGACCGGACGGCAGGGTGCCGCTGTGGGAGAGCGTGGCCGGCGGGCGCCGGCCGTCGTAGGGGACCGTCAGGAACGGGGTGGTGTTGAGGTCGGAGCGGGCGAGGGCGTGGTTCTGGTTCCAGCCCTGCCTGGTGACGTAGTACCTGAAGTCGGTCGTGGCGTGCAGGGCGGTGAACTGCCAACGGAAGGTGTAGGACTGACCACCCGTCACCCTGGTCGTCGGCCACGCCGTGCCCGCCGGGGTGGCCGGCGAACTGAGCTGGGCGAACCTGCTCAGACCGCCGTTGCAGATCTGCCCGTCGGCCGGGCCCACGGCCGGGAAGCCCTTGGGCCCTTCGACGCTCTGCGGCTCGTACTGGATGTCGCCGCAGTTCCGCACCGTGCCGTTGGCGCAGAGCTTCTGCCTGCCGACAGGGAGGTCGGTGTAGCCGTGGCCGCTGGCGCCGCCCGTCGAGAGCACGACGGCACCGGCCGTGGTGAGTCCGAGCACGGCGGCGTACCACCTGGTCTTCTTACGCATACTGCCGCTCCTGGAGAACGTGTGGGGAGTTCCGTGAGCTGTGCAGGTCTAGACCAAGTCCCAGGATATTGCCGTCAATTGGTGCTGTCCATACCCATCACGGGAGGTGCACGGCGGCAGGTGTACGGCGGCAAGTACACGACGGGGCGCGCGCACCGAGAGCCGTCAGGGTCCCGTCTCCCCCCGTCCCGAGCAGAACGCGACCGTCAAGTCCTTGACCAGCGCCTTGCGTTCGCGGTCGTCCAGGTCCACGAGCCCGCGCATGGTCAGCCGGGCCACCGTGTCCTCCACCGAGTCGACGACCGAGGTGAGCACGCTCGCCCGGTGCCGCGCGTCCAGCGCGGCGATCCGGCGGCGGGTCATCACCGCGGCGACCTCCGGCGCGTACTCGACCCGCACCGGCCGCACCGAGAACACCTCCAGGCCGACCGGCCCCGCGTCCGCCGCCACCAGCCGGGTCAGCGCGTCCCCGGCCGCGCCCGCCGCACCCCGCGCGGCCCCCGCCGCCTCCACCGGCACCCGGGCCAGCGCCGCCTCCACGCACTCGCGCAGATACGTCTCGTGGTCCTCGACCCCGAGCGTGGCCCGCGCGGTGTCCCGCACCCGCCACACCACCAGCACCACCACGCGCAGCGCGACCCCGTTCCCGTCGGCGGCCGGCATCGGCTCACCCCGCCAGTGCCGCAGCCGTACGTCGACCCTGCTCCGCAGCACCAGCGGGTTGACCCAGAGCAGACCGGTACGCCGGACGGTCCCCCGGTAACGGCCGAACAGACCGAGCACCCAGGCCCGCCCGGTCCGGCCCCGGGCGAGACCGCCGAACCCGAACAGACCGAGCGCGCCCGCCCCGGCGTAGGCGGCCCACTGCGCGGGACCGAGACCGGCGCCCGCGTACGCCGGCAGCCGCAACGCCCGCACCGCGAGCGGCGGCAACACCCCCGCCCACCACGTGTTCACCGCGCACCCGGCCGCCCCGCAGACGCCGGCGAGGAGGCCCGCCGCGCCGGGCAGCACCCGCGCTGCTCGCTCGACGAGGTCGGGGTCGACCTCCGGCGCCGCCCGCGGCCCCACCGGCCCCGGACGCCGGAAACGCGGCTGCTCGCCGGTGCCCTGCCGGCGGGCGACCACGGCCGGCCCGAGCGCCGGCGGGACCGGGTCCGGCTCGTCGCGGAAGAGCAGATGGACGGGGATCTCGGTGGTCGCCTCGTTCTGGATGAGCCGGGCCGGTCTGCCCGGCCCCTCCGACTCGGGCGTCTGTGAAGTGGTCGTCGTACTCATGGTGCCTCCAGCCTCCGCGCCGGCCGCGTCCCGACGGATGGTGAGAAGAAGGGTGGTCAGGTGGCCCACGGGGGCCGGTGGTCAGGAGGGGCAGGTGGTGGGAAGGGGCAGGTGGTCAGGAGGGGCAGGTGGTCAGGAGAAGAGCCGCCGCCAGGTCTCCGGCCCCGGGCAGCCGTCCGCCGCGCCGCCCCGCCAGCCCTGGGCGCGCTGGAAGGCCTCGACGTTCCGGCGGTCGTCCTCGCCCCAGCGCGGCCCCGGACCGTCCGGGTAGTACGCGCCGAACCCGCGCTGGACCAGCCGCTTCCCCAGCCGGGTCACATACGCGTTCTCCGCGCCTGGACGGAACAGGCCCCGGCCGGGATAGCCGGGGACACCGTGCGACACGGGCGAGACGGGCGACGAGGGTGAGGAGGGTGACGAGGGTGACGAGGCCGGATACGGCGTCGACGTCTCCTCGGCGGCCTGGCCGAACGGTGCGCCGGGCTCCATGGGTCGCCCGGCCGGACCGTGCAGCGGGGCCTTGCCGCCCTGCGGGGTCGCGGGCTCACCGTCCGCGTCCCCCGCCTTGCCGTCCGCTGGAACGGCGGGCCGGGGCGCGGTGTGCGGCGCCGCCACGGCCGGTACGACGTGGCCCTCGCCGAGAGCGGCCGACGCGGCGGCGGCCAGGACGAGGGCCCGGGCGGCGGCCGGATGGCCGAGGGCACGGCTGGCCGGGACATGGGGAAGTACGCGCCTCCAGTGCACGCAGCCTGGGCAGTCGCAGTCGCGGTCGCTCGCGGGCTCGACCTCCTCGAACACCGGAGTCTCCATGCGACGCCCCTCACACTTCGGGTAAAAAATGTCCGCACTCGCGCACTTTCGCCAGTTTCGCAACTGTCGGGTGGACGCGCATGCTGACGGTCCGAATGATGTACGGCACCCTTCCCGCCCGGGGTCGTCCCCGTCCCGGTGGTCCGGAGCACCGTCGCAGGTCCGGTAGAGTTCTCCGGGTCGGCAGGCGCCGCTAGCTCAGTTGGTTAGAGCAGCTGACTCTTAATCAGCGGGTCCGGGGTTCGAGTCCCTGGCGGCGCACATGACAGCAGGCCCTTCGCTTCGGCGAGGGGCCTGTTCGCTTGTTTGGCCGGATACCCTCTGGCCCATGGCAGCCCGAGACCTCCAGGACCGGATCAAGAAGCTCATCGTCGAGCGGCGGCTGGCCTCCGGGGCCCCGCTGCCCACCGAGCCCGAGCTGATGGGGTACCTCGGCGCCAGCCGGAACTCGGTGCGCGAGGCCCTGAAGGCGCTCCAGGCGATGGGCATCGTCGAGATCCGGCACGGCTTCGGCACCTACGTCGGCCCGATGTCCCTCGCGCCGATGATCGAGGGACTCACCTTCCGTACGGTCGTCGGCCACTACCGGGGCGAGGACAGCCTGCTCCAGCTGCTGGAACTGCGGGAGGCGATGGAGACCGGGCTCGTCTCCCGGCTCGCGGGCCGGCTGCCCGCGCGGGACCTCGCCGAACTGGCCGCTCTGGTCGAGCGCATGGAACGGGAGGCCGCCACGGGCGCCGGTCTCGCCGCCACCGACCGGGCGTTTCACGCCACCCTCTACCGGGGCCTGGACAACGCGCTGCTGAGCGAGGTGCTGGAGGCGTTCTGGGACGCCTTCCACCAGGTGCACACGGATCTCGCGGCCGGCCCGCAGGATCCCGACGTCACCTGCCGGCAGCACCGGGAGATCCTCGACGCGGTCCGCTCCGGGGACGCCGTACGGGCGGAGCGGGCCATACGGGACCACTTCGACGACGTACGCACCCGGCTCTCCACGACCGTCTGAGCGGCGCGCGCCGGAGCGGCCCCGATCGCCTTGATCACCAACCCGGGCCGCACGAACCCCAGTTGAGGGGACACCGGCCGCCTCGGACACGGAGAGCCACCGGCGCGGGACCGGGCGTGAACCGGCCTCTAGGCCGGGGCGCTCATCCGCTCTACAGTCTTCTCAGATGGCCTTGGACCCCCGGCCTGTCGCCCGGCCGGCGCCCGGCCGGCGCCCGAGCCTCCCGCGACGGTCGCCGGGTTACTCCCGCAGCCCGTGCCACCCGCGGTCGAGGACCAGCCCGGCCGGTGACCTCGGGGGGAGCAGTCACCGGCCGGGCCAGGTGCGTCACGGTCCGGTGCCGGTGAGGTACGCGGAGACGACCACGTTCGCGGTGTAGCTGCGGCTGGACCGGTCGAAGGTGCCGCCGCAGGTGATCAGCCGCAGTTCGGCCCGCCCCGACTGCCGGGGGCCGTAGGCCTGCCGGGCGTCGAAGTGGTCGCGGGCCAGCACCCGCACGTCGTCGACGGTGAAGTCGGCGACCTTGCCGTCGTCGCGGAGGACCCGGATCGTCTCGCCCGGCCTGAGCGTGCTCAGCTTGTAGAAGACGGCGGGCCGGGTCTCGGTGTCGACGTGCCCCACCAGCAGGGCGGTGCCGTCGGCCCCCGGTCCGACCCCGTCCGCGTACCAGCCGACCGCGCCGGACCGGTCGAACGGCGGCGGGTCGATCGCCCCCCGCGCGTCGAGTCCCCGGGCCACCACCGGGGCCCGCACCCCCAGGCCGGGGATGTCCAGGCGCCGCGGCCGGGCGCCCCCCAACGGGCTTGCCGCGGAGGGCAGTTCGACCTCCGCGGGGCGCCCGACGGCGGCCACGTCACCGGTGGTCGGCGCGGATATCCCCAGCCGTACGTCGGTCAGGTCCCGGCCCCACAGCCAGAGGCCGAGCAGCAGGACCGCCCAGGCCACGCCCATCAGGAGACGGCCGGTGCCGGTGGATCGCGCGGGGTCGGACGCGGTCGGTCCGCCCTGCGGCTCATGGTCGGACATGGTCAGTCCGTCCTGCGGCTCCGGCGGGCGCTGCGCGCCGCGAAGGCCGCCGCGGCGACTCCGGCGAGGACCAGACCGGTGACCGTCTGCGCGGTGCCGGGTCCGGCCGCGCGGGCGTCAGCGGCGGCGAGGTGCGCGGTGCCGCCGCCGCCCGCGTGGACCGGGGCGACCGGCGAGGCGGGGCCGGAGGGCCGCTCCGACGGCGACCGGGATCCGTCCGCCGCGATGGTGATGGCGCCCCGGACCGTGAGGTTGCCACAGGTGATCTTGACGTCGTGGGGGCCGGTCCTGATCGTGCTGCGGACCCGGGTCTCACCGGCCAGCGTCCCGGCCCGGCCGGTGAGCGTGGCGTCCGCGACGAACGCGTCGGAGGAGGCGCTGCCGGTCGTACCGGGACAGCCGCTGATCCGCAGGGACACGTCGCCGCCGGGGGCCGGGGAGGTGGGGGTCACCGAGACGGTGCCTCCGTCCGCCGCGTACGCCGCCGGGATGAGCACCGCGAAGAACGCCGCGCTCGCACAGAGAGTGACTTTTACTGAACGCATCGTGAACCTCCAGTTACCTGGAGACTCCTCCTGGGCACCCCGCCCCGCACCCTCAGCCGCGCCGGACTACTCCGAACGGGTGTCCCGCGGGCGGGCTCAGATCCGGTCGACGAGGTCCGCGATCGAGTCGACGATCCGCGACGGGCGGTACGGGTACTCCTCGACCTGTTCGGGCCGGGTCAGCCCGGTGAGCACCAGGTACGTCCGCATTCCGGCCTCGATGCCGGCCAGTACGTCGGTGTCCATCCGGTCGCCGATCATCGCGCTGGTCTCGGAGTGCGCGCCGATCGCGTTGAGTCCGGTGCGCATCATCAGCGGGTTGGGCTTGCCGGCGAAGTAGGGCTGCTTGCCGGTCGCCTTGGTGATCAGCGCGGCCACGGCGCCGGTCGCGGGCAGCGGGCCCTCGGCGGAGGGGCCGGTCTCGTCGGGGTTGGTGCAGATGAAGCGGGCGCCGCCGTTGATCAGCCGGACCGCCTTGGTCATCGCCTCGAAGGAGTAGGTGCGGGTTTCGCCGAGCACCACGTAGTCGGGCTCGTGGTCGGTGAGGACGTACCCGATGTCGTGCAGCGCGGTGGTCATGCCGGCCTCACCGATGACGTACGCCGTGCCGCCCGGCCGCTGGTCGTCCAGGAACTTCGCGGTGGCCAGGGCCGAGGTCCAGATGTTCTCGACCGGCACCTCCAGGCCCAGGCGGCGCAGCCGGGCGTGCAGGTCGCGCGGGGTGTAGATGGAGTTGTTGGTCAGCACCAGGAAGGGCCGGCCGGAGTCGCGCAGCTTCCGCAGGAAGGCGTCGGCGCCGGGGATCGGCACGCCCTCGTGGATGAGCACGCCGTCCATGTCGGTGAGCCACGATTCGATGGGCTTGCGGTCTGCCATGGTGCCGTCTCCTGCCGTGCGCGGTGCTGCGTGCGCCCAGCCTACTGATCAGCCGTTCGGCACGACCCGGCGCTCCCGGAGGAGCCCCGTACGCCTCCCGGCGGGTGTGGCGGCGGAGACGGCGAGCGGTCCGTCCCGCCGATCCGCGGGTGCCGTCCGCCACCCCGACACGCCTGTCCGGGCGGGCGAGTCGGTCAGCCGTCCGCGACTCCAACACACCTTTCCGGTACGCGAGTTGAGTCAGCGGCGCCTCCGGGCCACGAGCAGAGCACCGGCGATGACGAGGAGGACGGACACGACGGCGAGGACGCCGTGCCGGGTGCCGAGCCCGGTGCTGGCGAGTTCGTCGGCGAAGGGAAGGCTGTCGACGGGGGCGCTCGCGGAAACGCCCGGGGTGGGCTGCGGGGTGGGACGGGGGGTGGCCTGAGGGGTGGCCTGGGGGGCGGGGGACGCGGGGTCGACGGTGAACCGGTAGTCGTTGGACTGGCCGATCCAGTCGCCGTCGTCGGCGTGCCGCTGGACGACGGCCGCCTTGAGCGTGACCCCGTTCGCCACGGCGTCCGGGGCGAAGGCGAGACGCACCTTCACGGTGAGGGTCCTGCCCGGGTCCACGGCGAACCCGGGGAAGCCGTCGTCGAAGGCGCCGACGAGCTCGGCCCGGCCGGTCGTCTCGAACCGGACCGGGTGCGCGCGTCCGCCGTCGTAGAACGCGACCCGGGGCTGGGCGGCCGTCAGCGCGTGTTTGTCGTCGACGAGGACGACGACCGGGTGGACGGCGGCGCAGCGGCGGTCGGTCGTGTTGGTGAGGTCGAGGTACCAGGTGCCGTAGCCGCCGCCGGCCGGGTAGGCGCCGGGGCCGTCGTGGATGCGGGTGGTGAGGGGGAAGGCGTGGTCGGCGGGAGCCGCGCAGGCCGGAACGGCCCCGGGGGCGCCGACCGCGTACGCCGGTGCGGTCGCCCCGAGCGCCCCGAGGAACGCTGACGGGAGGGCGGCTGCGGCGAGGCAGGCGGAGAGCGGGGAGCGCGGTCGTCGCGGAAGCGGTCGCATAGGCAGTCGCATAACCACATGACCATCCCGGGCTGGGACGCCGAAGGAGCGCACCGCGCCGACCACGTACCCCGAACGGTCGCCAAAGTCACCCCGTACGGGTGCGGGCGAGGGCAGGTCGGGGAACGGACGCGAGCCGAGGAACGGAGGTTGACGCCCCCCGATACGAGTGCGAGTCGAGGAACAGACGCGGACGTCACCCCGGACCAGTGCGAGCCGGCGAGCCGTCGGTCCACAGCCAGTCGGTTCCGGCCGGCCGGAACCGGACATCAACCCCGCCCGTCCCCGTCCCCGCTCCCGCCCCGCGTCACCCGTCCCCCCGCCCGAACAGCGCCCCCAGCACCAACTGTGCCGCACCCTCCGCGATCCCGCGTGCGCCGCCGGAGGCGACCCGTACCGGCACCGCCCCGTCCCGCGCTCCCTCGCGCCGGGCGTGCTCGGCCAGCATGGCGGCCACGCCGTGCACGAAGGGGTGCGGCGCGGCGGTGACCGTACGGCCGCCCAGCAGGACGAGGTCGATGTCGAGCAGTCCGACCAGGTTCGCGGCGCCCGCACCGAGCACCCGCGCCGCCTCGGCCAGGTCGCCGCGCGCCACGGCGGCCAGGCACAGCGCCTCGACGCAGCCCCGGTTCCCGCAGCCGCAGGGCGGCCCGTCGAGCTGGATCACCTGGTGCCCGAACTCACCGGCCCCGGTCCGCGCCCCCCGGTGCACGCTCCCGCCGATCACCAGCCCGGCGCCGAGCCCCGTCCCCAGGTGCAGATAGGCGAAGGACCCGCCCTCCCCGCCCACGGCGAGCCCGAGCGCCGCCGCGTTGGTGTCCTTGTCGACGACGACCGGCCTGCCGAGCCGCGCCGCCAGCGCGTCCCGCAGCGGGAACCCGTCCCACTCGGGGAAACCGGTGACGCGGTGCAGGACGCCGTGGGTGTGGTCGAGGGGGCCGGGGAGGGCGACGCCCACGCCGAGCGGGTTCCCGGCCGCCCCGGCCGCGAGGCCTGCCGCCTGCGCGGCGACCGCGGCGAGCACCGCCTCGGCCCCCGCCCCCAGGTCCAGCGGCGCGCACCGCTCCCCCGTCACCGCGCCCGTGAGGTCGACGAGGACGGCGCGCAGTTCGTCCCGGTCCAGATGGACGCCGACGGCGTGGCCGGCCTCCGGTACGAGCCGCAGGACCGTACGCGGTTTGCCGCCCGTGGAGGCGCGGCGGCCCGCCTCCGCGGCGAGGCCGGACGCGCGCAGCCGGGCGGTGATCTTGCTGACGGCCTGCGGGGTGAGGCCGGTCCGCTCGGCGAGTTCGAGTCGGCTGATCCCTTCCGCGCCGGCCGTCCGCAGCAGGTCGAGGACGAGCGCGGTGTTGTGGCTGCGGAGGGCGGGCAGGTTGGCGCCCGCCGCCTCTCCGGTCCCGCCTCTCGTGGTGTTCACACCGCCATTCTCCCTGCCGCTTGCACTTTGGCAACAGCGTTGCGAAAGTGGAGGGCATGACTGGACCCACGACTCGCCCACCCCTCCGCGTCGGCCTCGTCGGCTACGGCCTCGCGGGCTCCGTCTTCCATGCCCCGCTGATCGCGGCGACCGAGGGCCTCACGCTCGACACGGTCGTCACCTCCGACCCCGGGCGCCGGGAACAGGCCCGCGCCGAGTTCCCGGACATCCGCTTCGCCGCGACCGCCGACGAACTGCTCGACCGGGCGGACAGCCTCGACCTGATCGTCGTCGCGTCCCCGAACAAGACCCATGTCCCCCTCGCCACGGCCGCGTTGGGGGCGGGCCTCCCGGTGGTGGTCGACAAGCCGGTCGCGGGCACGGCGGCCGAGGCCCGCGCGCTGGCGGCCCTCGCCGAGGAACGCGGCCTGCTGCTCTCCGTCTTCCAGAACCGCCGCTGGGACAACGACTTCCTGACCCTCCGCAAGCTGCTCGCCGAGGGCGCGCTCGGTGACGTGTGGCGCTTCGAGTCGCGCTTCGAGCGCTGGCGCCCGCGGCCCAAGGGCGGCTGGCGCGAGTCCGGCGACCCGGCAGAGATCGGAGGTCTGCTCTACGACCTCGGCAGCCACGTCGTCGACCAGGCACTGGCCCTCTTCGGCCCGGCCGCCTCCGTCTACGCCGAGTCCGACATCCGGCGCCCGGGCGCGGAGACGGACGACGACACGTTCATCGCGCTGACGCACGCGGGCGGCGTCCGCTCGCACCTGTACGTCTCGGCGACCACCGCCCAACTCGGCCCCCGTTTCCGGGTGCTGGGCTCGCGCGCCGGTTATGTGAAGTACGGCCTCGACCCGCAGGAGGCGGCCCTGCGCGACGGCGAACGGCCGGGTCCGGGCTGGGGCCGGGAGCCCGAGTCCGTGTACGGCCGGGTGGGCGCCGGCGAGTCCCCCCTGACCGGCGCCGGCCGCCCCGAGCCGACCCTCGCCGGCGACTACCCCGCCTACTACGCGGCCGTCGCCGCCGCCCTCCTGGACGGCGCCCCCAACCCGGTGACCGCCCTGGAGGCGGCCGCCGCCCTCGACGTACTGGAGGCCGCGCGCCGCTCGGCCCGCGACGGAGTGACGGTGACCCTGTGACCCAGCACAAGCCCTCGATCACCCAGCGGATCGCCCCGGAGATCACCCCGACCGTCGAGGAACTCGAAGCGCAGGAACGCCACTTGGTGTTCCGGCGGTTCACCCACGACGACGCGTGGGCGCTCGGTTCGCTCCTCGTCGAGCTGGCCCGGGAGCGGCAGGCGCCGGTCGCCGTCGACATCCGGCGCGGCGGCCAGCAGCTCTTCCACGCGACGCTGCCCGGTTCGGCGCCGGACAACGACGCGTGGATCGACCGCAAGCGCCGGGTGGTGGAGCGCTACCACGCCTCCTCCTATCTGGTCGGCGCCCGCTTCCGCGCCAAGGGCACGACCTTCGAGGACTCCTCCCGGCTCGACCCCGACACCTACGCGGCCCACGGCGGCTCGTTCCCCCTCACCGTCGAGGACGTGGGCGTGATCGGCGCGGTCACGGTGTCGGGTCTGCCCCAGTTGCAGGACCACCGTTTCGTGGTGGAGGCTCTGGATCAGTTCCTGGGCGACCGGACGGCCGGGGATTAACCCGGCGCCGCCCCCGGTTGGCACTCTCCACAGGTACGACACCGGAGGGAACCGAAACCGATGAGCAGCTCCCTGAAGGAAACGGTAGGCCGCTACGGCATCTGGAGCGTGGGCCTGCGCTCCGAGGATCCCGGCCGACGCCACGAACTGGCCGACGCCGCGGCCGAGTTGGAACAGCTCGGTTACGGCGCCGTCTGGCTCGGCGGCAGCAGCGCCCCCCGGCACGCGGCCCCGCTCATCGAGGCGACCTCCACGCTCACCGTCGGCACCAGCATCCAGAGCATCTGGCAGTACGACGCCGCCGAGACCGCGGCCGGCTACGCCGGGCTGGAGGCGGCCCACCCCGGCCGCTTCCTGCTCGGCCTCGGGGTGAGCCACGCCAAGCTCGCGGACCAGTACCGCCGCCCGTACTCGGCGCTGGCCGGCTATCTCGACGCCCTGGACTCCGCCGGGGTACCGGCCGGCCGCCGCCTGCTGGCCGCCCTCGGCCCCCGGACCCTGGAGCTGGCCCGGGACCGCGCGGCCGGCTCCATCCCGTACCTGGTCACCCCCGAGCACACCGCCCGTGCCCGCGAGATCCTCGGCGAAGGCCCGCTGCTGGCACCGGAGTTGAAGGTGGTCCTGGAGACCGACCCGGCCCGCGCCCGCACGCTGGCCCGCGAGACCCTCGCCATGTACCTCGCCCTGCCGAACTACACCAACAACTTCCTCCGCCACGGCTTCACCGAGGCCGACCTCACGGACGGCGGCAGCGACCGCCTGGTCGACGCGGTGTTCGCGTGGGGCGACGAGGGGACGATCCGCGACCGCGTCGACGCGTTCCGCCGGGCGGGCGCGGACCATGTGGCCCTCCAGGTGGTGGACGGCGCGCCCCGGGACACCCTCCCGCGGGAAGCCTGGCGGCGGCTGGCCGCCCTGCTCAGCTGACCGGGCCGCCGCCGAACCCCCGTCCCCTCAGGCGTCCTTGAACTCCTGCCGCTGCCGCCCGAGTCCGCCGATCTCCAACTCCACGACATCCCCGGCGCGGAGATACGGCTTGGGCTCGGGCCGCCCGAGGGCGACGCCCGCCGGTGTCCCGGTGTTGATCACGTCTCCGGGGTACAGCGTCATGAACTGGCTGACGTAGCGCACCACTTCGGCCACCGGGAAGATCTGCTCGGCCGTGGTGCCGTCCTGCTTCAGCTCCCCGTTGACCCAGAGCCGCAGGGAGAGGTCCTGCGGATCGGCGACCTCGTCCGCGGTCACCAGCCACGGCCCGAGCGGATTGAACGTCTCGCAGTTCTTGCCCTTGTCCCAGGTGCCGCCCCGCTCGATCTGGAACTCCCGCTCCGAGACGTCGTGCGCGACCGCGTACCCGGCGACGTGCGCGAGCGCCTCCTCGTGCGAGCCCAGATAGCGGGCCGTACGCCCGATGACGACGGCGAGCTCCACCTCCCAGTCGGTCTTCACCGACCCGCGCGGGACGAGCACGGTGTCGTGCGGCCCTACCACCGTGTCGGCGGCCTTGAAGAAGACCACCGGCTCGGCGGGCGGCTCCGCGCCGGTCTCGCGGGCGTGGTCGTGGTAGTTCAGCCCGATGCACACCACCTTGCCGATCCGCGCGACCGGCGGCCCGATCCGCACCCCCGCCGCGTCCAGCACGGGCAGCGACCCCGCCTCGGCGGCGTCCCGGACCCGGCCGAGCGCGGCGCCGTCGGCGAGCAACGCCCCGTCGATGTCCGCGACGACGCCCGACAGATCCCGCAGCTTCCCCTCGGCATCGAGCAGCGCGGGCCGCTCGGCCCCCGCCGTACCGACTCGCAGCAGCTTCATTGCACCATCTCCCTCGATCGCGGGCGCCCGCCCGATGGGTGCAGCCATCGGAGGACTGGTCGATCCTCCAAGCTGAAGGTCCACTCCGCAATACCCGGTTCACGGAGTGGACCGGGGGCCTCGCCGCTCAGGGGTACAGCAACGCCCGTTCCACCGCGCTCCACGCCTGGCTGGTCACCACGTAGAGGGCGGCGGCGAGCGGCACCAGGGCCACGGTGAAGAGCGTGAAGAAGGACAGGAACGGCATCAGCCTGGTGACCGCGCCCAGCCCGGGCGCCGGCCCGTCCTCTTCCGTCGGCCCCGCGAGGGGACCGTTCATCCCCGTCATCGGCTTCGCTCGGCGGAAGTTGAAGGCGGCGACAACAGCGACGACGGCGAACATCCCGAGGTAGACGAGGCCGGCCGGCCCGAACACCCCGCCCTCGCCCAGCGCGTCGGCCCACCGGCCGCCGAGCGGGGCGGCGAAGAGCTGGTGCGAGAGGAGGTCGTTGGCGCCCCCGTCGATTTTCGTGTTCGAGAACAGGTGGTAAAGGAGGAAGAAGGCCGGCAGCTGGATCAGACTCGGCAGACAGCCGGAGACCGGCGACACCTTCTCCTCGGCGTGCAGTTCGAGCACCGCCTTCTGTAGCTTCTCCGGTTCCTTCCCATGCCGCCGCCGCAGCTCGGTGATGCGCGGCTGGAGCCGTTGGCGGGCTCGCTGGCCGCGCGCGGCGGCCCGGGAGAGGGGGTGGACGAGGAGTCGTACCAGCGCGGTGAACAGGACGATCGCGGCGGCCGTCGCGGCGGCGCCGAACAACGGGTGAAGCTGGTCGGCGAGTTGGCCGACCAGGCGGGCGAAGACGGACATGGTGGAGCCCTCCGAGGGTCTCGTCGTGCCGGAGTGGGAGACAGCGGCGTGACGACCCACGCGTGGGCGGTGACGGTGGTGCAAGCCCTACGCGGTGGCCGTCCGGAGGGCCTGTCCGGGCGCCCTGGGCCGTGGCCGTCCGGAGGCGTCGGGGTCGCGCTGGGGCAGGAACGCCGTACGGCGGGCCCGTTCGCGCATGGCTGTACGGACGTGGGTGGGCGGTAGGGCGGGCGCGCGGCGCGCGGTGAGCAGGGCGCACAGGACGAGCGCAGAGCCTGCCGCGGCGGTCGCGGCGAACGCGACGGTGGCGGGGAGGCCGGCGGCGGCGGTGAGGCCCCCGCTGTCCAGCAGCGCGAGTTGGAGGAGCAGGAGCAGCAGAACGGTGGCGCGACCGCGGTTCATGAGCTGCCCCCTCCCCTACGTCCCGGTCCCTGCCATCGGTTATACAGGACCGGCCGCGATCCGGCCCGGGGGTTGTCCGACCGCGGCCGCGGGCGCGCAGGCGCTAACGCGGTCGCGTCGACGTCAGTTCCCCCCACACCGCCATGCGGTATCTGGACGTGAACTCCGGTGTGCAGGTGGTGAGGGTGAGGTAGTGGCCGGGTCGGGTGTAGCCGTAGGACGGTCTGGCGTCGGAGCGGGGGACGGGGCGGATGACGCCCGAGTCGGTGGCGGAGGTCCGCGGGAGGATCTGGTCGACCGTGTAGGTGTAGACGGCCGTGCTCGTCTCGACCTGGACGCTGTCCTTGAGGCGGAGGCTCGGCAGGTGGCGGAACGGCTCGCCGTGCGTGTTGCGGTGCCCGGCGAGGGCGAAGTTGCCCTCCTCGCCCGCCTGTTGGGTGCCGGAGTAGTGGCCGACGTAGCCCTTGTTGAGGACGTTCCGCTTGCTGACGCCCTCGGCGATCGGGACGCGGAGGTGCAGGCGCGGGATGCTGAGGACGGCGTAGGCCTGTGAAGTGCGGGCGCCGGGTGGCCCGTTGAGGGTGGTCGTACGGGAGCCGCCGCCGCTGCCGCCGGGGCCCGTTCCCCCGGCGCCGTCGACCCGGGACCCGGAGCGCGGGACGGCCGGAGGCCCGGCGGTGGCCGAGGGGGTGCCCCACTCCCGTTCCAGGGCCTGGACCTGGTGTTCGGCGCCGCGCCGGGCCTCGCGGTTGGTCCACCACAGCTGGTGCACGACCAGGAGCAACAGCACGACTCCGGCGGTGACGAGCAGCTCGCCGCCGGTCCAGAGCGCACGCCGGCCGAGGCTCCGGCCGCGCTGCCGTACGACACGTACCCGAACGCGCATCCGCAAGCCTCCTCCACCCCGGAGCCCGCACCCACCGACGGCCGCCCACGAAGGCCGCCCGCCGAGCCGCCCGCACGATAGGCGGCCAGTCCGCAATGCGCCAGACATGCCCCCGGCCGACCCCGTTCGGGTCTTCGTACACCGGTTTTAGAAAGGGGTGACACAACCCTCGACAACCCCGTACGGCACCCTCGATGCTTCCTGGTGGCACGAGCCGGGGGGATGGCCCGACGCCGGCGGACGACCGGCGGCTGAGCGAAACGGAGACGAGATGATCCGACGCAGAACCCTGCTGGCGGCAGCCGGCGGAGGTCTCCTCGGGACCGCCCTGGCGGCCGGCACCGCCCGCGCCGACGCGACGGTCGCCGTCAACCCGGCCACCAAGTACGGCACTTGGGAGGGCTGGGGTACCTCCCTCGCCTGGTGGGCCAACGTCTTCGGCGCCCGCGACGACTTCGCCGACCTCTTCTTCACCACCAAGTCGGTGACGTACAACGGGAAATCGCTCCCCGGCCTCGGCCTCAACATCGCCCGCTACAACCTCGGCGCGAGCAGCTGGAACTCCGTGGGCGGCGAGACGATGACGGCCTCCGCCAACATCCCCGCGTTCAAGCAGATCGAGGGCTACTGGCAGGACTGGAACAACGAGGACCCCACCTCCTCCGCCTGGGACTGGACGGCCGACGCCACCCAGCGCGCGATGCTGGTGAAGGCGGTGAACCGGGGCGCGACGACCGAACTCTTCGCCAACTCCCCCATGTGGTGGATGTGTTCCAACCACAACCCGTCGGGCGCCTCGGGCGGCGGCAACAACCTCCAGACCTGGAACTACCGCCAGCACGCCTCCCACCTGGCGGCGGTCGCCCTCTACGCGAAGAACAACTGGGGCGTGAACTTCGCGACGGTCGAGGCGTTCAACGAGCCCAGCTCCGCCTGGTGGACGGCGACCGGCACCCAGGAGGGCTGCCACATGGACTCCACGGTCCAGGCCGCCGTACTCCCCTACCTGCGCAGCGAGTTGGACACCCGGGGCCTCACCGGCACGAAGATATCCGCCTCGGACGAGACGAGTTACGACCTCGCGCGCACCACCTGGGCCGCCTTCAGCTCCACGACGAAGGGGTACGTCAACCGGGTCAACGTCCACGGCTACCAGGGCTCCGGCGGCCGAAGGGACCTGCTCTACACGGACGTTGTCACGACGTCGGGCAAGGCCCTGTGGAACTCAGAGACGGGCGACAGCGACGGCACGGGCCTCACCCTGGCGAGCAACCTGCTCTACGACTTCAACTGGCTGCACCCCACCGCCTGGGTCTACTGGCAGGTGATGGACCCGAGTTCGGGCTGGGCGATGATCGCCTACGACCAGAGCACCCTCACGGCCGGCGCGGTCCAGACGAAGTACTACGTCATGGCCCAGTTCAGCCGCCACATCCGCCCCGGCATGACGATCCTCAACACGGGCGTGAGCAACGCGGTCGCGGCCTACGACGCCTCCGCCAAGCGCCTGGTGATCGTCGCCGCGAACACCGGCACGTCCGCGTCGACCCTCACCTTCGACCTGTCGAAGTTCACGACGGTGACAGGCGGGACGAACGGGCTCGTCCCGCGCTGGAACACCGTGACCGGCGGCGGAGGCGACCTCTACACCGCCCACTCCGACACGTACCTGAGCGGCAGGACCGTGGCCGTCCCGTTCGCGGCGGGGGCGGTGCAGACGCTCCAGGTGGACGGGGTGGTGATCTGACCGCGTGACGGAGGCGCGACGTACGACGGAGGTGCCGGGCGAGCCGTCGGGCCGCCCGGCACGGCGCCGACCCTCCCGGGTGCCGGCGCACGCGGCCCGCACCTGACCCTCCCCCTGCCGCCGCCCCTTCCCGCCCCTTGTCTCCATGCCACTCGGCATCGGCAGTACGGTGTCGTTCATGCGCCCCGACACGCCCGCCGAGAACGTCGACCACGCCGCCGAAGCGGCCCGCCTGGAACGGACCGCCGGCCTGTACCCGGAGGACGCCGAAGCCATGCTCCTCCAGGCCGCGGCCCACCTGGAACTGTCCGGCGACCGCCCCGCGGCGACCACGCTCTACGACCGCCTGCTCGCCGCCCCCGACTCCCTGGAAACCCCCCACCTGGTACGAGCCCTCAAGGCGTCGAACCTCTGGGAGTACGGCCACGAGGCCGAGGCCCGCGCCATCATCGACGGCATCCGGGCGGCGTCCCCGAGAGACCCGGCCCCCTACGTGATCGTCGCGGAGTCCCTGGAGACCCACGACGAACTGGAGGCGGCGCAGGAGACGTTCACGGAGGGCGCCCGCCTGCTCCTCACGGACGTACCCGAACCCCCGTACTCCACCCACCCGTTGCTCTTCGGCCGCCACCGCGTACGCCGCATGCTGGGCCTGGCCCACGACGACTGGGACCAGCTGGCCGACACGCTGCACTCCCTGCCGGTGTCGCTCGACGAACTCCACGACCCCAAGCGCGTCTGGTCCCTCGGCTCGGAGAACCCCGCCGAACTGGAAGCGGAGATCTCCCGCCTACGAGCCGAACTGGGCGCCTACCGCGAGGCCCTCTCCCGCCCCTTCCCGGTCGCGGTCCTGCACTGGCCCGAGGGCGAACTGACCGAACTCCTCGCCGGCTACCCGACCCTGGCCTCCGAGTACCCCTCACACGAGGACCACCTCGCGACGATAGAGGCATCGCTGCGCGAGCTGGCGGCCTCAGGCACCCCCAACCTCGGCATCGTCACCGGCACGGTCCCGTCCTACGAGGCCTTCGCCGCCTCGGAAGGCACCACCCCGTCCGACACGGACCTCCTCCCCCAATACGCCACAACCCTCGCAGCCCGAGCCCGAGCAACCCCGTGGCCCCCACAACGGGGAGCAGCCTGCTGGTGCGGGTCGGGACGGGGGTATGGGGGGTGTCACGGGGTCTGAACGGGGAGGCCGCGCCTCCACCGGCTGGGTTGCAACTAGCGCGCGGAGCAAGCAGTGCCCAGCCAGTCGCCACCGCTAGGTTTAGGTCGATCCGCTCGATCGTATACGCGCGTTACGAGGGTTAAGGGGAGCACCGTTGACGGATCCGGGGGGCCGGTTGGAGCCAATTGCGGGGCTTTACGAGAAGTTGATCACCCGCAGCGTACGCGCTGAGCTGGAGCAGTTCGAAGCTGCGGGTTGGAAGGCCATCGATGCTGAGGTCAGCACCGAATCCGCTCCTCACGTGCTGAGTCGGTACGTTGGTGAAGCCGTCAGGGACCGGTTGAGTCAACTGCCGGTAAGCGACCAAGTAGCCGTTGCCAATCGCATCCTTGAGTCCTTGGGCTCGGATGGGTCCGCACCCGGCGAGGCAGAGGCCCTAGGCAACATCATTGAAGGTCCTCGCCAACTCCTCACACTTGTCAAGCAAGAGGCGCCGGGGGCCTACGCTTTGCGCCCGCTCACTCCCCTCTCCGAGACAGCACTCATCACAAACGCCTCCGAAGACCCCAGCCTCGGCACGGAGTTGCGGGCAGAGCTAGCTACCGCAGACCGCATCGACCTGCTCTGCGCCTTCGTGAAGTGGTACGGCCTCCGTGTACTCGAAAGCTCGCTCCGCGAAGCCGCCGCGCGCGGTGTACCTATTCGTGTCATCACGACGACGTACATGGGCGCCACGGATCGACATGCTCTCGATCGTCTTGTCCGGGACTTCGGCGCCGAGGTGCGGGTCAACTATGAGACGCGTTCAACTCGCTTGCACGCCAAGGCGTGGTTGTTCCGCCGCCGGAGCGGCTTCGACACTGCGTACGTGGGCAGTTCCAATCTCTCCAAGGCCGCACTCCTCGACGGGCTGGAGTGGAACGTACGCCTGTCTTCAGTCGCAACGCCCGCCGTACTGACCAAGTTTGCAGCCAGCTTCAATTCTTATTGGAACGACATGGCATTTGAGCCGTACGACCCGTCACGCGATGCCCGAAAGCTGGACGAAGCCCTGGGGGTGGCAGGCGGCTCGATCTCTGGCCGCGACACCAAGATCAGCCTCTCAGGACTTGAGGTCCGACCGTATCCGTATCAAGCGGACATGCTTGAGCGGTTGCACGTGGAGCGCGAAGTCCGCGACCACCATCAGAACCTGCTAGTTGCCGCGACTGGGACAGGCAAAACCGTGATGGCCGCGCTGGACTACCGCAACTTGCATAGGAAGTGGGGCGGAAAGCAGTACCCCACGCTGCTCTTCGTGGCACATCGCAAGGAGATCTTGAAGCAGTCACTGCGGACATACCGCGAGGTACTGGACGACGCATCTTTCGGCGAAACGCTCTTCAGCGGGGAGCTACCGCGCGATTGGAAGCATGTCTTCGCCAGCGTCCAATCGCTTACCGATCAGCGACTCGACCAGTTCGACCCGGAACACTTTGACATTATCGTTGTCGATGAGTTCCACCACGCCACTGCTACGACGTATCGCCGGGTTTTGAACCACTTCAAACCGAAGCAACTCCTTGGTCTCACCGCCACTCCCGAGCGCGCCGATGGACTCAACGTACAGGACGAATTCTTCGGTGGGCGGATCGCCGCGGAGATGCGACTGTGGGAGGCCCTCGACAACGACCTTCTCTGCCCCTTCCACTACTTCGGCGTCCCAGACGGCACCGATCTCACCCGTCTCAACTGGCGTTCTGGTACGTACGACCAGAGTCAGCTCGGCGAGCTGTTCTCCGCTGACCATGCGCGGGCTCGCATCGTCATCAAGCAGGTGCGGGACAAGGTGTCCGACCCGAGTAGGATGCGCGCGCTCGGGTTCTGCGTCAGCAGGAAGCACGCTCATTTTATGGCGAAGTGCTTTCAAGAAGCGGGTCTGAAAGCTGCGGCCTTGGACAGCGAGTCGAGGCCCGAAACGCGTGACCGGATACTTTCTGAACTCAAGGCAGGAGATCTCCAAGCCGTCTTCTCCGTGGACCTGTTCAACGAGGGCTTGGACATTCCTGACGTCGACACGCTGCTGCTCCTTCGTCCGACGAACAGCGCCACTGTGTTCCTTCAGCAACTCGGTCGAGGCCTGCGCCGCACGCCGGACAAGCCCGTGCTGACTGTGCTCGACTTTATTGGACAACATCGCGCCGAGTTCCGGTTCGAAGAACAGTTCCGTGCCATGACGAACCTGTCACGCAATCGGCTTCTTGACCACGCCGAGCACGACTTCCCTCTGCTGCCGTCCGGTTGTCAAATCATCCTTGAAGGAAAATCCAAGGATCTCGTACTGGACAACATCCGGACCCAACTCAAGGCGAACGTACAGAGCCTCGCCAAGGAAGTCAGGGCCTTCAAGACTCCGCTCCTCGCTGACTACCTTCGCGAAAGTCGCCGCGAGATCAAGGAGTTGTACAAGTCGAGTAACTCATGGACGACGGTCCTACGCCGGTCCGGACTGGCTGACCTTCCTGAACAGGCCGGCGAAGAGGACCTGTTGAAGCGCGTGCACGCGTTCCTTCACGTCGATGACCTCGAACGGGCTGAGACGTACACGCGCCTACTGAGTGATGACGCCCCGACCTACGAGGCTCTCGCGCCGAGGGACAAGACGTACGCACGCATGCTTTTCTTCAACCTGTGGGACAAGGCCGGTGGTTTCAACTCCTATGCCGAAGGACTGGACTCACTCCGAGAGCAGCGCGCCCTTCGCAGTGAACTACGGCAAGTACTCGACCACGTGATGGGCTATGCCGACCACTTCCCCATCGCGCTTGAGGGTCCGCATGCGCAGCTCCCCCTGAAGGTCCACAGCGCGTACAACCGCTCAGAAATCTTGGCCGCCCTTGGCGTGGCCCGCCTTGGTGGACAGATGCCTGGTTCCTTCGCTCAAGGCGTCCTGTGGGATGAGCCGCATAAGACAGATGCTCTGCTCATCACCCTCGAAAAGAACGAGAAGGACTTCTCACCAAGCGTCCGATATAAGGACTACGCAGTGAGTCCTTCTCTCTTCCACTGGGAGTCGCAGAGCACTACGGCGGAGACCTCTCCCACAGGTCTGCGCTACCAGCACCACCAGCAACTCGGCAGCCACGTACTGCTGTTCATGCGGCGTTACAAGGACACAGACATCGGCAAGGCTCAACCTTGGATGCTGCTCGGCCCAGCAACCTATGCGCAGCACGAAGGGAGCAAGCCGATGGCAATTACCTGGCAGCTACACCATGAGTTGCCCGCCGACGTGTGGTCGTACTCGGCCATCACCCCTGGCTAGCTAAGCGGCTGGCGGGGATCCCGAATGATCTCTCCAGCCCTCTGTAAAAATCCGGCGTAGGCCGCAGCCATCTCGCCTCTAGCCCGCTCAGCGCTGGACCAGTCTGCGTTCGGATGTGTGGAGCTTGCGGGGGACGCTCGCAGCAGGGCACCTACCGCATCCGTTGCCTTTTGAGTTAAGGCATAGGCCAACCCGCTCGCTTCACGCGGTCCCCAGAGTGCCAATTCACTCGTTTTATTCTGGAGCGACAATGTGCGCTCCCTTAGCTCGCGACCTGTCGCCTCATCCAGCCTGCCTCCATTGCGCACCTCAGGCATGACGCGTACGAGCACCTCATCGAATGCGGCATAAGCCACAAGGAGGGCCGCAAAGGACTGATGGCGCTGGCTTCGCACCCACTGCCAATGTTCCGCCGCGGCCTCGCCGTGCACTTGTGCCAGCGCTGCCTCAACTGCTTTACGACCGCCGACCTCAGCTCCACGCTTGGCGTATATGCCGGCGATCACCGCTCCGATGATGGCCGATACGAAAGCGATGAGGCTCGCGATGATCGTCCCCGTCGTCTCACTCATGGCACCATCTTCACCTGCGCCAGAAGCGACCACAACGTCCCGCTAGGCGACCTATGCCTCCTGCTCCTCCCCAGGCAACGTGCACACACTAACCTCGGTACATGACAACGAGCACGTCCGGGTTCCAACCCGGCGACATCCTGACACGTGACGAAATCCACCCCGTGCTCGGCGGAAGCAGGTACGCCGGGATCTGCCCAGCGGTGGAGAAGCAGAACGTTCTCATTTTCTCGGACAGCGAGATCGGCAATCGCTACGGGTATAGCGACGGATGGCTCGCCGAAGAGGACGACCTCGGGCCCATATTCACCTACACCGGAGTCGGAAAACAGGGCGACCAGGTCTTCAAGGGTGGAAACGCATCGATCCTGGAGCATTTAGACAAAGGGCGCACCCTGCACTTATTTATCGCTGTGGGCAAAGTACCCGGAACCGACACAAGGACCCACAGGTACATCGGGAAGTTCAAGATTGACGAGCGGACGCCATTCGAGATGCGGCAGGCCAAAGACGAGCTGGGCCTCGACCGCAACGTCATCGTCTTCCGCCTGCGCCCCATCGGCCTTCACATCCGAGAGGCGTCCGACACGCTCCTGCCTGCACCCGCACCGCAGTCTCGATTCAATCGGACCGCAGGGCGAATAACCCGAGCAGTCCGACGCCAGAGACGCCAGCGCTTGCCGCGAACCGCTGTCAACCAGGTGGCAGAAACCCGAGATGACCTGGCGGACAGCTTTGAGGAAGTCGAGTCCGCAGCCGGAGAGACCATCGGTCAAATGGAGTTATCGATGCGCGACTCGACAACCCGGCTCATATTCGAGCTCTTCAACGAAACGAACAACACCGTGTACGAGCCGGTAGGCAGCGCGGCCAGCGAGTCGATTACCCAGGCCCTTGCTCAACTACTGCTTGCGCGTAACCACTTGAGGGGCCTCAACCAAGCGCAGCCCTTCCACCTCATGGTGCTCGCGCCAGCCCTCCCTCGCGAGGATCTCCGCGACCTGCTCGCCGAACATGGGATCGGCCTGGTGTACCGCAACGACAGCGGCGGCTTCTCGCAGTTCGAGAGAGACACTTCGACCTTTGCCGACGCTCAGCGCTCCGCCCGCTGTTTCGACTGTCCTGTGCCTGCCTGAACGGGCTTCGACCTGCTTGCTACGCCTGGGCCTCAAAGTGCCGTTGAGCGCGGTCGATGAGCTCATCGGAATCGCAGCCGTGCGCCCGAAACCAGTGGAGTAGGTCCACAACCAAGCCAATTGCCGCCTCCTCCGCGCTTGTTGAGCCCAGTCTGCTTGCAGCAAAATCGACTGGGATCTGCCGTCCTGCATACAGGCCCAGCAGTACTTCAGCGCGCTTAACGCCAGGACAAGCAACGTGCCCATTCGGGGTGCTGAGCCCCGTCACCAGTTCGCACCAAGTCACCTTGCGATCTGGGCGGAGCAGAACACCCCAGCGGTCGGTGACCGCAGCGACGAGGGCCAGGCCCCGTCCGCCCTCGGCATCAAAACTCGCGTCAACGAGGGCGGGCAGGGCCCGCGTGTCCGGGTCGTGGACCTCGATGCGCAAATGCGTCTGCTTCATGGAAACCATGAGCGTGGCCGGGGTGCCGACGCCGACGTGTGTGATGACGTTGGACACCAACTCGCTGACACACAGCTGCGCTTCGTCCATGACGTCATGCAGCCCCCACATCCCCAGGTGCAGCCTCATAATGCGGCGCAGGGCGCCTACTTCCTCGGGTTCGGCTGTGAAGGCCAGTTCCCAGGGCCGCCGGGACATACACGGTTCCTGAACCATGAGGACCTCTCTCATCGCGCGCCCTCTCCGCCCGGGCCCGAGGCCGCCAAGCAGAGTGTTACGGATCCTCACGTTCTGTCGCGGGATTGCCTCAGGATGACTCGCGCCTATCCCTTCCTGCAATGTGCAGGAAGGGATTCCCACGAACGAGTGATTGGCAGGCGGGGGCCGTGGCGCGAGACTGAACCCCCGCTACTGCACGGATGGTTGAGAGGGTTGAGATGGCCGGTTCACCGACAGCACGCCGTCGTCGTCTCTCGATCGAGCTGAAGAAGCTCCGAGAGAGTCGCGCAGCCACCTGCGCGCAGGTCGGGCAAGCCCTGGACTGGAGTGGTTCCAAGGTCAACCGCATGGAGACGGGCAGCGGCCGGGTCCAACCGTCGGACATTGATGCCCTGTGTCGGTTCTACGGCACCACTGACGAACTACGCGAGTTCCTCAAGTCACTGGCCCGGGAGGCAAGGACGCGTGGTTGGTGGCAGGTGCACGGCGCCGGTGTCCCGGAGTGGTTCAACATTTACATCGGGTTGGAGCAGGACGCTTCCACATTCCGCCAGTACCAGTGCGAGTTGATCCCCGGCCTCCTACAGACCGAGGCCTACACCGGTGAACTCCACAAAACCGGAGCTCACATGTCTACTGAGGACATCGACAGGGCGGTGCGCGTACGCATGGAGCGCCAGGCCATGCTGACCCGCTCCGATGCACCGGACGCCTGGTTCATCGTCAGTGAGGGCGCTCTGCGCCACATCATCGGTGACCGGGCTCTGATGCGCGAGCAACTGGAACGCGTCCTTGAGTCGGTCCTGTTGGCCTGCGTCACCTTGCAGGTCTTGCCCTTCGACGCCGGCACGTATCCGGCCACCGGCGCCTTCACCATGCTGGGGTTTCCGGCCCCAGAGGATCCGGACCTGGTCTACCGGGACGGCATCACCGATGCTGTGTACCTGGAGGGCGAGCATCATGTGCGTGAGTACACGAGGGCCTTCGACGGCTTGCGGGCCGCAGCGCTGAGCCCTCCGCGCTCGGCCCAGTTGATCAAATCGGTTCTGAAGGAATACGCAAATGAGCGTTGTTGAGTCCAGTAGTTACGGCCGTCCGATGTGGTTCACATCCTCGTACAGCAACGGTGCCGGGGGTGAGTGTGTGGAGTGCGCGCTGACCGACGAGCGGGCGTTGGTGCGCGACTCCAAGGGGACGGAGGGTCCAGTTCTCGCTGTTCGCGGCGGAGCCTGGGGTGCCTTCCTGGAGGCCCTCAAGGCATGAGTCCCTCCCGCACCGCTCCGTAGAGGTCACCGGGCGGGTGGTTCACCCGGCCTGAGCAGCCGCAGTACTGGCTAGTTGCGCGCAACTCCGAGGGCATGGCCCGCTCGCGCAATCCGCCGCAATCGTCGGGCCACCCCTTATCGGCGCACGCATCCTGAAGCTCCAGCCAGCGCGACGGAGAATGACATGACGCTCAGGTTCATCGGGACGACCAGCGACGACGGTGACTGCCCGACTCTCTACGACATCGAGGGAACGGACGAGATCCTCGTCCAGGGCGAGCGGGAGAGCGAACCGGAGCACCTCGCCCAGTTGCGGGACGTCAAGGAGTCCGAGACGTTCGTCCGAGTGCCTCGCAGCTTGCTGACCCGTTACGCTCCGAGGACCGGCCCTCCTGAACTCCAGCCGTTCGCCTCGGTCTCCCACCTGTTCCGCGATTTCAAGCACACCGCTTGGCGCCTGGAGACACGTCGCGGCTACGCCTCCGACCGCAACTCCCCGAAGTGGCCACGGTTTCTCGCGGGTGAGGACATCGCCTGCGGACCGGACAACACCTGGCGTGAGAACGTCCGCGCGCAGACCGCACTGGGTAAGCGATTCGAGCGTGTACGCGTGGCCGATGAACCACCCAGTAAGGGACAGAAGTTCCTCCTGGCGAGTGCGCCCAGCAACATCGCGGCAGGCGAGGACATCCGCCTCCTGATCCGCGCTCGTGCTCAGGAACTACGGCTTCCCGAACACGACTTCTGGCTCTTCGACTCTCGGGTTCTGGTCCGTTTCGCTTTCGACGACGAGGACACCACGCTGGGTGTGTACGTCACCGAGGACCCGGCCGAAGTCCTCGCCGCCTGCCAGGCACGTGACGCCGCTTGGCATCACGCCGTCCGAACCGAAGAGTTCGCTAGGCGGGTACGTTCCACGGTGTGAGCACGGACTATCAGACCGCGAGAGAAGCCCTCGGCGCGCGGTTGCGCGAACTGCGCGCCGAGGCCGGTCTGGAAGGCAAGGATCTCGCAGCCAGATTGGGTTGGCAGCCTTCAAAGATCTCCCGGTTGCAGAACGGCAAGCAGACCCCGACCATGTCCGACCTGACATCATGGGCCCAGGCCTGCGGTCGGTCCGACACCGAGAGAGAACTCCAGGGGCTGCGTGCCGGGTTGGAGTTGAAGCAACGGCACCGTTCCTGGCGACGCCAGTTGGCCGGCGGACACCGAGGCCGTCAGGAGATCGCTGTCCGGCAGACCGAGGCGACGACGGCGATCCGGGGTCTTGAGGTTTCCCGAGTTCCAGGGCTGTTCCAGACGCCCGAGTACGCCCGTGTGATCTTTGATCGCAACGCGGAGTTCCGAGGCATCCGCCGACCACCGAGGCGGCCGTAGAGGCGCGTATGCGGCGTCAGGAGTCGTTGTACGACCCTGAAAAAACCTTCAACTTCCTAGTCTGCGAAGCCGCCCTCTACCACCGCTCATGCCCAGCGGACGTCATGGCCGAGCAACTGGACCGCCTGTACAACCTTGTGGGCCAACGCAGGATCGAGCTCGGAGTCCTCCCCTTCGGTGCGCAATTGCGCCGCACGGCACCGCACGCCTTCTGGATCTACGATCGCGGACTGGTCATCGTCGAGACCATCAGCGAAGAACTGTGGCTCACCGGCGAGGAAGACATCCAGCTGTATGAGCGAGCTTGGGACTGGCTCGCCGAATCGGCTGCACACGGGACCACGGCACGCCGGTTGATCGGCCGCGCCAGGGCTTCCCTGGACCGTCTGTAGGCAATTCGCGGCAAGCCCTTCCGCGGCCTGCGCAATTACGCGCAATCACCCTCCGCTGGCGCAATCGCGGCCCCTACCGTCCTGGGCATGGTCACAAAGCCCGCTCTCTGTGAAGGCCCATGGATGACGGCCCATGCCGCCATCTCTCCCCCGACAGCCGACGCGACCGATACTCCCTCACTCGGGGCGCTCCTCGTACGTTCAACGGTAGGCCCGCGCGACCGCACCACAGCACAGGCCCTCGTGATGAAGGCCGCCGTCACCACCCGCACCCGCACCCGCCGATCCCTCATCTCCGCAGCCGAGTTCGACATGCTCGGCGCCTTCTGTGCCGATGAGTACGGGATGGAGCGGTGCGTCGCTGATCGTGTCGTTGATCAGGCGCTCGCCCTGGTCCACGTCATGGGTTCCAGCGGTGCGGGTGCCGACATGGCTCCCTCGCGGCTCGTCGATCCCGGCTGGCACACCCTCGTCCTGCACACCGAGTGGTACGCCGACTGGTGTGTGCGGCAGTTCGGTTACTTCCTGCACCATCGGCCGAACAGCAAGGCCCGCACGCGCGGGCTGATGACGGACGTGGTCGGGAGGATTCGCGCGGCCGGCTTCGAGGTCGACGAGCGGTTGTGGGGTACGGCGGCCGAGTGCAACCCGCCCGCCTGCTGCGGCGACGGGCCCTGTTGCTGACCGAGCCGGTGGGGCGGGCCGCCGCCACCCCGCCAGAACGGACCGCGCCGTGTTCCTGACCGAGTTGACGGCGACCAGTCGCGTCACCGTCTTTCCCCTCGGCGCTCTCACCCTCGCCTACACCAGCCAGTCCAGTGACGCCCGCGGCCTCGGTGACATCGGGCTGGTCGCTGTGGTCGATGCGCTGGGTGACGGGGAGGAGTTGTGGCGGCTGGCGCGCGACCTCGGTGGTCGTGGCCGGGACGCGGACCAGGCCCGGTGGATCCTCACCCAGGCGAGCCGCGCCCGCGTGGTCGCCGGGTACACCGACCTGCCGTACGCGACGTGGACCGCGTACATCAGGCGCCGTTTCGGTCTCGACGGGAGCTACGTCAATCACGACTTCCTGTTCACCGGCCGTATCACGCTGCCCGATTCCCGGTCCGGTGCCGGCCGGCGTGCCGCCGGGCGCCGGGGGTGAGGTCTGACCGTGCCGGTTCAGGAGTGCCGTCCCCAACTCCCGCGGTGAATGACCTCGTTCGCGTTCCGGCGGCGCTCCGTGACCCGGGCTGTCTGGGGCGGGGTGTCCTCCGCGCGGTAGCCGACCGTGATGCCGCCGATCGGGGCGTACTCGTCCGGGACTCCGAACTCCTGGCAGAAGGACGGGAGTTGCTCCGGCATGATGCCGAAGAAGCAGGCGTCGAGGCCCTCGTCGACCGCTGTCAGGAGCATCAGGAGGGCGGCCATTCCGGTGTCGATGTACCAGTACGGTGCGGGCCAGCGGGCCTCGGCGCGGTCCTCCCAGCCCTTGTCGGGTTCGGCGTAGCGCTCCAGGTAGGCCGCCTTGTGGGCCAGGGGGACGACGACCAGGGGGGCGTTCTGCATGGTGGGGGTGGACTCGACCCGGGTGGGGACGAACGGCCAGAAGCGGGCGCGGTCGGCGGGGTCGGTCAGGGCGAGGAAGGCCCAGCCCTGGGAGAAGCCGGCCGAGGGGGCTCGTAGGGCGGAGGCGAGGACGCGTTCGATCGCCTCCTCGGTCAGCGGCTTGTCGGAGTAGTGGCGGATCATGCGCCGACGGCGGACTACCTCGGAGAATTCCATGACCGCAGATTTTGCCAGTAACCGGGCGGTTGCCGGGAGGTGTTGCAGGGTCGGTGATCCGACAACCGGGCTTGCGCACACGGGAGTTCCAGCCACTTCCGGACTCGGCGGCCCCAACTCCGCTGTGTGGAAATTGAGTTGACCGGGCCTGTGCGGCGGGGGCTACGTTGCGCGCATGGCCGAGATTCAGGGTGCGTACGACGAACTGTTCGCAGCTGTGCCCACCGCGCTGGCGGCGTTGCTCGACGCCGGGGACGTGGGCGGCTCGGTGGCGGTGTTCGTGGACGGTGAGCCGGTGGTGGACGTGTGGGGCGGCTTCGCCGACGCGGCGCGCACGGTCCCGTGGGAGCGCTCCACGATCGCCGGGGTCTTCTCCGTCACCAAGACGATGACCGCGCTGTGCGCACTCGTACTGGCGGACCGCGGGGAGCTGGACCTGGACGCGCCGGTCGCGCGGTACTGGCCCGAGTTCGCGGCCGAGGGCAAGGAGCGCGTGCTGGTACGGCATGTGCTCGCCCACACCGCCGGTCTGCCCGACTGGGAAGGGCCCGTCGAGGAGCTCTACGACTGGCCGGCCGCCACGGCACGACTCGCCGCGACCCCGCCGCGCTGGGAGCCGGGCACCGCGGCCGGATACCACTCGCTCACCCAGGGCTTCCTCGTGGGCGAGGTCGTACGGCGGATCACCGGGCGCACGGTGGGCGAGGTCCTCACCGACGAGGTGACCGGTCCGCTCGGCGCGGACTTCCGCATCGGGCTGACCGCCGAGCACGATCACCGGGTCGCGCTCGCGGTGCCGCCGCCGTCCCGGGACGAGGACTATCTCGCGAGCGCGCCGAGCCCGGCCGCGTCGTCCGGCGCCGGGACCCGGCTGCGGGTCCGCGACGGGAACAGTGTGGCCTGGCGGCGCGCCCAGATCCCCGCCGCGAGCGGCTTCGGCAACGCCCGTTCGGTCGCGCTCGTGCAGTCGGTGATGGCGTGCGGCGGGACCGTGCGGGGGGTGCGGCTGCTGTCGCGGGCCGGGTGCGAGCGGGCCCGGGTGGAACAGTTCGCCGGTGAGGACCGGGTCCTGGGCATGCCGATGCGCTGGGGTCTGGGCTACGGCCTGTTCGGCACCACCTTCGGCTGGGGCGGCTGGGGCGGTTCGCTGGTCATGGTCGAGCCGGACGCCCGGCTGGCGGTGGCGTACGTCACCAACCAGATGCGCGAGCCCGGCGATGACAGCCGCGGCCTCGACCTCGTGATGGCCGCCTACGACGGGCTCCAGGGGCTGGGCGCCTGAACTCGCTTGCCGGGAGCGGGTGATGAGGTGACCGCCGGACCTGCCGGGTGGTCGGTGGCAGCCGCGCGTTAGCCTCGGTCGTAGAAGCTGGAGCGGTAGCCGTAGCGGTGGTGGCAGTGGCGGTGAGGCGGCCGCGGGTGAGTGCAGGAGGCAGGACGATGGCGAAGGTTCCCAGCGCGGTGGTCGCCGCGGGCGGGCTCGTGGGCGGCTACGGCGTGGCCCGGTGGACGAGGAAGCGGCAGCTCGGCGGGGTGGTGCTGGCGGTGGCCGGGGCCACCGCGGCGCAGCAGTGGCGGCAGCGGGCGGGCGGCCGGGCGGCGGGTGCGCTGAGCGTCGCCTACGTCGCCGCCTTCGCCGGGTCCCACCCGCTGGCCAAGAAGGTCGGCGCCTGGCCGGCCGTGTTCGGTGTCGCCGGAGCGGTGGCGCTGGCGTCGTGGGCGGTCGCCGACCGGCACGCCTGAGTCACCGAGTCACCCTCGGGGGCTGTTCCGTACGGGCGTGTCAGAAGGTCCCGGGCGTACCGGCGCGTCACGGTCGGGGGGCGGTCAGCAGGCCGTCCGTGGAGTCCTCCGCGCGGGGGCGGAGCCTGCGCCCCACCGTCGCCGCCACGAGCACCGCCGTCGCGATCACCAGGGTGGCGAAGGCCCACTGGAGGGGCCGTACGGTGTCGTCGGGCCAGTTCGCGTAGGCGGCCGGAACGCTGTCGTACATGAACGCGGCCGGGGGCAGGGCGACCTGGAGCAGGGGCCAGGCCAGGTCGTCGCGGTGGCCGACGTAGGCCGCGAGGGGCAGCAGGATCAGCAGGAGGACGAGCGCGCCCGCGGCGGACGCGCCCGTCAGCGGGCCGCAGACGAGGTACGCGGCCGACGCGACGGCGGCGCCGAGCGCGCGGGTCAGCCAGCGTTCCGGCCAGGGGCGGGTGCGCAGCGGACTCAACAGCTTCTCGGTCATGCGTACGAGGGTTGTCCGTGCGAGGCGGCGGCGACAGAGTACGCGTACTCAGATGGACGGGTGTCCCGCTGGACGGGTGTCTCCGCGCCGCCGCCCGGACCGGGGCTACGGCTACGCCTGCGCCGGCGCCTTGTTCGGGACCGCGCTGAGCGGGGCCGCGATGTCCTCCAGCGAGCGGCGTTCCGCGCGGACCGCGAGCAGCGCCGCGACCAGGCCGGCCGCGCACATCAGGCCCGCGCCGATCTGGAAGGCGAGGACCGTGTCGCCGACCTTGCCGGTGCTGGTGAGGTCGGCGAAGATCAGCGGGCCGCTGATGCCGCCGGCCGCGGTGCCGAGGGCGTAGAAGAAGGCGATCGACATGGCGCGGGTCTCCATCGGGAAGATCTCCGACACCGTCAGATAGGCGCTGGAGGCGCCCGCCGAGGCGAAGAAGAGCACCGCGCACCAGCACGCCGTCAGGGTGGTCGCGCTCAGCGAGCCCTGCTCGAAGAGCCAGGCCGTGCCGAACAGCAGCACGCCGGAGAGCAGGTACGTCGAGGAGATCATCACCCGGCGTCCGACCGTGTCGAAGAACCGGCCGAGCAGCAGCGGACCCATGAAGTTGCCGACCGCGATGACGGCGAAGTAGTAGCCGGTGTTGCCGGTCGGCACGTCGAAGAACTTGGTCAGGATGGCGCCGAAGCCGAAGGTGATCGCGTTGTAGAGGAACGCCTGGCCGATGAAGAGGGAGAAGCCGAGCACGGAGCGCTTGCGGTAGTCCGAGAAGAGGGTGCGGGCGATCTCCCTGAAGGTCACCAACTCGCGCTGCTGGATGGTGAGTTCACCTTCGGGGCGCGGCAGGGTCTGGCCGGTCTGCGTCTCGATCGTCCGCTCGATCGAGGAGACCACTTCCTCCGCCTCCCGCTCCCTGCCGTGGATCAGCAGCCAGCGTGGGCTCTCCGGGACGTTGCGGCGGACGAGGAGGATGACCAGGCCGAGGACGACGCCCAGGGCGAAGGTCAGCCGCCAGCCGACGTCCGCGGCGAAGATGTCCGTGTTCAGCGCGACGATCGAGAGCAGCGAGCCGAAGATCGCGCCGACCCAGAAGCTGCCGTTGATGATGAGGTCGACCCGGCCGCGGTGGTTGGACGGGATCAGCTCGTCGATCGCGGAGTTGATGGCCGCGTACTCGCCGCCGATGCCGAAGCCGGTGAGGAAGCGGAAGGCGAAGAACCACCAGCTCTGGAAGGAGAACGCGGTCAGGGCGGTGGCGGCGAGGTAGACCGCGAGGGTGATCATGAACAGCTTCTTGCGGCCGAACCGGTCGGTGAGGTGGCCCCAGAAGAGCGCGCCGACACAGGCGCCGGCCACGTACAGCGCGGCGGCGATGCCGGTGACCTGCCCGGAGCTGATCGCCAGCCCGCTGCCCGGCTCCGAGAGGCGGCCGGCGATGTTGCCGACGACCGTGACCTCCAGGCCGTCCAGGATCCACACCGTGCCGAGACCGATCACGATCGTCCAGTGCCAGCGCGACCACGGGAGGCGGTCCAGGCGGGCGGGAATGTTCGTGGTGACGGTACGGCCGCCGGCCCCTGCCGGGGCGTCGGCGCTGACTTCTGGCATAGGTCCCTCCTCGACGAACGAACGCCGAACAGGTGCCCCGGATCCAGCGGGTCAAGCTCCGCGCTACGCGCCCAGCGCCCGCGACACCGTGTAGATCAGCAGCCCCGCCAGTGACCCCACCACCGTTCCGTTGATGCGGATGAACTGCAGGTCGCGGCCGATGTTCGCCTCGATCTTCTTCGTGGTGTGCTCCGCGTCCCAGCCGGCCACCGTGTCCGTGATCAGGGAGGTGATCTCCGTGCGGTAGGTGGTGACGACGTAGACCGCCGCGCCCTCCACCCAACCGTCGATCTTCGCCTGGAGCTTGGGCTCCGCCGCCATCCGGGAGCCGAGGGAGAGCAGCGACGCCCTTACCCGCAGCCGCAGTTCGCTGCGCTCGTCCTCGGCCGCCGAGACGATCATCGACCGTACGGCGGTCCACGCGGAGGCGATCAGGTCCTGGACCTCGCCGCGGCCGAGGACCTCGCCCTTGAGGCGTTCGATCCGGGCCCGGGTGTCGGTGTCGGACTGGAGGTCGGAGGCGAAGTCGTGGAGGAAGCGGTCGAGGGCGCCGCGCGCCGGGTGCGAGGGCATGTCCCGCATCTCGGTGACGAAGCGGAGCAGCTCCCGGTAGACGCGCTCGCCGACCTTCTTGTCGACGAACCGCGGGGTCCAGCCGGGCGCGCCGCCCTGGACCGCGACCATGACCTGCTCGTCGTGGAGGACGAGCCAGTCGTGCGCGCGGGTGACGACCAGGTCGACGATCCGCCGGTGACCGCCGTCGCCGACGATCCTCTCCAGCATCTTGCCGAGGCCGGGCCCGATCTCCTTGACGTCGGCCCGGCGGGTGATCGCCTCGCCGACCACCGCCTGGACGTCGGAGTCCCGCAGGACGGTGAGGGCGCCGCGCAGGGCCGCCGCCAGCTCGGCCGTGACCCGGTCCGCGTGCGCGGGGTCGGCGAGCCAGAGGCCGAGCCGGCTGCCGATGCCGACGGCGCGCAGCCGCTCCCGTACGACGTCCTCGGAGAGGAAGTTCTCGCCGACGAACTCGCCGAGCGAGATACCGAGCTGGTCCTTCTTCTTGGGGATGATTGCCGTGTGCGGAATGGGCAGCCCGAGCGGGTGACGGAAGAGGGCGGTGACCGCGAACCAGTCCGCCATCGCGCCGACCATGCCCGCTTCGGCGGCGGCGGCCACATAGCCAGCCCAGGAGCCCGCGCCCGCGTGGGAAGCCCATTTCGCCAGGACGTAGACCACCGCCACGAAGAGGAGGAGGCCGCTCGCGGTGAGCTTCATCCGCCGCACCCCGCGCCGTTTCTCCTCGTCGGCGGCGCTGAACGTGGTCATCGCGCGGTGGTCGGTACCGCTCCCCGTGCCCGTGCTCGTACGTTCCATTCGCTCCACCCGTTCGCCGGTCCCGTACACATTGTCCCTTCCTGACCGACTCCCGGAACGGAACAGGAGTTCCCGGCGTCTGTCCGGACGAGGGAGAACTGTGGCAGGGGCCTGTCAGTCCCTGACTCCATCATCGACACCCTCATGACCCATCATGGGGATCATCACACCGGAGCTTCGGGCTCCCCTTCGTTCGAGGAGAACCGCCCCGCATGACCAAGCGTCATGGTGGTGCCCTGCTGTCCGCGATCATCACCCTCGTCGTGGCCCTGTCCCTCGCCATCCACGTCGGTGTCACCGCCGACGACGGCAGCACAGGCCCCGCCGACACCCTCGCCGGACCCAGCGCCACCCGCCACTCCGCCGCCCCGGTCTCGACCGGCACCTGGGTCGGGGCCTGGTCCGCGTCCCCGGTGGGCGCCGAACCCGGCACCGAGCCGGCCGGCCTGGCGGACCGCTCGGTGCGCAACGTCGTCCACACCGGCGTCGGCGGAACCAGCGCCCGGATCACCCTCTCCAACCTCTACGGCCAGGAACCGCTCGTCCTCACCCACGCCACGATCGCCCTCGCCGCCACCGGCGGAACCGCCGCGGCGGCCGGCGGGACCCTGCGCCGGCTGACCTTCGGCGGCTCCACCACGGTCACCGTGCCGGCCGGACAGCAGGTGGTCAGCGACGCCGTACGCCTTCAAGTCCCGCAGGGTGCCGACGTGTTGGTGACCACCTATTCCCCCACCGAGTCCGGACCCGTCACCTACCACCCGCACGGCCGCCAGGTCTCCTACCTGGCCGACGGCGACCGCACCGAGGACGCGACCGGCACGCCCTACACCCAACAGACCCAGTACTGGCGCTACTTGACCGCCCTCGACCTGCTGAGCGACGACGCCGACGGAACGGTCGTCGTCTTCGGCGACTCCATCACCGACGGCATCACCTCGACCGTCGGCGCCAACCACCGCTGGCCCGACGTGCTTTCGGCACGACTGCGCGCCGCGGTCCACGCCGGACAGGACCTGCCCCGCTACAGCGTCGTCAACGAGGGCATCAGCGGCAACCAGGTACTCGCCGACGGCACCGGCCGCCCCGCCGAGAACCAGAGCGGACTCGGCCGCTTCGGCCGGGACGTGCTCGGCCGGACCAACGTCAAGGTCGTCGTCATCGACCTCGGCGTCAACGACATCCTGCGCAACCCGCGACTCGCCGACCCCGACGGGATCGTGGCCGGCCTGCGCACCCTGGTCCGCGAGGCCCACGCCCACGGCCTCAAGGTCGTCGGCGCCACCCTGATGCCCTTCGGCGGCCACCGCGGCTGGAGCGCCGCCCGCGAGACCGTACGACAGCAGGTCAACGCCCGCATCAGAAGCGGCGGCGTGTACGACACCGTCGTCGACTTCGACCGGGCCCTGCGCGACCCCTACGACCCGGGCCGACTGCGCGCCGCGTACGACTCGGGCGACCACCTCCACCCCAGCGACCGGGGATACCGGCGGATGGCCACCGTCTTCGACCTCACCGATCTGAAGGGCTCGGCGTTCGCCGAACTCTGAACCGGACCAGGGGGATTGGGACCCGCCTCAGTCCCAGTCCCCCCGGCGGCGCTCCCGCCGGTCCCGGTGCCGCTCGCGGCGCTCCTCGTGACGCTCCCGGCGCTCCTCGTGACGCCGGCGCATCGCGTCCCGGTGCTCCTCCAGCGCGTCCAGGTGCTCCTCCAACTCCTCCCGACGGTCACCGTGCAGACCGCCCAGGCCGTCCAGGCCGCCCAGCAGGTCATGCCGGGAGCCGCGCAACTCCCGTGCCGAGGAACCCCGTTCCCGTTTCTCCTGGCGCCGCTGCTCCTTCAGCCGCTGCCGCTCGGCCCGGGTCTGCTTCCGCTCCACGCCGACCCCGCCCCAGAAGGCGAAGCCCGAGACGATGACGCGCGGGGCACCCGGCTCACCCGGAACCCCCGCCTGCCGGTGGTCGAAACCGCCCATGACGCCGATGCCGCGCACCACGACCTCCACACCCGGCGGCACCACGATCTGCACCCCGCCCATGATCGCGACACAGTTGATCTCGACCTCGTGGTCCGCGAAGTCCGCCTCACGCAGGTCGAGTTCACCACCACCCCAGAAGGCGAAACAGGTGAACCGCTTCGGCACGGTCCAGCGGCCCCTGCGCTGGAACCCGGACATGATCGCCACCGCACCCGACGACGAACCGTCGCCACCGACGATCCGCCCCGCCCAACTCCCGTCACCCGCAGGCGGTTTGGTCATGTTCACCGGGTTCGCCGGCGGCAGCGGGGCCGACCCGGCGGCCGGCAGGTCCCGGGTGATGGGAGTCAACTCGGCGTAGGTACGCGCCTTGTACGTCGCCTCCAGCCGCTCCTCGAACTCCTCCATGTCGAGCCGGCCCTCGGCGACCGCGTCGCGCAGGATCTCGGTGACTCGTTCACGATCGGCGTCGGATGCGCGAAGCTCCGGAACTGCGTCGTCGGTCATACCCAGCAGCCTACGAGTTCCCCCGGCCCGGGGCTACGAGACCGCCTCCCCTGCCTCGGCCCGGCCCTGCTCGCCGTACATCCTGGCGATCACCGCCTCGATGTCCGGCTCCCGCACCGACAGATCCACCAACGGGTACTCCGCCGCGATCCGCGCCACCAGCGGCGCCGCCGACGCCGACGCCGGGAACGCCAGCCACTGGCGCGGCCCCTCCACCCGCACCACCCGCGCGCCCGCCACCTCGACCGGCGGCAGTTCCCGCTCCAGGTCCACCACCAGGGTCCGCTCGCTCTCCCCCGCCTCGTGCAGCCCGGCGAGGGCACCGTCGTAGATCAGGCGACCGTGGTCGATCACCATCACCCGGGAGCAGAGCTGCTCGATGTCCTGGAGGTCGTGCGTGGTGAGCAGCACCGTGGTGCCCCGCTCGGAGTTCAGATCCCGCAGGAACGAGCGGACCCTGGCCTTGGAGACGACGTCGAGGCCGATCGTCGGCTCGTCCAGGTACAGCACCTCCGGGTCGTGCAGCAGCGCCGCCGCGATGTCACCGCGCATCCGCTGCCCGAGCGAGAGCTGCCGCACCGGCACATCCAACAGGGGCCCCAGTTCGAGGAGTTCGACACAGCGGTCGAGGTTCTCGGCGTAACGGGCGTCAGGAACGCGGTACATGCGGTGCACCAACCGGTAGGAGTCGATCAGCGGCAGGTCCCACCACAGCGTCGTACGCTGCCCGAACACCACGCCGATCCGGTGCGCCAGCCGCCTGCGCTCCCGGGACGGATCGATGCCCGCGACCCGCAGCCGGCCGCCGCTCGGCGTCAGGATGCCGGTCAGCATCTTGATGGTGGTCGACTTCCCGGCACCGTTCGGCCCGATGTAGCCGACCATCTCCCCGCGCGCCACGGCGAACGAGATCGAGTCGACCGCCCGCACCTGCCGCCGCTCCCGCTTCAGGAAACCGGTCTTCCTGCGCACGTCGAAGACCTTCTCGACCCCGTCGAGAAGCACGAACTCCGCGTCGGAGCCCATGCCCGTGCGTGCGCCGGCGCCCGTGCCTGCTTCCGTGCCTGTGCCTGCTTCCGTGCCTGTGCCTGCGCCTGTGTCCATCGCGCTAACTCCCTGTACTCCGGTACGAACGAAGCCCGGCCCGCCACGCCAGCCCCGCCAGCGCACAGCACCCCACCGCCACCAGCGGCGACGCGAACGCCGTCCACCCCGGCAGCCCCAGCGGATACGGCCGCCCCAGCACATAGGCGGCCGGCACCCAGTTGACGAAGGCCAGCGGCAGCACGAACGTCACCCCGCGCACCAACTCCCGCCCGAACACGGTCGGCGGGTACTGCAACAACGTCGTCCCCCCGTACGTGAACGCGTTCTGCACCTCCGAGGCGTCCAGCGCCACGAACTGGAACGCCGCCCCCGCCACGAACACCGCGCAGAAGATCAGCCCGCCGCTCACCACCATCACCGGCATCAACAGCGCCTTCAGGAACGACCATTGGATGCCGGCGGTGGCCAGCGCGTAGCCGAGGACCAGCGTCCCCTGCGTCACCCGGCCCAGCCTGCGCAGCCCGAACCGGTCGGCCGCCACCTGCGCCAGAACCGGCGCCGGACGCACCAGCAGCGTGTCCAGCGTGCCGTCCCGCACCCGCGTCCCCAACCGGTCCATCGAGCCGATCGCCAGGTCCGCCAGACCGAACGCGACGCTCGACAGGCCGTACAGGAACGCCACTTGGGGCAACGGCCAGCCGCCCAGCGCATCGACCCGGGAGAACATCAGCAGGATCGCCACGAAGTCCAGCCCGGTCACCGCGAAGTTCGCGACCGTCGTCAACGCGAACGACGTCCGGTACGCCATCGTGGAGCGGATCCACATCGCCGCGATCATCCGGTACGCCCGCAACCCGTCCGCCACCCGGCCGCCCTCAGCCACCCTGGACCACCACCCTCCGCGTCGCCGCCGACTGCGCCAACTGCCCCGCCCCCAGCAGCAGTACGGCCCAGAAAGCCTGGAACGCGAACGTGCTCCACGGATCGGCCTCCCCCAGCAGCACGTCCGCCGGCCGTTGCAGCATCGACGACCACGGCAGCAGCCGCACCACCTCCCCCAGGACGCCCGGGAAGACGTTCAGCGGCAGCATCATCCCCGAACAGAAGAAACCCAGCAGCATGGCCATCTGGGTCACACCCGCCCCGTCCATCAGCCAGAACGCGGACAACGCGATCAGATACCGGATGCCGAAACTGACCACCATCCCCAGCACCACGGCCACCAGGAACGCCGCCCAGGTCCCCCACTCCCCGGGCAGCGCCACCGGGAAGACCAGCGCCCCGAACGCGAACGGCACCACCCCCCGCCCCAGCAACTGGAACAGAGCCCGCCCGAAGTCGGCCGCCAGCCACCACAGTTGAAGGTCGGCGGGGCGGTTCAGATCGATCGCGATGTCACCCGTACGGATACGGTCGATCAACTCCGTCTCGAACCCGCCGCCACCGATCGCCAGCGTCGACAACAGGGCCTGCCCCAGCCACACATACGTGACGGCCTGCTCCTGCCCATAGCCCCCGAGGTGCGGCTTCACGTCCCACAGCGCGAGATACGTGTACACGAGAACGAGCCCGAAGACAGTATTGGTGAACACCCCTGCCGCGGTCGCCGCCCGATAGGTCGCGTACCGTCGGAAACCCCCCGCGGCGACGGCCGCGTACAACCGTCCCGAGCCCACCCCGACCCCCCTCCGCCATGTCCCGGCACCGAAGCGCAGGAGCCTAGTGCGCAGGTGGTGACACACGCCACGCCTTTTCCGGGCAGCGGGTGTCGGTCGGCGGGAACGGAACACCGGGTGCGACAGTCTTCGTCTGGGGGACGCAGGAGGCGTACAGCGACGTACGGCGACGTACGGGGCGTACCGATACGCACAGGGCCGTACGGAGACGTACGACGCGAAACAGGAGTCCGTGCACGACATGAGTGACGAGCCGCAGCCGCAACAGCCCGAACAGGGCCGGGCACCCAGTGGACCCCCAGCGGTTCAGCACCCCGGCAAGAAGCCCAAGCGGCCCAAGCGCACCGGATGGCGGCGCGCCCTCCCCACCTGGCGGATGGTGCTCGGCGGCCTCGTCGCCCTCGCGGCACTGGTCATCGGCGCGTTCTTCCTCGGCTACTCCATGGTGAAGATCCCGGCCGCGAACGCCCTGGCGATGAAGCAGTCCAACGTCTACCTCTACGCCGACGGCAGCCAGCTCGCCCGCGACGGCGAGGTCAACCGCGAGAACGTCACCCTCGCCCAGGTCTCCAAGAACGCCCAGCACGCCGTACTCGCCGCCGAGGACCGCGACTTCTACACCGAGTCCGCCATCGACCCCAAGGCGATGCTCCGCGCCGCCTGGAACACCGCCACCGGCAAGGGCACCCAGTCCGGCTCCACCGTCACCCAGCAGTACGTCAAGAACTTCTACCTGGGCCAGGAACAGACCGTCACCCGCAAGGTGAAGGAGTTCTTCATCTCGATCAAACTGGACCGCACGGAGTCCAAGGACGAGATCCTGGAGGGCTACCTCAACACCAGCTACTTCGGCCGCAACGCCTACGGCCTCCAGGCCGCCGCCCAGGCCTACTACGGCATGGACGCCACCGGCCTCGACGCCGGCCGCGGCGCCTACCTCGCCGCCCTGCTCAACGCGCCGAGCGAGTACGACGTCGTCGCCCACCCCGAGAACAAGGCGGCGGCCGAGGCCCGCTGGAACTACGTCCTCGACGGCATGGTCAAGAAGGGCTGGCTCACCCAGACCCGGCGCGCCGCCATGAAGTTCCCGATGCCGAAGGCGGCGACCGCCTCGACCAGCATGTCCGGGCAGCGCGGTTACATCGTCGGCGCGATCAAGGACTACCTCACCACCAACAAGATCATCGACGCGGACACCCTCGAAGCCGGCGGCTACCGCATCACCACCACCCTGGTGAGAAGCAAGCAGAACGCCTTCGTCAAGGCCGTCGACGACAAACTGCTGTCGAAGCTCGACAAGAAGAACCGCAAGGCCGACACCTACGTCCGCGCCGGCGGCGCCTCCGTCGACCCCAGGACCGGCGAGGTCGTCGCCATGTACGGCGGCGTCGACTACGTCAAGCAGTACACGAACGGCGCGACCCGCGGCGACTTCCAGGTCGGCTCCACCTTCAAACCCTTCGTCCTCACCTCCGCCCTGCAGAACGGCTCCCAGACCCAGGACGGCCAGACGATCACGCCCAACACCTACTACGACGGCACCGACAAACGCCCCGTACAAGGCTGGAGCGGCGGCTCCTACGCCCCCGAGAACGAGGACGGCGCCTCCTACGGCCAGATCACCCTGCGCACCGCCACCGACAAGTCGGTCAACTCCGTCTACGCCCAACTCGCCGTCGACGTCGGCCCCGACAAGGTCAAGCAGACGGCGATCCGCCTCGGCATCCCCGCCGGCACCCCCGACCTGACCGCCACCCCCTCGATCGCGCTCGGCCCGTCCACCGCCAGCGTCCTCGACATGGCGGAGGCGTACGCCACCATCGCCAACCACGGCGAACGCGCCCCCTACACGATGATCTCGAAGATCACCAAGGACGGCACGGACGAGATCGCGCTGCCCGCCCGCAAGACCGCCAAGGCCGTGACCCGCGAGGCCGCCGACACCACGACCTCCGTCCTGCGCAGCGTCGTCGAGAACGGCACCGCGACCGCCGCCCAGGCCGCCGGCCGCCCGACGGCCGGCAAGACCGGCACCGCCGAGGAGGACACCGCCGCCTGGTTCGCGGGCTACACCCCCGACCTCGCGACCGTCGTCTCCGTCATGGGCCAGGACCCCACCACCGCCGCCCACAAATCGCTCTACGGCGCGATGGGCCTCCAACGCGTCAACGGCGGCGGAGCGCCCGCCGAGATCTGGGCGCAGTACACCAAGTCCGCCCTCAAGGGCACCCCGGCGCACGACTTCGACCTCCAGCTCCAGAGCGGCGCCGACTCCACCGCGCCCCCGAGCGTCGACCCCTCCCAGCCCGCGGCCATCGCCGGCCAGGACAACGGCGGCACGGCCACCACCGGCGGCCAGGGCGACCAGGGCGGCACCCAGGGCCAGACCGACGGCCAGACCGCCGGCGGCACCACCGGCACGACGACGGACGGCACCACCACCGGCGGCACGACCGGCACCACCACGGGCGACACCACCACCGGCGGCACCACGGGCACCACGACCGACGGCACCACCACGACCGGCGGGACGACCGGCACCACCACCGACGGCACCACCACGGGCACCACCACGGACGGCACCACCACCGGCGACACGACCGGCACGGGCACGACCGCCGGCGGAGGACCCCAGAGCACCAGCACCACCGGCACCACCCGCAGACAGCGAGAGTGACCGGCGGCCGACCACGGGCCGCCCCCGGCTCGGAAGTCAGGCACGACGGAAGGGGCCGGCGACCATGGGTCGCCGGCCCCTTCCCGTCCCGTACGCGCGGGCCGCGGCCCTAGAGGTAGAGCCCCGTCGCGTCCTCGGACCCCTCGAAACGGTCCGCGGCGACGGCGTGCAGATCGCGTTCACGCATCAGCACGTAGGCGATGCCCCGCACCTCCACCTCGGCACGGTCCTCCGGGTCGTACAGCACCCGGTCGCCCGTCTCCACCGTCCGCACGTTCTGCCCCACGGCGACGACGTCCGCCCAGGCCAGCCGGCGGCCCACGGCAGCCGTCGCCGGGATCAGGATCCCGCCACCCGAACGCCGCTCACCCTCACCGGCGTCCTGCCGCACGAGAACACGGTCGTGCAGCATCCGGATGGGCAGCTTGTCGTGCTGGGTGCTGTGCTCGTTCTTGTTGGCGCTCACGCCACGAACCTACCTGCCTTCGACGAGCCCGTACGCGGGCGGGTGGCGCCCGGTTCAGCGCCTCAGACGCCGCGAGCCGACGACGAGAAGCCCCACGACGCCGACGGCGACGAGCGCCACGGGGATGATCCGCTCCAGCCGGGGCGCGCCCTCCTCGTCCACGAACCGGGTCCGCACCTCGCTCACGGCACGGTTGACGCCGACGTACGCCCTGCCGAGCGTCTGGTCGATGTTGGAGACCACCTTGGCCTTCGCATCGCCCACGATCGTCTTCGGGTGCACCCGCAGCCCGATCTCGTCGAGCGTCTCGGCCAGCACATCGCGGCGACGACTGATGTCCGCCTCGATCTGCGCCGGGGTTCTCGTGTCCGACGTGTCCGCCACCGTACGGCCTCCGAAGTCGCTGGTACCTGTCCTGGACAGTCTGTCAGCTCCACGCGCCGCCGCACGGTCAGCACCCCCGGTTACGCTAGCGCGATGAGTGAGCGACTCCAGCCCGGGGACGTTGCCCCCGCCTTCAGCCTCCCGGACGCCGACGGCAACGAGGTCTCCCTGTCGGACCACAAGGGCCGCAAGGTCATCGTCTACTTCTATCCCGCGGCCCTGACACCCGGCTGCACCAAGCAGGCCTGCGACTTCACGGACAACCTGGAACTCCTGACGGGCGCCGGCTACGACGTCATCGGCATCTCCCCCGACAAGCCCGAGAAACTGGCGAAGTTCCGCGACAAGGAGTCCCTGCGGATCACCCTCCTCGCCGACCCCGAGAAGACGGTCACCGAGTCCTACGGCGCCTACGGGGAGAAGAAGAACTACGGCAAGACCTACCTGGGCGTGATCCGCTCCACGATCGTCGTGGACGAGCAGGGCAAGGTCGAACGGGCCCTGTACAACGTCCGCGCGACGGGCCATGTGGCGAAGATCATCAAGGACCTGGGCATCTGACCGACCCGCCCCCGCACACCCGCCGAGGAGCGCGGGCCCGCCCCCGGCCAGGGGACCGGCCCGCGCTCCTCGGCGCGTGACGGTCCGACAATCCCTTCGTTACTCCGTACGAGACCGCGAACGCGTGGTCGAGACCGGAGGGGAACGAAGATGAGGCTCAGCGCGTACACACGAGAACGGCTGGCGGAGGCCGCCCGCGGGGCTCGGACGCTGTCGGAGGCGTTGGAGAGGCTGGGGGTGGATCCAGGGAGTTCCACGCGGCGGTACGTACTTGGCCGCATGAAGAACCTGGGGGTGGATGTCTCGCACTTCGAGCGGGAGGGGGTCAAGTGGACCAAGGACCGGCTCCAGACGGCGGTTTCTGCCTCGACGAACATGTGTGAGGTGCTGCGCCACCTCGGATTGGAGGTGGTGGGCGGGCACCACACGCACATCAGCCGCCGGATCAAGGCGTACGACATCGACACGTCGCACTTTCAGCGGCCGACCCGGCGAGGGAAACCCCGGCGCCCCAGGACACCGGCTGCCTTGCTCGTCGAGCAAGCGGCCGCCTGCGCCCGGCGCATGCAAAGCGATCGGCTCCGGTGGGCGATGACGGCAGTCGGTGTTCCGGAAAGGTGTGCGCTCTGCGGTACGGACACGGTGTGGCGGGGACGCACGCTTCCACTTGAAGTGGACCACCTGGACGGCAACTGGCGAGACAACCGAATCCAGAATCTGCGGCTTCTGTGCCCCAACTGCCATTCGACGACGGACAGTTACCGGGGTCGCGGCAAGGGGCGTCGTAAAGAGGGTGCCTCATGAGCGGCGTGCAGTACACACGCGAGCGACTGGCCGAGGCGGCGAAGCAGTGTGCCGATCTGGACGAGGTCATCGCCTTCTTCGGCACTCGGCCTTACGACCGACTCCATCGCTACCTGTCGCAGCGCTTCGTTCACTTCGGGATCGACATCTCGCACTTCAATCCCCGCGACGGACAGCAGCGGCCCACGAGTGACGAGTTGCGGGCGGCCGTCACCGAGTCGATCTCCATCGCGGGGGTGCTCCGACGCCTGGGCCGGCCGGACAGCGGCACGCAGCGGGCGTTGTTGCGCCAGTGGACCGCCGAGGAACAGCTTTCGACCGCCCACTTCCTTGGACAGGCACACCAACGAGGCAAGCCTGGTTTGAATCCCGTCAAACGCCCCGAGGAAATCCTGGTCCGGCACAACGAAGAGCGCCGGACGAGAACGTATCTGCTACGTCGCGCGCTGCGCGAGACCGGTGTACCCGAGCAGTGCGCCGAGTGCGGGAGCGGTCCGGAATGGCTCGGCAAGCCGATGACCTTGGAAGTCGATCACTGCAACGGGGACTGGGGCGACGACCGGCGGGAGAACCTGCGGTTGCTGTGTCCCAATTGCCATGCGGTCACCAACACCTGGTGCAGAGGAGGTCGACAGCTCCATGGCGACGCCCGGTAAGGTAGGTCGCGGCACAGGCGCCCGTACGCCATGGGCTGAGCGGCGATTTTTAGGTGATCGTGTCTGTCGGTTCGAATCCGACCGGGCGCACAGGTAGACAAGGCCCCGCACCTTCGATTCACAGGTGCGGGGCTTTCTCATCGGCTCACCCCAGCAACTCCCGCACCACCGGCACCAAGCCCCGGAACGCCTTGCCTCGGTGACTGATCGCGTTCTTCTCCGCGGGGGTGAGTTCCGCGCAGGTGCGGGTCTCGCCGTCCGGTTGGAGGATCGGGTCGTAGCCGAAGCCGTTGGTGCCGGCCGGGGTGTGGCGCAGTACGCCCCGGAGTTGGCCCTCGACGACGCGTTCCGTGCCGTCGGGCAGGGCGAGGGCGGCGGCGCAGGCGAAGTGGGCGCCGCGGTGTTCCTCGGCGATGTCGGCGAGCTGGGCGAGGAGCAGGTCGAGGTTGGCCCGGTCGTCGCCGTGGCGGCCGGACCAGCGGGCGGAGAAGATGCCGGGCGCGCCGTTCAGGACGTCGACGCAGAGGCCGGAGTCGTCGGCGACCGCGGGCAGACCGGTGGCCCGGGCGAGGGCGTGGGCCTTGAGGAGGGCGTTCTCGGCGAAGGTCACGCCTGTCTCCTTGACGTCGGGGACGTCGGGGTAGGCCTCCGTGCCGACGAGTTCGTGGGGCAGGGCCGCGTCGGTGAGGATCGACCGCAGCTCGGTGATCTTTCCGGCGTTGCGGGTGGCGAGGATCAGGCGTGTCATACGTCCAGTATCCCGGCCGCCCGCCTCGCCGCTACGAGGTGCAGGTTTTGCTCAGCTCGCCGGCCGCGTCGGTGACCGGGCTGAGGTCGGGGGTGTTGTCGCCGTGTTTGACGGCGGTACGGACGTTGTCGACGGCCCGGTCCAGGTCGTCGACGGCCTTGTTGAGGTCGGCGTCGTCGGTTCTGTCGCCGATCTTGTGGAGGTTCTGCTTGATGTCGTCGACGGACCGGTCGGCCTGGTGGGGATAGAGCGCCGCGTGTTCGGCGGACTCCTGGAGGTCGGTGATGCTGTCCGCGACGGCGTCCGCGGTGCGGACGCAGTCCAGGGCTTTGTGGGCGGCGTCGCAGCCGGCGGTCACTCCGGCGATCAGGGCGACGGTCGCGAGTGGGGCGGCGATGGCGTGGATGCGGCGGCGTCCGGGTCGGCGTGGGTGTCCGGGTCGGCGTAATCGAGTCGCGGCCATGGATGGGTTCCCCTCCCGTCGGGCAGGCCTGTGCGGCCCCGTTCCCCCGTACCGGTCAGGACGTGCGGGCGGGCGGCCGGGTTGCCCCGGACCGCCCGCCCTCGACCGCGTTCCCGTTACCGTTCGAGGGTCGTTTCGAGCGCTTTGCGCTGGAGGGCCGCCAGTTCGTCACAGCCTGACACGGCGAGGTCGAGGAGTGAGTCGAGTTCCGCTCGATCGAAGGGTTCCGCCTCGGCGGTGCCCTGGACTTCGACGAAGCGGCCGTCGCCGGTGCAGACGACGTTCATGTCGGTGTCGGCGCGGACGTCCTCCTCGTAGCAGAGGTCGAGCAGGGGGACTCCGCCGACGATGCCGACCGAGACCGCGGCGACCGTGCCGGTCAGGGGGCGGCGGCCGGCTTTGACGAGTTTCCGGCCCTGGGCCCAGGTGACGGCGTCGGCGAGGGCGACGTAGGCGCCGGTGATGGCGGCGGTGCGGGTGCCGCCGTCGGCCTGGAGGACGTCGCAGTCGAGGACGATGGTGTTCTCGCCGAGGGCCTTGTAGTCGATGACCGCGCGCAGGGAGCGGCCGATGAGACGGCTGATCTCGTGGGTGCGGCCGCCGATCTTGCCGCGTACGGATTCGCGGTCGCCGCGGGTGTTGGTGGCGCGGGGCAGCATGGAGTACTCCGCGGTGACCCAGCCCTCGCCGCTGCCTTTGCGCCAGCGGGGGACGCCTTCGGTCACGGAGGCGGTGCAGAAGACCTTGGTGTCGCCGAAGGAGACGAGGACGGAGCCTTCGGCGTGCTTGCTCCAGCCGCGTTCGATCGTGACGGGGCGGAGTTGTCGGGGGGTGCGGCCGTCAATTCGAGACATGGCGACGAGCCTAGGGCCTGTGCGGGGGTGCGGGGAAAGGGGCTCCTCCCGGGTCGGACGTGGTGGGTCCGGGGCGGGAGGAGCCCCTCAGCGGGGGGTCGCGGGTTTCACATCATGTCTTCGATGTCCGCCGCGATGGGGTCGGCGTCGGTGCCGATGACGACCTGGATGGCGGTGCCCATCTTGACGACGCCGTGGGCGCCGGCGGCTTTCAGGGCGGCGTCGTCGACCTTGGAGGGGTCGATGACCTCGGTGCGGAGGCGGGTGATGCAGCCTTCGATCTCTTCGATGTTCTCGATGCCGCCGAGCCCGGCGACGATCTTCTCAGCCTTGCTGGCCATGTTCTTTTCTCCCTGATCCGAGCCGCTTTGTCGCAGTAACCCACAGTTGGCCCAGCTTCGCGAGCGGTCATGTCGCCCTTGCCGAAGGATGGTTGCTGAGCACGTCGCCAACTGGTCTACACCACCTTACCGAGGGGCGTCCATGAGTGCCGACAGCGCCGCCGCCGGTCCCCCGCGCCTCCGGTGGAACACCCTGTTCCAGGGCTTGCAGAAGATGGGCCGCAGTCTCCAACTCCCCATCGCCGTACTGCCGGCCGCCGGCATCCTCAACCGGCTCGGGCAGCCGGACGTGTTCGGGGACCAGGGGCTGGGGTGGACCGATGTCTCGAAGGTGATGGCGGGCGCGGGCAGTGCGCTGCTGGACGGGTCGCTGGGGCTGCCGCTGCTGTTCTGTGTGGGTGTCTCGATCGGCATGGCGAAGAAGTCGGACGGGTCGACGGCGCTGGCGGCGGTGGCCGGGTTCCTCGTCTACTACAACGTGCTGCGCCAGTTCCCCAAGGACTGCGTGGGCGGGGCGAAGTCGGTGACGGGCATCGGGTGCCAGGCGTCGGACGGAACGGTCACGGCGTTCACTTACCAGAATCCTGGGGTGTTCGGCGGGATCGTGATCGGGCTGCTCGCCGCGTACTTCTGGATGCGTTTTCACCGGACGAAGCTGGTGGACTGGCTGGGCTTCTTCAACGGGCGGCGGCTGGTGCCGATCATCATGGCGTTCGTGGCGATCTTCTTCGCCGCGCTCTGTCTGTGGGTGTGGCCGCCGATCGGCGGTGCTCTGGAGCACTTCAGTGACTGGCTGGTGGGGCTGGGCGCGTGGGGCGCGGGTGTGTTCGGTGTCGCCAACAGGGCGTTGCTGGTGGTGGGGTTGCACCAGTTCCTGAACGTGCCCATCTGGTTCCAGTTCGGGAGTTACACGGAGCCGGACGGCACGGTGGTGCACGGTGACATCAACATGTTCCTGGCGGGCGACCCGCACGCGGGCCAGTTCACGTCGGGGTTCTTCCCGATCATGATGTTCGCGCTGCCGGCGGCGGCGCTCGCGATCACGCACTGTGCGAAGCCGAGCCGGCGCAAGGAGGTCGGTGGTCTGATGCTGTCGGTCGCCCTCACGTCGTTCGTGACCGGCATCACCGAGCCCATCGAGTACTCGTTCCTCTTCGTCGCGCCGGTCCTCTACGCGGTGCACGCGGTGCTGACCGGGGTGTCGATGGCGGTGACGTGGGGGCTGGGGGTGCACGACGGGTTCAGCTTCTCGGCCGGTCTGATCGACTACGCCATCAACTGGGGCCTGGCGACACGCCCTTGGGGCATCATTCCGATCGGGCTGTGCTTCGCGGCGGTCTACTACGTGGTGTTCCGGTTCGCGATTCTCCGGTTCGACCTGAAGACGCCGGGGCGGGAACCGGACGACGAGCGGGAGGACGTCACCAAGGCCTGAAGGCCTGACGACCCGAACAGGCAAGCGAGTTGAGCCCTCCGGAACACCGGTCCGGGGGCTCTTCGTCGTGTACGCGGCGTAGTGATCCGGTCGCGGAATTCGCGGGTTCCTTATGCGGACTTCATCTGCTACAACAGGTCTACACCACTGAGTGGTGTAGACCACCACCCGATGGAGGAAGTCTATGAGCACCGCCACCGCGCCGACGGCGGCACCCCCGAAGAAGTGGGGTTCCGGCCTGTTCCAGGGCCTGCAGAAGATCGGCCGCAGCTTGCAGCTGCCCATCGCGGTGCTGCCGGCGGCGGGTCTTCTGATGCGTCTGGGCCAGCCCGACGTCCAGGCGAAGTTGCACCTCCCGACCAATGTCGCGAAGGTCTTCGCCGGCGCCGGTGGCATCCTGTTCGACGGGTCGTTCGGGCTGCCGCTGCTGTTCTGTATAGGTGTGGCCATCGGCTTCGCGAAGAAGGCCGACGGCTCGACGGCCCTCGCCGCCGTGGTCAGCTTCCTCACCTACTACGCGGTGATCCACCAGTTTCCGATCAAGGACGGCCACGACGGCGCCACCTACACGTCGGTCGCCCCCTTCGGCGGCTTCTGGCAGAAGGGTCACGAGGCCGCGACAGCCGCGACCTTCCAGAACCCGGGCGTACTCGGCGGCATCATCATCGGTCTGCTGACCGCCGTCCTGTGGCAGCGCTACCACCGCAAGAAGCTGGTGGACTGGCTCGGCTTCTTCAACGGCCGCCGCCTCGTTCCGATCATCATGGCCGTCGTCGGCGCCGTTCTCGGCGTCCTGGTCGTCCTCGGCTGGCAGCCCATCGGTGACGTGATCACCAACTTCGGCGAGTGGATGACCGGGCTCGGCTCCTTCGGCGCGGCGCTCTTCGGTCTCATCAACCGCGCGCTGATCCCGATCGGCATGCACCAGTTCGTGAACTCGGTCGCCTGGTTCCAGATCGGCGACTACACCAACTCCGCGGGCACCGTCTTCCACGGCGACCTTCCCCGCTTCTTCGCGGGCGACCCGACCGCCGGCATGTTCATGACCGGATTTTTCCCGATCATGATGTTCGGTCTGCCGGCCGCCGCCCTGGCCATCGCGCACTCGGCCCGCCCCGAGCGGCGCAAGGCCGTGACGGGAATGATGGTGTCGCTGGCGCTGACCTCGTTCCTCACCGGTGTGACCGAGCCGATCGAGTTCTCGTTCATGTTCATCGCCCCGGTGCTGTACGCGATCCACGCGGTGCTCACCGCCCTGTCGATGGCCGTGACCTGGGCGCTCGGCATGCACATGGGCTTCAGCTTCTCGGCCGGCTTCACCGACGTGTTCATCAACTGGGGCATCTCCACCAAGCCCTGGCTGCTGATCCCGGTCGGCCTCGTCTTCGCCGCGATCTACTACGTCGTCTTCCGCTTCGCCATCACCAAGTTCAACCTCCCGACTCCGGGCCGGGAGTCCGACGAGGAACTGGCGGAACTGGAGAAGGCCGAGGCCAAGTAGCCCCGGACACCGTCCGCGCAGAGGGCCCGGTCCGCGAGCGAGAAGCGGACCGGGCCCTCACGTCTTTCCCGCGGAACGCGTCAGATTTCGTACGCCGCCCTCGGCGCCGCCAGTTCCACCGGGCCGCCGTAAGTCGCCCTCGCGTCGGCCAAGTTGACCTGGGGGTCGGTCCACGGGGGGATGTGGGTGAGGACCAGGCGGCGGGCTCCGGCGCGGGTGGCGGTCTCGCCTGCCTCGCGGCCGTTGAGGTGGAGGTCGGGGATGCTCTCCTTGCCGTGGGTGAACGCGGCCTCGCAGAGGAACAGGTCGGTGTCGCGGGCGAGTTCGTCCAGGGAGTCGCTGCGGCCGGTGTCGCCGGAGTATGTCAGGGACCGTCCGCCGTGCTCGACGCGGATGCCGTACGCCTCGACGGGGTGGCGGACCCGCTCGGTGTGCACGGTGAAGGGGCCGATGTCGAAGGTGGAGGGCTTGACGGTGTGGAAGTCGAAGACCTCGCTCATCGAGGAGGCGGTGGGGGTGTCGGCGTAGGCCGTGGTGAGCCGGTGCTCGGTGCCCTCGGGGCCGTAGACCGGGATGGGGTCGCAGCGACCGCCGTCGTGGCGGTAGTAGCGGGCCACGAAGTAGGCGCACATGTCGATGCAGTGGTCGGCGTGCAGATGGCTGAGGAAGATCGCGTCGAGGTCGTAGAGACCGCAGTGGCGCTGCAACTCGCCAAGGGCGCCGTTGCCCATGTCGAGGAGCAGCCGGAAGCCGTCGGCCTCTACGAGGTAGCTCGAACAGGCCGATTCCACGGACGGGAACGACCCCGAGCAGCCGACGACGGTGAGCTTCATGAAGCAGAAACCTCCGCTGGCGGGAACTTCTGGAGTGGGGAGACGGGGGTCGTGCGGTCCGTCGAGCGTAAGGCGCGAAAGGGTGGGTCGCTCCTCCGCCAAGGGCTGTTGTGGGGCAACTCACCTGCTGTGTCACCGGTTCGGCTGGAACAGGGGCGCGGGAGCTTGCGGGAAGGCGCGCGGTCGGGATTGCGCGCCGGTAACGTCGTCTCCATGGACAGGTCCTGGTGGCTCGCGCTCGCGGCGGTGATATTGCTGGCGCTCGTCGCCACGCTCGTGGACGGCTGGGGGCGCGGGCGGCGGCCGGCGGGTCGCCGGTCCCGGCCGCCGGGACATCCGGGGCGCGCGGGGCGGGGCGACCGGCCGCGGCCGGCGGAGATCTGGTGGGCGAACGTGCCCTACGAGGACCAGCCGGGGGAGGCGAAGGACCGGCCGTGTCTGGTGCTCGCGGTGCGCGGGAACCGGGTGACGGTCGCCAAGATCACCAGCAAGTACCACACGGAGCGGGCCGGGGTGATCCCGATGCCTCCCGGGTCGGTGGGGGACGCGCGGGGGCGGACGAGTTATCTGGAGACGGACGAGCTGCGTTCGGTGCGGGTGCGGGAGTTCCGGCGCCGGGTCGGGGTGGCGGACCCGGCGCTGTGGGACCAGGTCCGTCATCTGGCCGGTTAGCGGACGCCTTCCGGTTCCGGGTGCGCGGGCTGCCGCGACGCCTTCGTCTCCCGGGCCGGCGTGGCGGCGGGTGACCGGCCCGCGGTGCCGGGCCGGGGCGCCCTCCCGTGGTGGCCGCGGTCTCGCGGGGCGCGGGTCACGCCCAGAGCTGGCCCTGGAGCGTGGCGATCGCTTCCTCGGTGGTCGGCGCGGTGTAGACGCCGGTGGAGAGGTACTTCCAGCCGCCGTCCGCCACGACGAAGACGATGTCCGCCTGCTCGCCCGCGGCCACGGCCTTCTTGCCGACGCCGATCGCGGCGTGCAGGGCGGCGCCGGTGGAGACGCCGGCGAAGATGCCTTCCTGCTGGAGGAGTTCACGGGTGCGGGTGACGGCGTCGGCGGAGCCGACGGAGAAGCGGGTGGTCAGGACGGAGGCGTCGTACAGCTCGGGGACGAAGCCCTCGTCGAGGTTGCGCAGGCCGTAGACGAGGTCGTCGTAGCGCGGTTCTGCGGCGACGATACGGACGTCGGGCTTGTGTTCGCGCAGGAAGCGGCCGACTCCCATGAGGGTGCCGGTGGTGCCGAGGCCGGCGACGAAGTGGGTGACGGAGGGGAGGTCGGCGAGGATCTCCGGGCCGGTGGTGGCGTAGTGGGCGCCCGCGTTGTCCGGGTTGCCGTACTGGTAGAGCATCACCCAGTCGGGGTGCTCGGCGGCGAGTTCCTTGGCCGCGCGGACGGCGGTGTTGGAGCCGCCGGCGGCCGGCGAGGGGATGATCTCGGCGCCCCACATGGCGAGGAGTTCACGGCGTTCCCGTGAGGTGTTCTCGGGCATCACGCAGACCATGCGGTAGCCCTTGAGCCTGGCCGCCATGGCGAGGGAGATGCCGGTGTTGCCGGAGGTCGGCTCCAGGATGGTGCAGCCGGGGGTGAGCCGGCCGTCCTTCTCGGCCTGTTCGATCATGTGCAGGGCCGGGCGGTCCTTGACGGAGCCGGTGGGGTTGCGGTCCTCCAGCTTGGCCCAGATGCGGACCTCGGGGGACGGCGAGAGCCGCGGCAGGCGCACCAGGGGGGTGTTGCCCACCGCGGCCAGCGGGGAGTCGTAACGCATCGGTGGTCAGCGCGCCCTAGCGCATGCCGCCGGCGACGGCCGGCAGGATCGTGACGATGTCACCGTCGGACAGCTTGGTGTTGATGCCGTCGACGAAGCGGACGTCCTCGTCGTTGAGGTAGACGTTGACGAAGCGGCGCAGCTGGCCGCCGTCCACGACGCGGGCCTGGACGCCGGCGTGCCGGGTCTCCAGGTCGGCGAAGAGTTCGACGAGGGTGTCCCCGTTGCCCTCCACCGCCTTCTGGCCGTCGGTGTACGGGCGGAGGATGGTGGGGATGCGGACCTCGATGGCCATGGGTGCGGGCTCCTGTCGGGAGTAGTCAGTCGGTGGGCGCGCGGCGGCGCGGTGCGGCGGGTGGTGCGTGTGCGCCGCGGCTCACGGCCGTACGGCGGCGGGGTCAGCGCGGACAGATCGCGCTCTGCAGCCTGCACAGGTCGACGTGCAGCCGCGCCACGAGCAGCACGCCCGGCGTCTTGTCGCTCACGTCGAGAAGAACCATGGGCTCATCGTATCGATTCCCGGGCCGGCTTCCGGTAGGTGATCTCACATTTCGGACCGATTTCATCCAAGGTGCGAGATCAGTACGCCTCCACCACCTTGACCTCCTCCTCCTCGACCTCGCCGGCGCGGATCCGGAAGGAGCGGAACTGGAAGTCGCCGAAGCCGTCGGTGTCCGCGGTGGAGACGATGACGTAGTGCGCTTGAGGCTCGTTGGCGTACGAGATGTCGGTGCGGGAGGGGTAGGCCTCGGTCGCGGTGTGGGAGTGGTAGACGACCACGGCCTCCTCGTCGGCGTCCCACATCCGGTCGTAGAGCTTCTTGTGCTCGTCGGCGTCGAACTTGTAGAAGGTCGGCGACCGCTCGGCGTTGAGCATGCGCACATACCGCTCGGGCCGGTCGGAGCCCTCGGGGCCCGCGATGATCCCGCACGCCTCGTCGGGGTGGTCCTCGCGGGCGTGCGCGACGATCCGGTCGTGGAGGTCCTGGGTGATGGTCAGCATGGTCGTCAGGATAAGCAGGCGGCCGGAAGGCGTCGGGCGGGGTGGGGGCGAACGACGGGCGGGCCCTGCCGTACCGAGTGGTGGTACGGCAGGGCCCGTATGCCGGGACGGGGTGGTCAGCCGACCTGTTCCAGGGCGGGTTCGCGACGCTCGGTGCCTTGTGGGTCACGGGAGTTGAGGAGCCACCAGCCGGCCGCGAGGGCGGCGGTCCAGCCGGCCATGACGTAGAGGCAGATCCGCGAGTCGGGGTCGTAGGCGATGAGGGCCGTGACGAAGAGCAGGAAGGCGATGGCGATCCAGCTGCACTTCGCGCCGCCGGGGGCCGGGAAGGACGAGGCGGGCAGGCGGCCGGCGTCGACGGCCCGGCGGTACAGGACGTGGCTGATCAGGATCATCAGCCAGGTCCAGATGCCGGCCGCGGTGGCGACCGAGGTGACGTAGCCGAACGCCTTCTCCGGGACGACGTAGTTGAGGAGCACGCCGATGCCCATGAAGGCGACGGAGACGGTGATGCCGAGCGCCGGGGTCTTCGAGGCGGAGAGGCGGGCGAAGGCCCTGGGTGCCTCGCCGTTGTCGGCGAGGGTGCGCAGCATGCGGCCGGTGGAGTACATGCCGGAGTTGCAGGAGGAGAGGGCGGCGGTCAGCACCACGAAGTTGACGATGCCGGCGCCGGCCGGGATGCCGATCACCGCGAACGCCCGCACGAAGGGGCTGACGCCGGGTGCGAACTCGGTCCACTTGACGACGCACAGGATGACGGTGAGGGCGCCGACGTAGAAGAGGGCGATGCGCCAGGGCAGGGTGTTGATCGCCTTCGGGAGGGTCTTCTCCGGGTTCTCGGACTCGCCGGCCGTGACGCCGACGAGTTCGACGGCGAGGTAGGCGAACATGACGCCCTGGAGGGTCATCAGGGAGGAGCCGATGCCCCGGGGGAAGAAGCCGTCGAACTGCCAGAGGTTGGCGACCGAGGCGGTGTCACCGGCGGCGCTGAAGCCGAAGGTGAGGACGCCCAGCCCGATCACGATCATGCCGATGAGGGCGGTGACCTTGATCATCGAGGCCCAGAACTCGATCTCGCCGAAGAGCTTGACCGAGATCAGGTTGGCGACGAAGAGCACGACCAGGAAGACCAGCGCCGAGAGCCACTGCGGGATCGAGTGGAACCAGTAGTGGACGTAGATCGCGGCGGCGGTGAGTTCCGCCATGCCGGTGACCACCCACATCAGCCAGTACGTCCAGGCGGTGAAGTAGCCGAAGAACGGGCCGAGGAACTCGCGTGAGTACTCGGCGAAGGAGCCCGAGACCGGGCGGTAGAGCAGCAGTTCGCCGAGCGCCCGCATGACGAAGAAGATGATCACGCCCGCGAGGGCGTACATCACGATCAGGCTGGGGCCCGCCTTGGCGATGTTCGCCCCGGCGTTGAGGAAGAGACCGACGCCGACGGCGCCGCCGATCGCGATCATCTGGACCTGGCGGCTGCCGAGTCCGCGCTCGTACCCCTCTTCCGGGGTGACCCGTGACGAGCTCATGTGTGGTGCGCCTTTCTCCGAATCCCCCCGCGTGAACTGGAGCTGCCGGGCCGAGGTCCTCCGGCCTTACGGCGCACCCGGCGGACAGGGGTGGCGTCGGCCGGGCGGTCGTGAAGATTTATCACGGCCCGACCGTTGGCGACTGCAAACGGGTGTGGCGGAGCCCACGGACAGAAGCGGACAAAGAGGCAGCTTGATCGGCATTACCGGCTACGGCGGTGACGCGATCGTTATCCGGATTTGAGCGTCCGCTGAGCGAACGCGGAACCGACACATCTCACGGCATAAGGGTGGCGACCAGCGTCTCCTGAAGCCCGCCCAGCCAGAGGTAGGCCATCACCATCGGCTTGCGCGGGTCCTCGTCCGGGAGCCGGTAGAGGTCGTCCGCGTCGTCCTCGGCGGTGATGTCCAGTCGCGAACCGATCGCCAGGCGCAGGTCGTTGAGGGCACCGAGCCACTGCCGGGACTCCTCGGCAGTGAGCTTGAGGACCGCCCCTCCGTCGCCCCGCGGGGTCAGCGTGTCCAGGGTGCGGATCACCGTGAGGGCGCTCTCGCGCTTGCCGGCCCGGAGGTCGTTCTCGGTGAAGCGGCGGAACTCGGCGGAGTGGGCGAGCCGTTCCTCGGCCTCGCGCGGGGAGGCCGGTGCCTGGCCGGGATCGCCGTAGGCGTCGGGGAAGAGCCGGCGCAGCACCGGGTCGGCGGGCGGCTCGCTCGGCCCTTCGGCGAAGAGTTCGGCGAGCGGGTCGGCGGAGGCGTCCTCCCCCGGGCCCGGTCCGATGAGTTCCAGCAGCTGCACGGCGAGCGAGCGGATGATGGAGATCTCGACGTCGTCGAGCGCGACGGCCGCGCCGCCGCCGGGGAGCGGTTCGAAGTGTCCTGGCATCGCTTGAGGTCGCTACTTCCGGTCCTGCTGAAGGGTGGCCCACAGACCGTAGCCGTGCATCGCCTGCACGTCGCGTTCCATCTCCTCGCGGGTTCCGCTGGAGACGACCGCCCGGCCCTTGTGGTGGACGTCGAGCATGAGCTTGGTGGCCTTGTCCTTGCTGTAGCCGAAGTACGTCTGGAAGACGTACGTCACATAGCTCATGAGGTTGACCGGGTCGTTGTGGACGATCGTGACCCAGGGGACGTCCGGCTCGGGTACGGCGAAGACCTCCTCGGCCGACTCGGTGCGTTCGATCTCCAGGGGTGCGGGTGACGTCACGCGGCCCATGCTGCCACCACAAGGGGGTGCTCGCACAAACGGACCCCACAAATCGTCAAACTGACGAGATAGGGGTACGCTCCATCGTCATGGCGCGTGCGCCGGGGGACGACCCCGGGCCCCCGGCGGACCCCGGGGAGCGCGGAGACTCACACCTAGGAGCTTTGGTGGACGTAGCGGACCTTGGGCTGCCGGTGGACGTTCCCTCGACGGCGCTCTTCACCGACCACTACGAGCTGACGATGCTGCAGGCCGCCCTGAAGGCGGGCACGGCCGACCGGCGTTCGGTCTTCGAGGTCTTCACCCGACGGCTGCCGGAGGGCCGCCGCTACGGCGTGGTCGCGGGCACCGGACGCGTCCTGGACGCGGTGGAGAACTTCCGGTTCGACGGCGGCGTCCTGCGCTTCCTGCACGAGCGCCGGGTCATCGACGAGGCGACCCTGGAGTGGCTGGCCGGCTACCGCTTCGGCGGTGACATCTGGGGCTACCCGGAGGGCGAGGTGTACTTCCCGGGCTCGCCGATCATGCGGGTCGAGGGCTCGTTCGCCGAGTGCGTCCTGCTGGAGACGGTGATCCTCTCCATCCTCAACCACGACTCCGCGATCGCCGCCGCCGCCTCCCGGATGGCCTCCGCCGCCGGCGACCGCCCGCTGATCGAGATGGGCGCCCGGCGCACCCACGAACTGGCCGCCGTGGCCGCCGCGCGCGCCGCCTACGTCGGCGGCTTCGCCACCACCTCCGACCTCGCGGCCGGCTTCCGCTACGACATCCCCACCGTCGGTACCTCCGCGCACGCCTTCACCCTGCTCCACGACCACGAGCGCGACGCCTTCCGGGCCCAGGTCGACTCGCTGGGCGCGGGCACCACCCTGCTCGTCGACACCTACGACGTCACCGAGGCCGTCCGGACGGCCGTCGAGGTGGCCGGGCCCGAGCTGGGCGCCGTGCGCATCGACTCCGGCGACCTGCTGCTCGTCGCCCACCGGGTGCGCCAGCAGCTGGACGAGCTGGGCGCCGTCGACACGAAGATCGTCGTCACCTCCGACCTGGACGAGTACGCCATCGCCTCGCTGGCGGCGGCGCCCGTGGACGCGTACGGCGTCGGCACCCAGCTGGTGACCGGCTCCGGGCACCCGACCTGCTCGATGGTGTACAAGCTGGTCGCGCGCGCCGAGTCGGCCGATCCGAAGGCGCCCCTGGTGCCGGTGGCGAAGAAGTCCACCGGCGGCAAGACCTCGATCGGCGGCCGCAAGTGGGCCGCGCGCCGGCTGGACGGGGACGGGGTCGCCGAGGCCGAAGTCGTCGGCACCGGCGCCGTCCCGGCCGAGCTGGCCGACCGGCAGCTCCTGGTGGAGCTGGTCAAGGGCGGCGAGGTGGTGGCCCGCGAACCGCTGGACGTCGTACGGGACCGGCACGCGGTCGCGCGGGCCGGTCTGCCGCTCTCCGCGCTCCAGCTCTCGCGCGGCGAGGCGGTCATCCCGACGGAGTACCTGCATCTGCCCTCGGGTAACTAGGGCCTGAGCCCGCAGTACCCCGCACGCACCCCGCACCCCGTTCCCGCGCCGCCCCTCCCGCACCCGTCAGTAACTCCCTACGCTCGGAACCCCACCGGCCGGGCCCGCACTCCCCCTCCACCGACCCCCATAGTCGAAGGACACCGACCATGCGCCGCGCCTTGATCGTCGTAGACGTGCAGAACGACTTCTGCGAGGGCGGCAGCCTCGCGGTCGCCGGGGGTGCCGATGTGGCCGCCGCCATCACCGAGCTGATCGGCCAGGCGCCGGCCGGCTACCGCCATGTGGTGGCCACCCGTGACCACCACATCGCGCCCGGCGGCCACTTCGCCGACCACCCCGACTACACCCACTCCTGGCCCGCGCACTGCGTGGCCGGCACGGAGGGCGTGGGCTTCCACCCGAACTTCGCGCCCGCGGTCGCCTCCGGCGCGATCGACGCCGTCTTCGACAAGGGGGCGTACGCGGCGGCGTACAGCGGGTTCGAGGGGCTCGACGAGAACGGCGTGCCGTTGGGCGACTGGCTGCGCGCCCGGGAGATCGACGAGGTGGACGTGGTCGGGATCGCCACCGACCACTGCGTACGCGCCACCGCCTTGGACTCCGCCCGCGCGGGCTTCCGTACCCGGGTGCTGCTCGACCTCACCGCGGGCGTGGCCCAGGCCTCCACCGAGCGGACCCTGGCGGAGCTGCGGGCGGCGGGCGTGGCACTCAGTGGCAAGCCCGTGGTCGCCTAGGACTGCCGGTCGGATCAGGTCCCACTCGCTCCTGCTCGCTCACACTCGGTCGCATTCGGTCCCGCCGTGGTCTCTCACGCCGGGGTCGGCGGGCGGCGGACCAGTGCCCGGATCGGGTGCCAGAGTTCCTGCGGCAGCTCCGGGCCCGGCGCGACGACAGCGTTGTCAGGCGCCGTACGCCATATCAGGCCGTCGGGGTGGTGCAGGACGGCGGTGATCTCGTCCGGGGTCGGCGGGGCCGCGTTGCCGCGCAGGTAGACGGCGCGCATGCCCAGGTTGCGGAGCCTGGTCAGGGCGCGGGCGCGGTTGTGGGCGTGCACCAGGAAACGGACGCACTCCGCGCCGTCGGCGGTGGGTGTGGGCAGGTTCAGCGCCACCACCACGCTGCCTGTCGGCAGCTTGCAGAAACCTCCTGCGGCCATGCGGTCACATCCCGGTGCGAGTCGGTGTCAATAAGAGAGCCACAGGACGCACTCAAACACGATCGGCGGCGACCCGCCAGGGGGTCGCCGCCGATACGGTTCTGACCTGCGGTTCTATCGGCTACTTCACCGACGGTCCGACCTGGAGCGAGACCGTGGAGCCGTTCCGCGGCTCCTTGGTGATCTTGATCCGGGTGTTGGTGTCAGTGACCTTGACACCGGCCGCCGGGTTCGAGGCGTCGTAGTACGTCGACGTTCCGTCGTCGAAGACCGGCACGCCCCGCTGCGACTTGACCGTGGTCGCCACGTCCGCGTTGTGCAGGGTGATCGCGTCCGTGGAGTACAGGCCGAACGTCGAGTCGTAGGCCTGCACGCGGTTGCGCATCAGCGCCCCGTTGGACCACTTCAGCGGCTTCGGGTGGGAGTCGATCGGCAGGATCAGGCCCTCACCGGGGTGCGCGCTGGTGTTGTCGTCCGCCTGGGAGGTGTCCCACTTCCAGATCAGCAGACCGTTCTGGTACGCGTAGTGCTCCACCCAGTCCGGACGGGTGGTCGAGAAGCCGAAGTTGTACGGGCCGGTCTTCAGGGTCCGGTCGTACGACACGTACTGGCGGTTCTCGGCGAGGTAGTACTGCGCGTAGTCGTCCGCGAAGGAGGCGCCGATGCGGGAGAAGCCGTCGGCCGTCCAGGCGGTGTCGGCGGACTCGGCGTTGTCGGAGAAGAGGGTGGCGCCGTCGGCGGTCACCGTGATCTCGTCGGCCGCGAAGCCCTTCTGCGCCACCCCGCCGTCCGTCTGGTAACGGAAGCGGACGTCGATCTTCTGGCCCGCGTAGGCGTCCAGCGGGTACGTCAGCTTCTGGTACGCGGCCGTCGTGCCGGTGAGGGCGGGCTTGCCGCTGCCGTCGCGCGGGATGGCGGAGCCGTCGGCGAGGGTGCCGTCGATCGCCGTCCAGGTCGCGCCGCCGTCCTTGGACACCTCGGTGTAGAGGTAGTCGTAGTCGGCCTCGATGTCGTACCAGCCGTCCAGGGTGAGGGCGGCGGAGGACTTTCCGGTCAGGTCGACCGAGCGGGCAAGGGTGTTGCTCAGGTCGTTGCCGCTGCCGCTCCACCACTGCGTGGCGCCCTGGGCCGGGGTGACCACCTCGGTGGTGACCTCCTTCTTCGGCAACTGGACCACGAGGGCCTGCGGGTTCTTGGTGTTGTACTCCGCGACACCCAGCGTGTGCTTCGACTTGGCACCGGCCTTGGCCACGTCGTAGTCGAGCCAGCCGAGTTGGAGCTTGTCCCAGGCGTTGAGGTCGCCGGGCAGGTCGCCGATGGCCTCCTTGCCGGTGCCGAGCCAGGAACCGGACGACATCAGCGTCCAGAAGCCGGTGGAGTTCTCGCCGCCCGCGGTGTCGTACTCGTCGGGCAGGCCGAGGTCGTGGCCGTACTCGTGGGCGTAGACGCCGAGTCCGCCGTTCTCCGGCTGGATGGTGTAGTCGCCGACCCAGATGCCGGTGTCGCCGATCTGGGTGCCGCCGAGCTTGTTGGTGCCCGGGCCGGTGGAGCCGGCGTCGGTGCCGAAGGCGTACCAGCGGTGGGCCCAGATCGCGTCCGCGCCCTGCGCGCCGCCGCCCGCGGACTCGTCCTCGCCGGCGTGCACGATCTGGAAGTGGTCGATGTAGCCGTCGGGCTCGTTGAAGTTGCCGTCGCCGTCGTAGTCGTAGCGGTCCCACTGGTCGTACTGGGCCAGTTCCGCCTTGATCTCGGCGGCCGAGTCACCGGCGGCCTCGCGGTCGGCGACCCAGGCGTTGACGCCGTCCTGGACCGCGTACCAGGCGCCGGTGGACGCCTTGTTGGAGCCGTAACGTGCCTCGTTGTAGGGGACCTTGACCCAGTCGGTGACCTCGCCGTCGACCGAGTAGCGGCCCGAGGACTGCTTCTCGTAGTACTTCTTGAGCGACTCGGTCTTCTTGCCGGTGCCGAAGTACAGGTCCTGGAAGTGCGCCTGGTTGTAATCCGCCTGCCAGGCGGTGGAGTTGTCCTTCGCGCGGTCCGGCGCGGCTATCTGGTTGTGCAGCGGGCCGGCGGTGCCGCCGTAGCGGCTGTCGACCTGGTCGCCGAACTCGACGAGGATCGTGAAGATCTTGTCGGTCTTCTCCCGGCCCAGTTCGACGTACTTGCCCTTGCCGCCCCGGCTCTTGAGCTGGACGACCTTGGAGCCGTCGCGGTCCTTGACGGACGCCTTGCCGGAGATGACCTCGTTCAGGGCCTCCTGGTGCTGGGCGTCCTGCGTCTTGCTCAGCGGGCCGTCGAGGTCGTGCTTCTTCTGTGCGACCGGTGCGGGGTCGTGCCGGTCGATACGGGCGGAGTCGGCCGTCGTACTGGCCTCCGCCGTGGCGAACGTCGAGAACGTGGCGGTGGCCGCCGCGAGGGCGACGCCCACCGCGGCCGCTCTGAACGTCCAGGGTCTGCTGGTCACTTGAGGTCCTCCCCTGCGTACCCGACCGCGCGGAAGGGGGTCCTGGAAGTCACGAAAGGTCCGCGCGCGGTGTACGCGTGATAGTCAAGTGACGACATTTGACTAGAGGTTTACGGGAAAAGACAGACCTTGACTTGAGCAGGACAAGTGCACTATGCGAAGCCGGGGTCCGCTTTACGGACACGGCACGGACACGGCACGGACTCCGCGCGGACTCCGCACGGACGTCGCGCGAACTCCGCGCGGGGCTCCGGCGGAGATCACCGGGGCGTGTGCACAGTCGGCTCGGGCGGCCCTCAACGGGCGCGTGAGGCAGTCCACTTGGTGGACGCCATGACTCCGTGCGCCCCCCATGCACCGGAGCCGTGCGTTAGGTCACGCTTACTCCGCGTTCCGCTCGGGCATGCAGCCGATTAGAGTCGGTTGGCGGCCCGTCCGGAATCCGGCGGATTGCCAGGCCGACAACCTTGTCCCACCCCCCGATCCTTGCCCCCACCCCTAACGAGGACTCGATTGCCATGCCTCGTCCGACTGCCGCACAGCTCGCCTACGGTTCATGCACCGTGATCTTCTCGACGCTCGCCATGCTGCTGCTGTCACAGACGAGTTCGGGCCTCGGGATCGCGGTGATCGCGCTCGCGGCGCTCGCCCTCGGGCTGCTCGTCTCCCTGACGGTCCCGCAGCCCAAGGCTCGCGCAGCCGCCTCGGCCGCGACTCCGGCCGCCGTACCGAACCCCCCGCGGGAGCGGGTGCCGGTACGGCGCGAGACCGTCTCCGCCGCACCGGCCGCGAAGCCGGTACGGGAGCGAACCGCCCCCTGACGCACGGCACTTCACGCAGTACACGCTTTTCACGCACCCGTTGTGCCACCGGCGCCCCGCACGACGCGGCGCACGGCGTCACTCGCGGCGTCGCACCCGGCAGCAGCACCGTATGACGAGCGGCGGGACCGCACGTGGCGGGTCCCGCCGCTCGTCGTACGAGGTCCGGCCGCCCCCGGCCGCCCCCGGCCGGCCTCCCCTCAACGGGTGCTGACCACCACCGTCTTGGCCGCCTTGTCGTGCAGCCCCTGCCGGTACGGCTTGTCGAAGAAGCTCCAGCCGCCGCAGATCGCCGTCCACACGCAGGCGCAGCAGAACGCGAACGGGATCCACAGCACCGCCGCGCGGATCAGGTTGGTCCGCACGGAGGGCGTGGAGCCGTTGTCGAGGTCGGCCACCCGCAGCCCGAGCCACTTCTTGCCGAGGGTCTGGCCCGACTTGGAGAGCATCAGGGTGTCGTAGCCCATGTAGAGCACGACCGCGATGAGGGACTGACCGAAGGACTTGGAGTACTGCATCTTGTCGGAGTTCACGTTGTACTCGTGGACGCCGACGGCCCAGGTCAGCAGCCAGACGACGATGCCGACGAGGATCATGTCGATGATCCGGGCGAGCGTGCGCCGGCCGCCGTCGGCGAGCGCGGGCATCCCGGCGAGGGGGTCGTCGGGGTAGGGACCGCCGCCGCCGGCGTAGGGGGGCGGCTGACCGCCGTAGGACCGGCCTCCGTAGGGCTGATCGCCGTACGGCTGGTTCCCGTACGGTGAGCCCGCGCCCTGGTCAGGCGGGGGCTGCTTCCTGAACGGGTCGTCTTCCGGCGGCTGCCCGCCGGCTCCCGGGGGCGGTTCGGTGCTCATGGCCCGAGTCGACCGCGAACCCCGTGGCACCGCATCCGGCGAGCCGCCGTCCGGGGTACGAAATCCACTGCTCCGGACGACGTATACGCCTATCCGGCTACGAACGTACGGGCCGCCTTGTCGTGCCAGCACTGGCGCCAGGGCCGGTCGAACAGGCACCACGCGACGCCGACGACCCCGATGCCGAGCAGGCCCGGCACGCTGAACACCAGCCAGCGGCGCACGGCCGCGCCGAAGGCCGGGGAGTCGTGGCTCTCGATGCCCCGCACCTCCAGGCCGCACAGCTTCTTGCCCAGGGTGCGGCCCCACTTGGCGGTGGGCAGCGCCTCGTAGAGGACGCCGAAGAGGAGGAGTACGGCGAGCACGACGCCGAGGCAGACGGAGGTGGTGCCGTCGAGCAGCCAGACCGTCTCGGTGCGGCCGGAGAGCTTGGCCGCGTCGATCTTGTCGTTGATGTGGGCCAGGGCCCTGGTACCGAGCGGCACGGCGGCGGACCCGGTCACCCCGGCGAGGACGACGGTGTCGACGAGCCGGGCCGCCAGCCGCCTCCCGAGCCCGGCGGGCCGCGCCTCCGACTGCCGGCGCGCGGCGGCCTGGAACACGTCCTCCACGGGCGGCTTCCAGGGCAGGACCGGGCCCTCGTCGGCACCGGCGAGCCGGTGCACCTGCTGGGCCCAGGAAGGCTGCCCGCCACCGACTCCGGTGGCCATCGGCGTCGGCCCGGAGGCCGCCTGCGGCTGCGCGGGACCCGGCTGCTGCGGAACGGCGGAAGCGGCCTGCGGACGCACGGCGGGGCCGGGCTGTCGCGGGCCGGGCGGTACGGCGGCGCCCTGCCGGGCCGCGGCGGAACCGCCCTGCCCCGGCCCGGGGAGGCCCGGCTGCGGAGCGGGGGCGCCGCCCTGCGGGGGCACGCCGGGTCCCTGCCGCGGCTCCGGGGGACCGCCCTGCCCGGGCGGCGCGGGCGCGCCCCGCGGTGCTACGGCGGGGCCCTGCCGCGCCGCCGGAGGACCGCCCGGCCGGCCGGCCGCCTGGGGGCCGCCCTGCGCGGACGGCAGGAGGCCGCCGGGGTGCGGTCCGGCGGGGGCGGCCGGGGAGCCGGGGTGTGCCGGATCGGCGCCGGCCGCCTGGGCGTGTACGGCGGCGGCCCGGGCGGCGGCAGCCTTGCCGGCACCGAAGCCGGGGCCGGAGGCGCCGTCGGCCCCCACGTTCCCCGCGCCCTCCTGTCGCGCCCCGGGCGCCCCCGGCTGCCGATCGGGGCGGAAGGTGACGGTGCCCTCGTCGGCGGCGGGGGCGGGGTGCTCGGTGCCCGGCCGGCGGAAGACGAACGTGCCCGGGGAGTCCGGCTCGGCCGGTGGTCCGTCCGGGACGGACCGGGGCTCGTTCGCCACCCTCGGGTCCGGGCCCTGCGGCGACCCCCACGACACCCGGCGGTCCGGGTCGCCGCCGAAGCCGGTCTGCCGGGAGCGGTCGGCGCCCCACGCCGACGCGGGCTCCGGCCGGCTGCCGTGCTGTGCCTCGGCCGGGCTCACCCGGCTCTGCGGCGCGGGGTCCTCGTCGAAGAAGTGCGGTCCCGTCTCCTCGACGGAGGGCGCGGGGAGCGGCAGCCCGTCCGTCGGCGCGGGCCGGCTGGTGCCGGGCACCCAGGCCGTGCCGTTCCAGTACCGGACATATCCAGGGATGGACGGGTCCGGGTAGTACCCCTCGCGGGGCCTGTCGTCACCGGGTGCCGGGGTGGGGGCGCTCATGTCCGTCGTCCCGTATCTGCTCGGGGGTCAAAAGAGGGCCTCCACATCTATCAGACCGGCGCAACCGACACGGCCGGTCCCGCCGTACCCACTCCTTTCGAGCAGGAAAGAAAAAGTTCCGCGAACCCGCGTAACGCTTCCGGTCCGTCCCGCTCTCACTCGTGCGGGCGGCCCGTCGCGGCGGCCCGCCACGACAGTCGCGCAGCGACGAGGACACCGAGCGCCACAAGAGAGGGAGAGACATATGCACACCGTGGTGGAGCGCGAGCTGGAGCTTCAGCTCATCCTGTCGCCGGAGCGCAGCATCCCCGTCCCGGCCCGTCTCAGCTACCGCACCGACGACCCCTACGCCGTCCACATCGCCTTCCACACCCGGTCCGAGCACCCGGTGCACTGGACGTTCGCCCGCGAGCTGCTCGTGAAGGGGGTGCACCGGCCGTGCGGGTACGGGGACGTACGGGTGTGGCCGACGAAGGTGGACGGGCACGCCGTGGTGCTGATGGCGCTGAGTTCGCCCGACGGGGAGGCGCTGCTCCAGGCGCCCTCGGCGCAGGTGTCGGCCTGGCTGGAGCTGACGCTGCTGGCGGTGGAGCCGGGCTCCGAGGCGGAGCGGCTCGGTATCGACGACGGTCTCGCGGAGTTGCTCGCCCCGACCCCGGCCGACGACCTGCGGCCGGCGGACGAGCCGGCGGACGGGGAGTGAGCCGGGGCGGGGCCGGGCGGTGGTTCAGAAGAGCTTGCCGGGGTTGAGGAGGCCCAGCGGGTCGAAGGCCGCCTTGACCGCCCGCTGCATCTCCACGCCCACCGGGCCGAGTTCGCGCGCCAGCCACTCCTTCTTCAGGACGCCGACGCCGTGTTCGCCGGTGATCGTGCCGCCGAGTTCCAGCCCGAGGGCCATGATCTCGTCGAAGGAGTCGCGGGCGCGGCGCGACTCTTCGGGGTCCTGGGCGTCGAAGCAGACGGTGGGGTGGGTGTTGCCGTCCCCGGCGTGGGCGCAGACGCCGATCGTCAACCGGTACTTCTCGGCGACCCGTTCGATGCCTTCGAGCATGTCGCCGAGGCGCGAGCGGGGCACGCACACGTCGTCGATCATCGTGGTGCCCTTGACCGCTTCGAGCGCGGGGAGGGCCAACCGCCGTGCCTGCAGCAGGAGTTCGGACTCGGCGGCGTCGTCGGCGGGCACCACCCGGGTGGCGCCGGCCGCCTCGCAGAGTGCTCCTACGGCGGCCAGGTCGGCTGCCGGGTCCGGGGTGTCGAAGGCGGCCAGCAGGAGGGCCTCGGTCGTCTCCGGGAGGTCCATGCGGGCCAGGTCGTTGACGGCCTTGACCGTCGTACGGTCCATGAGTTCGAGGAGGGACGGGACGTGCCCGCCCGCCATGATCGCGCAGACGGCGTCGCAGGCGGCCGACGCGGACCCGAACTCGGCGGCCAGCACGAGCTGTTGGGGCGGTCGCGGCTTCAGCGCGAGGACCGCCCGTACGACGATGCCGAGCGAGCCCTCGGAGCCGACGAAGAGGCGGGTCAGGTCGTATCCGGCGACGCCCTTGGCGGTGCGGCGGCCGGTGGTCAGGAGCCGGCCGTCGGCGAGGACGACGTCCAGGCCGAGGACGTACTCGGCCGTCACCCCGTACTTGACGCAGCACAGGCCGCCGGAGGCGGTGCCGATGTTGCCGCCGATCGTGCACGTCTCCCAGCTGGAGGGGTCGGGCGGGTAGTGCAGACCGTGGGCGTTGACGGCGCGGGTCAGCGCGGCGTTGACGACGCCCGGTTCGACGACCGCGATCCGGTCGACCGGGCTGATCTCCAGGATGCGGTCCATCCGGGTGAGGGAGAGGACCACGCAGCCGTCGGAGGCGTTGGCCGCGCCGGACAGGCCGGTGCGGGCGCCCTGGGCGACGACCGGGACGCGCAGCGCGGTCGCGGTGCGCATGACGTGCTGGACCTCTTCGACCGTGCGGGGCAGCACGACCACGGCCGGGGTGCCCGAGGGGCAGAAGCTCGCCATGTCGTTGGCGTAGGAGACCGTGACGTCCGGGTCGGTGAGGACGGCGTCCGCGGGCAGCCCGCCGAGCAGCCGGTCCACCAGACTGTCGGTGTCTGCCGCGCTGTCGTCGCGAGGCGCTTCGATACGGCTCATGATCACAGGTTCGCACCCGGGGCCATCGGTGTGAACCCCGTCCGCGCGCGGCTTTCGGTGGCGCGGTGTGGTCGTCGTACGGACGCACAGTGAGCGCCATGGTGAAACAACAGCGGAGTCCGGGCACCTCCCTGCCGGCCCGGCAGACGCCGCGCCGCTCCCCCGTGCGGCGGCGCGTGCTGATCGCGGTGGCGGCGGTCTGCGCGGCACTGGGCGGGCTGCTGACGCTGGTGACCCTGCTGCCGCAGGAGCCGCGGCCCGCTCCCCGGCCGCCCGTGCCGGGGCCCCGGGCGCAGGCGCTGACGGCGGTCACCGCCGGGGTGCCCGCCTCGCTGTCCGAGCTGGCGGCGCTGATCGCCGACCGCGAGAGCCGACTGCGGACACGTCCCGGGGACGGGCGGGCCTGGGCGGTGCTCGGCGCCGCCTATGTGGAGCAGGGTCGGCGGACCGCCGACGCCGCCTACTTCCCGAGGGCCGACCAGGCGTTGCGCGCCTCGCTGCGGGAGCTGCCCCGGGGGAACGCCGAGGCGCTGGGCGGCCTGGCGGCCCTGGCGAACGAGCGCCGGGACTTCCCCGCGGCGCGCGGCTGGGGCGAGGCGGCCCTGAAACTGGCGCCGAAGCGGTGGTCGACGTATCCGCCGCTCATCGACGCCTACACCGGGCTCGGGGATTACAAGGCGGCCCGCAAGGCGCTCGACAAGTTGCTGAAACTGCACACCGGTCCGGCCGTGATGGCGCGAGCCGCGGCCGTGTACCGCGACCGGGGCTGGCGTGAGGACGCCGCCGCCCAGCTGGCGGACGCGGCGGCCGGGGCGCAGGGACCCGCGGAGCGGGCGGCCTGGCTGGAGCGGGCCGGGGAGCTGGCCTGGGAGCGCGGGGACCGCGAGGACGCGCTGCGGCACTTCGAGGCGGCCGTGCGGATCGACCCCGACCAGCGGGCCGCGCAGGCCGGTCAGGGGCGGGTGCTGGCCGCGCTGGGCCGGACCTCGGAGGCGCTGAACGCCTACCAGGTGGCCCTCGCCAAGCAGCCGTGCCCCGAATACGCCCTGGAACTGGGCGAGTTGTACGAGTCGCTGGGGCTCGCGCAGGCGGCCCGGGTGCAGTACGACACGCTGCGGGTGCGGGTGGCGAAGGACGAGACGGGCGGAGTGGACGACGAGTTGCTCCTCGGCCGGTTCGAGGCGGACCACGGCGACGCGCGGGACGCCGTACGGCGGCTGCGGGACGAGTGGCGGCGGCAGCCGGGGATCGAGGTGGCGGACGCGCTGGGGTGGGCGTTGCACCGGGCCGGGCAGGACGCGGAGGCGTTGAGGTTCGCCGGGATCACGACGGACCGGGCGCACGGGGGCGGGATGCGGGTCGCGCTGTACGTCTTCCATCAGGGCATGATCGAGTGGTCCGCCGAGCGGAACGCCGAGCGGGGCGCCGGGAGGTCCGGGGCGGCCCGGCGCCATCTGCGGGAGGCCTTGCAGATCAACCCGTACTTCTCGCCGCTGCGGGTGCCGTTGGCGAGGGAGGCGCTGGCCGCGCTGGGCGAGCCGCCGGACGTGGCGGTGCCGGGCGGGGACGGCCAGGAGGGCCCCGACAGCCATGACGGCCAGGACACCCGGGACGCGAAGGTCACCCAGGACGCGAAGCCGGCCGTACGGGGGCCCGTACGGCGGCCCGTACGGGGGCGGTGAGTCGGGGCCGGTCGGAGGGGCCGTCGGGTGGGCGGTTCAGGCGGGCGGTTTGTAGAAGACGGAGAAGTGGCGGGCTCCGACCGGCCCGCCGGCGAAGCCCGCGCACAGCCAGGGTGTGGGGGCGCGGCGGACGGCGACGCCCTCGGGTTCGCGGTGGGCGAGCGAGCGGCCGGCCTCGGTGCGGGAGCGCTGGAGCAGGGCTCCGGTGGTGATGTCGAGGCAGGACAGGTACGTGTTGCCGTACCGGGCTGGGGGGTTGGTGGTGTCGTCGTAGGCGGAGCCGGCCAGTTGGTAGAGCCGGTCGCCGTGGAGGGCGTAACCCTGGAACGGGACCGCCGGGTCGGGGTGGGCGCCGGTCTGGGCGAGGTCGGCGACCGGGCTGGTGTAGTCCCCGGCGACGAAGCGGTCGAGGTCCCAGACGCGGTAGCGGGGGCCGGTCGCCGTGCGGTGGCGGACGGCGATGCGGTGGGAGGCCATGCAGACTGAGGGCTGGTTGTGGGTGGAGCCGGGGAGCGGTTCGCGGACGGCGACCTGGGAGCCGGTGCGGACGGCGCCGTCCGCGAAGTGGAAGCGGGTGACGCCGGTGCCGTAGCCGGACTCGGCGGCGGCCTCGGTCCAGATCCAGACGTCGCCGTCGGCGGTGTTCTGCACGCCCATGCTCACGCCGTGCCCGAAGCCCTTGAGGTGCATATGGCCGAGCGAAGTGCCCTGGTAGTCCAGCCGGTTGAGGCACAGGTCGCCGGAGTCGGCCGCGCCCGGCAGGAGTTGGAGGGCGTACAGGTGCTGGTGGACCTCGTCCAGGGCGAAGGACTGGAGAACCGTGGGCTCGTGCAGCGTCCTCTTCTTCCACAGCCACGGGAGCGCCGGTGTGGTCAGGTCGATGCTCGCGGTGCCCACGGTCCTCCCGAGTCCCTTGCGGGACCGGTGAGTTACAGGTTGCCCCGCTTCGCCTGCTCGCGCTCGATCGCCTCGAACAGAGCCTTGAAGTTGCCCTTGCCGAAGCCCATCGAGCCGTGCCGCTCGATGAGTTCGAAGAACACCGTAGGCCGGTCCTGCACCGGCTTGGTGAAGATCTGGAGGAGGTATCCGTCTTCGTCGCGGTCGGCGAGGATCTTCAGCTCGCGCAGCGTCTCGACCGGGACGCGGGTGTCGCCGACCCATTCGCCGAGGGTGTCGTAGTAGGAGTCGGGGGTGTCGAGGAACTGGACGCCGGCCGCGCGCATGGTCCGTACCGTGCGGACGATGTCGTTGGTGTTGAGCGCGATGTGCTGGACGCCCGCGCCGCCGTAGAACTCCAGGTACTCGTCGATCTGGGACTTCTTCTTGCCCGCGGCCGGCTCGTTGATGGGGAACTTGACCTTCAGGGTGCCGTCGGCCACGACCTTCGACATCAGCGCGCTGTACTCGGTCGCGATGTCGTCGCCCACGAACTCCTTCATGTTCGTGAAGCCCATGACCTTGTTGTAGAAGCCGACCCACTCGTTCATGTGGCCGAGTTCGACGTTGCCGACGCAGTGGTCGATGGCCTGGAAGGTCCTCTCGGCGGCCGGTTCGACGAGGGGCCGCGCGGGCACGTAGCCGGGCAGGTAGGGGCCGTCGTAGCCGGTGCGCTCGACCAGGGTGTGCCGGGTCTCGCCGTAGGTGGCGATCGCGGCCAGGACGACCGTGCCGTGCTCGTCCTCGACCTTGTGCGGCTCGACCAGCGAGCGGGCGCCGTGTTCGACGGCGTAGGCGTGGGCGGCGTACGCGTCCGGGACCTCGATCGCGAGGTCGACCACGCCGTCGCCGTGCTCGGCCACATGGCGCGAGAGGAAGTGGCCCCACGGGGTGGCCGGCTTGATGACGGAGGTGAGGACGAAGCGCGCGGAGCCGTTCTCCAGGACGTACGACGCCGTTTCGCGGCTGCCGTTCTCCGGTCCGGAGTAGGCCACGAGCCGCATGCCGAAGGCCGCGGAGTAGTAGTGGGCCGCCTGCTTGGCGTTGCCCACGGCGAAGACGACGGCGTCCATCCCCTTGACCGGGAAGGGATCGGCCTGCCGGGCGGAGTCGGGTGTCGGGTGAGTGTGCGCAGCGATAGCAGCCATGGCCGCAGGCTCCCGCCGTTTCGCAAGGTGCGCAATAGTTTGCGGAACCGCTGGACAACCTGTCCGGTGGAATACGCGGACGTGCGGGACTTCTGTACAGGATGACCATCCTCAGGAGGGTGCTGTGACGATCGACGACCTCGACGGCCGGATCATCGTGCTGCTCGCCCGGGAGCCGCGGATCGGGGTGCTGGAGATGTCCCGGCGGCTCGGCGTGGCCCGGGGCACCGCGCAGGCCCGGCTGGACCGGCTTCAGTCGAATGGCGTCATCCGCGGATTCGGTCCGCAGGTCGACCCGGCGGCGCTCGGCTACCCGGTCACGGCGTTCGCGACGCTGGAGATCCGGCAGGGCCAAGGGCCGGACGTACGCGCGCACTTGGCGACCGTGCCGGAGGTGCTGGAGCTGCACACCACCACCGGCAGCGGGGACATGCTCTGCCGTCTGGTGGCCCGCTCCAACGCCGATCTCCAGCGGGTCATCGACCGGGTTGTCGGTTTTGATGGCATTGTCCGGGCCGCCACGGCGATCGTGATGGAGAACCCCGTTCCGCTGCGGTTCATCCCGCTGGTGGAGCAGGCGGCCCAGGACCGGGACAGGACCGGCCGGCCGACGTAGGGGGTGCGAGCACGTGAGCTTCTGGGAGTACGTGGGCAACCGTCACCAGCAACTGCTCACCGACGCCTACCAGCACGCCAGCGTGGTCTTCCAGTGCATGGTCGTGGCCACCCTGGCGGGGGTGCTGATCGGGGTCCTCACCTACCGCAGCGAGTGGGCCGGCAGCCTGGCCACCACGACCACCTCGACGATCCTGACCGTCCCCTCGCTCGCCATGATCGGTCTGCTCATCCCGGTCGTGGGGCTGGGCGTGCCGCCCACCGTGATCGCGCTGACGCTCTACGGGCTGCTGCCGATCGTGCGGAACGCGATCGTGGGCCTGCGCGGGGTCGATCCCTCGCTGGTGGACGCGGCGACAGGCATCGGGATGTCCCGGCCGATGCGGCTGACGCGGGTCGAACTCCCGCTGGCCTGGCCGCCGATCCTCACCGGCATCCGGGTCTCCACCCAGATGCTGATGGGCATCGCGGCCATCGCCGCCTACGCCTCCGGGCCCGGCCTCGGCAACGAGATCTTCCGTGGCATCGGGTCGCTGGGCAGCGCGAACGCCCTCAACCAGGTGCTCGCGGGCACGATCGGGATCATCATCCTGGCGCTGCTGTTCGACGCCGCGTACGTCCTCGTCGGACGGCTGACCATTCCCAGGGGGATCCGTGTCTGAGACGACGGCCTCCGGCGCCTCCATCGAGCTGGAGAACCTCACCAAGCGGTACCCGGGCAGCGCCGACCCGGCCGTGGAGAGCGTCACCATGGAGATCAAGGCGGGCGAGATCGTGATCCTCGTCGGCCCCTCGGGGTGCGGCAAGTCGACGACGCTGAAGATGATCAATCGCCTGATCGAGCCGACCGGCGGCCGGATCCGTATCGGCGGCGAGGACGTCACCGACATCGACCCGGTACGGCTGCGCCGCAAGATCGGCTACGCGATCCAGTCCAGCGGCCTCTTCCCGCACATGACGGTCGCCCAGAACATCGCGCTGGTGCCGAGGATGGTCGGCTGGTCCACGTCCCGGACCAGGGACCGGGTCGAGGAGATGCTCGACCTCGTCGGGCTGGACCCGGGCGAGTTCCACGGCCGCTATCCGCGCCAGCTCTCCGGCGGCCAGCAGCAACGGGTGGGCGTGGCAAGGGCGTTGGCGGCGGATCCGCCGGTGCTGCTGATGGACGAGCCGTTCGGCGCGGTCGACCCGATCACCCGCGACCACCTCCAGGACGAGCTGATCCGGCTCCAGCACGAGCTGCACAAGACGATCGTGTTCGTCACCCACGACTTCGACGAGGCGATCAAGCTGGGCGACCGGATCGCGGTCCTGCGGGAACGCTCGCACATCGCCCAGTTCGACACCCCCGAGGCGATCCTGACCAACCCGGCGGACGACTTCGTGTCCGGGTTCGTGGGCGCCGGGGCGGCCCTGAAGCGGCTCAACCTGACCCGGGTGCGGGATGTGGAGGTCACCGACTACCCCACGGTGACCGTCGACGACCCGCTCCAGGAGATCTTCAACCGGCTGCGGGCCAGCGGCACCAACGAGGTTTTGCTGCTCGACAAGCGCGGCCGGCCCTACAAGTGGCTGCGGCGCGGCGACATGATGCGCGCCCGGGGCTCGCTGGCCCGGGCCGGCACGCTGGTGCACGACACGGTGACCCGGGACGCGACCCTGCGGGACGCGCTGGAGGCCGTCCTGACGGACAACGCGGGCCGGGTCGCGGTGACCGGGCGGCGCGGCGAGTACACGGGGGTCGTCGACATGGAGACGCTGATGAACTCGGTGCACGAACTGCTGGACGCGGACCGGCTGGAGGCGCTGGAGGCCCAGCACGAACTGGACGCGACCCGGGCCGAGCGGACGCACGCCGAGCAGGAGGGCGCCGGAGGGGAGGAGCGGGCGCGGTGACCATTCCCGGACCGGACCTGGACACGGACACGGACACGGCGGAACCGCGCCCCACGGAGCGGGACGGGACCGGGGCCCCGGTCCGCTCCCCCGCCCGGCCGAGCCGCCGCATCACCTGGCAGCAGCTGACCTTCCTGCCGGCGGTGCTGGTGGCGGTCCTGCTCGCCACCTGGCTCTGGTTCCACCAGGCGCGGCTGGACCCGATCTCCGAGAACGCGCTCTCCAACGGCCAGGTCTCCAAAGCGCTCTGGCAGCAGATCCGGCTGACCGTGATCTCCACGTTCTTCGTGCTCGTCATCGCGATCCCGCTGGGCATCCTGCTGACCCGCGGCGCGTTCCGCCGGGCCGTGCCGGTGGCGATGGCGTTCGCCAACATGGGTCAGGCGACCCCGGCGATCGGACTGCTGGCGCTGCTGGTGATCTGGCTCGGCATCGGCGAGAAGGCCGCCCTGATCGGCATCATCGTCTACGCCATCCTGCCGGTGCTCTCCAACACCATCGCGGGCCTGAAGGCCAACGACCCCACACTGATGGAGGCGGCCCGCGGCATCGGCATGTCCCCTCTCGGGGTGCTGACCCGGGTCGAACTCCCACTGGCCGTCCCGCTGATCCTGGCGGGCGTCCGTACGGCGCTCGTCCTCAACGTCGGTACGGCGACGCTGGCGACCTTCGGCGGGGGCGGCGGCCTCGGGGTGCTGATCACCACCGGGATCACCACCCAGCGGATGCCGGTCCTCGTCCTCGGCTCGGTCCTCACCATCGCGCTCGCCCTGCTGGTGGACTGGCTGGCCTCGCTGGCCGAACTGATGCTGCGGCCACGGGGGTTGGAGGTGGATACGTGAAGCGGACCTGTCTGCTGACGGCCGGCGCGCTGATCGTCGTCTCCGGCTGCGGGCTGACCAGCGGCTCCCCGATGGTCGACGACGTGAAGCCCGGCACCGTCGGCCGGGGCGAGCCCCTCAAGGGCGCCCGTCTCACCGTCACCTCCAAGGAGTTCACCGAGCAGCTGATCCTCGGCGCGATGATGGGCATCGCCTTCGAGGCGGCCGGCGCGGAGGTCCTCGACCGGACCGGCATCCAGGGTTCGATCGGCGCGCGGGAGGCGGTCAGAAGCGGCACCGCGGACGGGATGTACGAGTACACCGGCACCGCGTGGATCACCTACCTCGGCAACAGCAGACCGATCCCCGACCCCGAGCGGCAGTGGCGGGCGGTACGCGACGCGGACCTGCGCAACGGCGTGACCTGGCTGCCCCCCTCGACCCTCAACAACACCTACGCGCTCGCGATGAACCAGGCCAACTTCAAGAAGTACGGGACGCGGACGCTCTCCGAGGTGGCCGCCCTGTCCAGGAAGGACCCGGGCGCGGTGACGCTGTGCGTGGAGGGCGAGTTCGCCAACCGCGCGGACGGGCTGCCGGGCCTGGAGAAGGCGTACGGCATGAGAATCCCGGCGAAGAACGCCACGCAGATGGACACCGGGATCATCTACACCCAGGTGGCGAAGGGCAGTTGCACCTACGGCGAGGTCTTCACCACCGACGGCCGCATCAAGTCGATGAACCTCGCGGTGATGGCCGACGACAAGAAGTTCTTCCCCAACTACAACGCGGCCCCCGAGATCAACACCAAGGCCCTGAAGAAGTGGCCGGCGATCGCCGAGGTCCTGGCCCCGGTCACGAAGAAGCTGAACAACACGGTGGCCCGCACCCTGAACGCCAGGGTGGACGTCGACGGGGAGGACCCGCACGAGGTGGCGCTGGACTGGATGAAGACGGAGGGGCTGGTGAAGTAGGAGGGGGTCAGCAGCTCGGGACCGAACCGCCGCCCTTCTTCAGGGCGTCGAGGGTGTCCACCGTGGTCTTCAGGGAGGTCACCGGGACCAGGCGCAGGCCCTTGGGCAGGTTGGTCCGGGCGTCGGCGCACTCCGCCTTCGGGACCAGGAAGACCGTCGCGCCGTCGCGGTGCGCGGCCTGCGTCTTGAGGGCCACTCCGCCGACCGCGCCGACTGTGCCGTCGGCCGCGATGGTGCCCGTACCGGCGATGGCGCGCCCGCCCGTGAGGTCGCCGCCGGAGCCGTCGCCGGCCAGCTTGTCGATGATGCCGAGGGTGAACAGCAGACCGGCGCTGGGGCCGCCGACGTCGGCCAGCGTGAGGGTGACCTTGATGTTCTTGTCGCTGAGGTGCAGGTAGGTGAGGGCCGCCTCGGTCGCCGCGTCCTGCGACTGCCTCATCTGCTCCGAGTTGTGCCGCTCGATCTCCTTGACGCTGTCACCGCTCGGATAGACCGAGTCGCGCGGCATCACCGCCCGGTCCGTGTCGAACCACGCGCCGATCGCGTCGCTCAGCGAGATCCGCTGGTCGGGGCCGGTGGCCTCGATCGTCGTCATCCGCAGCTGGCCGCTGGTCCGGCGCACCGGCGCTCCGGAGATCGTGATCACGGGGGTGCCCTTGTTCTCCCCGAGCACGTTCGCCGTCAGACCGGGCTGCGCCAGCGACAACGGCAGCGGCGCCAGCCCCGCCGTGGCGAGCAGGGCCACGACGGGCAGGGCGCAGACGGCGACGGCCCGGGGGCGCGTGAGGCCGGAGAGGCGAGAGAGCAGCACGGGGTCAATCTAACGCGAGGGTCACCGGCGGCCGGGGGCCGGTCGGCCGCCCGTGGCCGCCGGCCCGGATCAGCGCAGGGCCTCCGCCACCTCCCGGGCCGCCTCCACGACCCGGGGGCCGACCCGTTCGGGCACCGCCTCCGCGAGCATCACGACACCGACGCTGCCCTCGACGCCCGTCACCCCGAGGAGCGGCGCGGCGGCACCGCTGGCCCCGGCCTCCAGTTCGCCGTGGGTGAGGGTGTAGCCGGGGTCGTCCGGCGGCGGCCGCCGGGCCGCCAGGATCGCCCGGCCCGCGGCCCCCCGGTCCAGCGGATGCCGGAACCCGGCGCGGTAGGCGACGTGGTAGTCCGTCCACGTCGGTTCGACGACGGCGACCGCGAGGGCCTCCGGGCCGTCGACCAGCGTCAGGTGCGCGGTCGCCCCGATGTCCTCGGCCAGCGAGCGCAGCGCGGGCAGCGCCGCCTCCCGTACCAGGGGATGCACCTGGCTCCCCAGCCGCAGCACCCCGAGCCCGACCCGGGCCCGGCCGCCCAGATCACGGCGTACCAGGGCGTGCTGTTCGAGGGTGGCGAGCAACCGGTACACGACGGTCCGGTTCACGCCCAGTTTGGTGGACAGCTCGGTGACGGTCAGCCCGTGGTCGGTGTCGGCCAGCAGTTTGAGGACCCGCAGTCCCCGGTCGAGCGTCTGAGAGGTCTCCGCGGTCACGACGCCCACTCCTTATGTGGTGAGGTCGGCGGCCCCCTCGCGGCGGATGCGTCACCGAGTCCCGTCAGTGACGCGCTACAGAGGCCGCCGGTCAGCGAGACGGCCCGGCGTGTCCGGGCCCGGCCGCTGCACGGCTGCGCTCCGCGGCGGCGCTGCCACGGGGCGTGTGCGTAGCGGGACAGTAGCGAAGGCGGTTCGCTGAGCGGAAGTCACCGTCCAGAATCCGGGCACCCCCCGGTACGGACGCCGTCGCTTCGTCCCGATCCGTCCTGACCTGCGACGGAGTCCTCGTCGCGCGGGGCGGGTCAGCGCATCCGGGTGGCCCACTCCTGGACCTTGGCGATGCGCTGGCGCAACTGGCCCGCCGTGGCCTCGGCGCTCGGCGGGCCGCCGCAGACCCGGCGCAGCTCGGTGTGGATGACGCCGTGCGGTTTGCCGCTCTGGTGGACGTAGGCGGCGACCATCGTGTTGAGCTGCTTGCGCAGCTCCATCATCTCCTTGTGCGAGACGACCGGCCGCCGCTCGGCGGGCAGCTCCAGCAGGTCGGCCTGGTCGTCCGGCTTCTTGCGGCTGTGCGCGATCTGCCGGGCCTGCCGCTTCTGGAGCAGCAGCTGGACCTGGTCGGGTTCGAGGAGTCCCGGGATGCCGAGGTAGTCCCGCTCCTCCTCGCTCCCGGGGTGGGCCTGCATGCCGAACTCGGCACCGTCGTAGAGGACCCGGTCGAAGACGGCCTCGGACTCCAGCGCCTCGAAGGCGAACTGCTCCTGCTCGCCGGTCTCCTCGTCCTGCTCCTTGTTCGCCTCCTCCATCTCCTTCTCGGACTCGGCGTACGGGTCCTCCTCGCCCTCCTTCTTCGGCTTGTCGAGGGCGTGGTCGCGCTCGACCTCCATCTCGTTGGCGAAGGTGAGGAGGTCGGGGACGGTGGGGAGGAAGACGGAGGCGGTCTCGCCGCGCCGGCGCGACCGCACGAACCGGCCGACCGCCTGGGCGAAGAAGAGCGGGGTGGAGATGGTGGTGGCGTAGACCCCGACGGCGAGCCGGGGCACGTCGACGCCCTCCGACACCATGCGTACGGCGACCATCCACCGGTCGTCGCTCGCGCTGAACGCGTCGATGCGGGCCGAGGCGCCGGAGTCGTCGGAGAGCACGAGGGTCGCCCGGCTCCCGGTGATGTCGCGGATCAACTTGGCGTAGGCGCGGGCCTGTTCCTGGTCGGTGGCGATGACGAGCGCGCCGGCGTCCGGGATGCCCTTCCTGACCTCGGTCAGCCGCTGGTCGGCGGCGCGCAGCACGCTCGGCATCCACTCGCCGCGCGGATCGAGGGCGGTGCGCCAGGCCTGGCTGACCGCGTCCTTCGTCATCGGCTCGCCGAGCCGGGCCTCGATCTCGTCGCCGGCCTTGGTCCGCCAGCGCATGTTGCCGCTGTAGGAGAGGAAGATGACCGGCCGCACGACACCGTCGGAGAGCGCGGAGCCGTAGCCGTAGGTGTAGTCGGCGGACGACCGGCGGATCCCGTCGTTGCCTTCCTCGTACGTCACGAACGGGATGGGGTTGGTGTCGGAACGGAACGGCGTACCGGTCAGCGCGAGCCGCCGGGTGGCCGGTTCGAAGGCCTCCAGGCAGGCCTCGCCCCACGACTTGGAGTCACCGGCGTGGTGGATCTCGTCGAGGATCACCAGGGTCTTGCGCTGCTCGACGCGGTTGCGGTGCAGCATCGGGCGGACGCCGACACCGGCGTAGGTGACGGCGATGCCGTGGTAGTCCTTGCCGAGCGGCCCGGCACTGTACTCCGGGTCGAGTTTGATCCCGATCCGCGCGGCGGCCTCCGCCCACTGCTTCTTCAGGTGCTCGGTGGGCGCGACCACGGTCACCTGCTGCACGACATGGTGGTGCAGCAGCCAGGACGCCAGCGTCAGCGCGAAGGTCGTCTTCCCGGCGCCCGGGGTGGCGACCGCGAGGAAGTCGCGCGGCTGCTCCTGGACATACCTCTCCATCGCACCCTGCTGCCAGGCGCGCAGCTTGCCGGCGGTGCCCCAGGGGGCGCGGCCGGGGAAGGCGGGAGAGAGGTGGTGGGACGAGGCGGAGGAGGCGGTAGTAGTCACGGTCTCCGGGTTCGGGGATAGGCGGCTCGGCTACGTATGACAACCGGGCCACCCTACCGGCGCCCCACCGCCGTCACCGCGCGCACGATGCCCGGGCACCCCCCGATGGGACTGACGTCACAACCTCCACGCCCGCGCCGGTCACGCCGCTCGGGTCACGCCGCCCCGGTGGCCGGCGCCCTCCCGTTCCCGGGCCGGTGCTCGCGCAGCCGTGTGGTCACCCAGGCGCCCAGCAGCGCGACCGCCGCCATCGGCAGGAACACGGCGGCGTAGGCGGCGGGGCGGGAGGCGTCGGCCGGGCCGGCCGCGTGGGTGACCGAGCCGCCGCCCAGCGCGGCGAACGCGGCGTCGCCGCCGGTCCCGTTCGTGAACGGCGTGTGGCAGTCCCGTTGCGGCACCGCCGCCGCTCTTGAGCCCGCCCCCGCCCCGGCCCTACGGTCGAGTCACCAAGTTCGGAACGGAAGCCCCCGGTCTCCCTCCCCGACCTGGCCGTGTGCCCGAGTGGCTCAGGGACTCGCCTGCAAAGCGAGTTACGCGGGTTCGATTCCCGCCACGGCCTCTGAGCGGCCTGACCAGGCAGAACAAGAAGGGCGGCACCTCTTCGGAGGGGCCGCCCTTCGGCCGGTCACCGCAGCGGCGGCACGTGGGCCGTTGCCGGCGGTCTCGCGTCCGCCGGGGGCCACGCACGCGTGGGGCCGGTCGGGTCGATCGTGGACAGGGTCCGGAGCATCGTCGTGGCGAGCTGGTCGTACGCCTCTTCCGTCAGCTCGGCCGGCAGGCCGGCGTCGATCGTTCTCTCGCGGTGGAGGAGCCAGAGGGTGACGGCGAGGGCGGAGACGTCCCTGTTGAGCGGGTGCAGCGTGGCCTCGGACTCGCTCCAGTTGAGGATCGCGGCCGTCTCGCCGTCCACGACCAGGCTGTTGTCCTCGACGAGCCGGCCGAGGCGGATCAACTGGTCAGCGCGGGGCGGGAGTTCCGCGTCGGGCTCGTCCTCGTGGAACTCCGCGAGGGTGGGGAGCGGGACGTCGGTGTCCAGGTGGAAGAGGAAGGCGTCCACGGGCAGGCCCGTCTCGCGCAGGAATCGGCGGGTCGGCTCGTGGGTGAGCGTGGCGGGGAAGTCGACGTCCTCGAAGCGGGCGACCCGGCCCCGGCCGAACTCCTCGTCCAGCAGGCGGGCCGGGACGTCCAGGGTCAGCCCCGACGCGGTGCCGGGACCCACCGCCAGGGCCAGCGGGCGGATCAGGGCCGCCACCTTCCGGTACGGCGGCACCTCGCCGCGGGTGTTCTCCTCGAAGACCGTCAGCAGCCGCCAGGAGGCCCGTGTCGCCGGCCTCGGGCCGACATGGCCGTCGTAGGAGGCGCAGTGGCTGCCGTCGGAGGTCGACTGGCTGTCGTAGGGGACGAAATGGCTGTCGTAGGGAGCGAACCGGCCGCTCAGGACGGTCGGCCGGCGGCGCGCCGCCGCGTGCTTGACGTACGGATCGAGGTCGTCCTCGGTCCAGATGACCGCCGTGGTGCCGGCGTCGGTCGTGCTCATCGCTCCCCCGCGCATGAATCGTCCCCCGTGCGGTGTCGGTGTCCGGAGAGCTGGAAGTCTCCGTGAATCCCACTGACCAGCACAGTACGCCGCACCACTGACAACGGCTCCGACCAGCGAGTACAGGCCGTCGCGCACCCCTCCGCCGGGAGCGGGCTACTGGCCCGTCACCACCGCCGCCTGCGGCCGGATCGGCAGGCGGTTGACCGGGCGGCCGGTGGCGGAGCGTACGGCGGAGGCGATCGCCGCCGGGGAGGTGACGACCGGGACCGCGCTGACCGCCTTGGCGCCGAAGGGGGCGACCACGTCGCGCTCCTCGACGAGTTTGACGATCCGGATGTCGGGGACGTCGAGGGCGGTGGGCAGGGCGTAGCCGGTGAGGTCGGGGTGGCGGATCAGTCCGCGCGCGGTGCGCAGGTTCTCGGTCAGGGCGATGCCCACGCCCTGGGTGACGCCGCCCTCGATGCGCGCGACCAGCTGGGCCGGGTTCAGGATGCGGCCCACGTCCTGGGCGAGGGCGAGTTCCACGACCCGTACGGAGCCGAGTTCGATGTCGACGTCGACCACCGCGCGGATCGCGCAGAAGGCGAGCCCCACGAAGGCGTCGCCCTGGCCCGCCTCGTCCAGGGGCTCGGTGGGGTGGGGGCGGCACTGGGCGGTGGCCCACAGTTCCTTGCCGTCCATGGCCTCGGTGACGGTGGTGGAGAGGACCCCGTCGTACGAGGTGATCTTGCCGTCGGTGATCTGGAGCAGCTCGGTGGACATGCCGAACTTGTGCGCCAGCGGTTGCAGCAGCTGGGTGCGGACCATCTTCGCGGCCCGTTCGACCGCGCCGCCTGAGACCCAGGTGTGGCGTCCGCGGCAGCCGGGTCCCGCGGGCGGCTGGTCGGTGTCCACGGGCGCGACGTGCACCTCGTCGATACCGAGGGTCTCCTGGACGATCTGCCGGGCGAGCGTGGTGAAGCCCTGGCCGGTCTCGACGGCCGCGCACAGCACGGTCGCGATGCCGTCGTGGACCTTCACGGTGGCGGTGGAGACCTCGTCCGCGCCCTCCGCGCCGAGCATGTGGACCATGCCGAGTCCGTAGCCGACGCCCCGGCGCACCGCGCCCGGTTCGCCCGCGCCCTCCAGGCCGCCGGGCAGCAGCCACTCCTCCTCGGGGGTGTCCTTGGGCAGCGCGGGCAGCGGGAAGTCCCGTACCGCCTGGAGAAGTTCGGCGACGGGCGCCGGGCAGGTCACCGTCTGGCCGGTCGGCAGGACGTCGCCGGTGGCCATGGCGTTGCGCAGGCGCAGCTCGGCCGGGTCCACGGCGAGCTTCTTGGCGAGCTTGTCCATCTGGGCCTCGTAGGCGGCGCACACCTGCATGGCGCCCTCGCCGCGGACGTGCCCGGAGGGCGGGTTGTTGGTGCGTACGGCCCAGCCCTCGATGAAGGCGTTCGGGACGACGTAGGGGCCGCAGGCGAAGGAGACCGCGGCGGCCAGCACTTCGGCGGAGGTGTCGGCGTAGGCGCCCGCGTCCAACAGCACCTGGGCCTCGACCTTGACCAGCCGGCCGTCCTCGTCCGCGTGGTGGCGGTAGCGCAGCAGGGTGGGGTGGCGGTGGGTGTGGCCGAGGAAGGACTCCTCGCGCGTGGCGGTGAGTTTGACCGGGCAGCCGGTCCTCAACGCGAGCAGGCCGAGCGGGAGTTGGAACCCCTGGTCCTCGCGGTCGGCGGTGGCGCCGGGCACTCCGGTGACGACGACCTTGACGCGCTCGGGCTCCAGGCCGAAGCAGGCGGCGGCGGTGTCGCGGTCGGTGTGCGGGTCGGTGGAGGCGAGGTAGAGCTCGACGCCGCCGTCGGGGCGGGGCACGGCGAGCCCGGCCTCGGCGCCGATCGGGGCGGGGTCCTGGCGGCCGATGCGGTAGAGGCCCTCGACGACGATCTCGCCGACCGCATCCGGGTCGCCGTGGCGCAGCGGGATGTGCCGGATCAAGTTGCCGTCGGGGTGCAGCGGTTCGGCCTCGAAGGCCTGCTCCGGGTCGGTGACCGGGTCGAGGACCTCGTACTCGACGACGACGGCCGCCGCGGCCATGCGGGCGGTGTCCGGGTGGTCGGCGGCGACGGCGGCGATGGGCTCGCCGTGGTGGCGTACGACCTCGGAGGCGAAGACCGGGCGGTCGGCGGTGCCCCGGCCGTACACGGTGGCCCCGGGCACGTCCTCGTGGGTGATGACGGCCCGTACGCCGGGCATGTCGCGCGCGTGGGAGGTGTCGATGGACAGGATCCGCGCGTGCGGGTGTGGCGAGCGCAGGACGGCCGCCCACAGGAGGCCCTCGGCCCACAGGTCGGCCGCGTACGGGAAGGTGCCCTCGGTCTTGGCGCGGGCGTCGGCGGCCGGGAGGTCGACGCCGAGTCCGTGCGGCGGCGGCTCCGGGGCGGTGACGGCCTCTACGGCTGTGGTCACGGTGGCGGTTTCGCTGCTCACGCCTGGCCTCCGTCCTGGCCGTACGCCTGGTCGTGCCTGCGCGGGGACTCGAAGGCCGAGTGGTTGACACCGCCGGCTCCGGGACCCGCCTGGTGGGGGATGCGCGCCTCGTCGCCGTCCGGCTCGGGTTCGGCTGCGGCGGCGTGCGCCTCGCGTTCGGCGACCACTTCCTGTACGGCGTCCAGGACACCCCGGTAGCCGGAGCAGCGGCACAGGTTGCCGCACAGGGCCTGGCGCGCCTCCAGTTCGGTGGGTGCGGGGTTGCCCTCCAGGAGGTCGTGCACGGTCATCGCCATCCCGGGTACGCAGAAACCGCACTGCACGGCACCGCACTTGGCGAGCGCGCGCTGCACGTCGGAGGGCCGGCCGTCGACGGCGAGGCCCTCCACGGTGCGGACCTCGGAGCCGGCGGCGGTGACGCCGGGGACCAGGCAGGAGGCGACGAGCCGGCCGTCGACCTGGACGTTGCACGCTCCGCACTCGCCCTGCGAGCAGCCGTCCTTGGCGCCCGCGAGGCCGAGCCGCTCGCGCAGTACGTAGAGCAGCGACTCGCCGATCCAGGCGTCGGTGACGGGCCGGTCGACGCCGTTGACCCGCAACACGTAGGAGGCGAGCGGGTGTTCCTCGCCGGACGACGCGGACGGCCGGGCGGCGGCCCTGTCGGAAGCGTCGGAACCGTCGGGCCCGTCGGGCGTCACGGCCGCCTCAACGGTCTCCGGGCCGCCGGGGGCATCGTCGGTCCCGTCGGCCGCCGCGGGAGGCTCTGCAGGGCCCTCAGGGCCTTCGGCGAGACCTTCCTCGTACGCGGACGACTCGACCGGCTCGGGGGCCGCGGCGGACTCGGGGGGCGCGAAGAACTCGGCGGGCTCCGCGGATTCGAAGGGCTCGGCGGGTGGGGAGACCTCGTGGTGCGGGGCGGAGTCGGCGGGTCCGGAGGGTTCGTCGGTGGCCGGCGCGGACCGCGGTGCCGCGTCCGGGAGCCGGGCGGCGGCCGGGGCGGTGTCCGCAGCGGCGGCCGGGTTCTCGTACCGGTCCGCGTAGGCGTCCGGGTCCGGGTAGGCCTCGCCGCGGCCGTGCGTGTACAGGTCGGACCGGGGATCGCCGTAGGGCTCCGCGGGCGGGCGGGTGGCGGCCGGCGCCTCCGCGGCGGCCTCGGCCCCGGACCGCTCGTCCGGGTGCGCGGCGATCCGGTCGGTGACCTCGGCCGCCGACGCCTGTTCGCCCCACGGCTGTCCCGCGGCCTCGGTCGCCCAGGGCGCCGCCGCGCCGCCGGGCAGGGTGGCGGGCGGGGTGCCGCCCCACTGCTCGACCAGGGCCGACGTGGTGAACTCGCCCGATTCGTCGGGCAGTTCACCGTCGGCGACCGGGATCGACCACTGTCCGGTCACGTCGTGACCGGGCGGACCGCCCGCCTCCCGCGCGTTGGTGTCCTCGAAGGTCCACTGGCCGGTGGAGGGGGGCCGGTAGGTGAAGCGGTCGTCGGCGCCGCCCTGGTGGGGCGCGGCGTTCGGTTCGGGCCACTGGACGCCCTCGGCGGGCACCCCCCAGCCGCCCGAGGACGCCGGGTCGGTGCCGGTGTCCACCGGGTGGGAGGCCGTGATGTGCGGCGGCACGTAGCCGTGGCCCGGCGCCGCCAGCGGGCTGTCGGCGGCCAGGAGGGCGTCGATGCCGCCTTCGGGGAGTTTCACGAAGGCGGTGGCACCGTCGTCGTAGTCCCCCTGGGGGAGCGGGTCCCAGCGGCCGCCGCTCCGGGGCCTGCCCTCTCCGTGCTGGTCGTCGGTCACGACAGCGCCCTCCCGAGTGCTCGTCGGGCCAGTGCGGCGACGGTGCGCCGCAGGTGCAGTACGGCGGGCGGAAGCTGTTCCACGGAGCCGTCCTCGGCCGGGGCCGGGTCGGGGATGCAGGCCGCGGCGACGTACTCCCCGAAGGCCCGCAGCGCCTCGGGGACGATGGTGCGGCTGTTGTCCCAGTCGATCAGCCGGGCCACCCACTGCTCGGCGTCCAGGGGTCTGAGGGGCATCGGCGCTATGGCGCCCACCGCGCACCGGACCCCGCGCCGGGCGGGGTCGAGGACGACGGCGACGGAGGCGACCGAACGCCCGGGGCCGGTCCGGCCGGTGGCCTTCATGAAGACCTGCGGGGCGTGCAGCAGCGGCACGCGCACGTAGCCGATGAGTTCGCCGCCGCGCAGCATCTCGACACCGGCCAGCAGGTGCGACACCGGGATCTCCCGGCGGGCGCCGCCCTGCCCCGCGATGATGAGCGTGGCCTCCAGGGCGGCCAGTACGGGCAGCGCGTCCCCGGTGGGCGCGGCCGAGGCGATGTTGCCGCCCAGGGTGCCCGCGTTACGGATCTGCGGGGGGCCGGCTGCGCGCGCGGAGGCGGCGAGCGCCGGGATGAGGGCGGCGAAGTCGGGGCGGCCCATGCGGGCGAGCGTGAGGCCGGCGCCGAGCAGCGCGTGTCCGTCCTGGTACTGCCAGCCGCGGATCTCGCTGATCCGGCCGAGGCCGACCAGGGCGGCGGGCCTGAGCTGCCCGGAGTTGACGGCGGCCATGAGGTCGGTGCCGCCCGCCACGGGCACGGCGGCGGGTACGGCGGCGAGTGCCGCGACGGCTTCGTCGAGTGTCGTGGGCAGCGTCACGGACTGCCCCGCCTGCGGTGCGTGCGTGGTCAAACCGGCTGCCCCTTCCCGCTGCCCCACCTGGTGCCACGTGGTCCCACCTGTGCTGCCGTACGGTACGTGCTGACAGGGCGGACGTGGCAACTCTGGCACATCTTCGCAAGACCCGAACGCCGGGGTCCGCTAGGAGGCATTCGCCCGTTTCACCGGCGAGATGGCATGTTTTCCCGTGACTTCACCGGTGCGGGTGGATTGACGCTCTTCGGTGACCATGGGGCCTTTCTCCCCTACCTGTTGGCGGGCGGACCGTCCTTCGGGCGGCCGGGCACTCCGGGGCGCCGCTGCCACGGATGCGGTCCGGCGGGCGGGCGGTAGGCGACGCCGAGGGCGTCGAGCCGCCGGTAGTGGGCGCGCATCCGCCGCTCGAAATCGGCGAAGTCCCGCTCCGCCGGGGCGGGCAGGGAGCTCCAGGCCACCTCGGCGAGGGCGGCGAGCCGGGGGAAGGTCTGGTAGTCCACGCGTGCGTGATCCTCCATCACCTCCGTCCAGACGTTGGCCTGGGTGCCGAGGACATGGCGGGCCTCGGCCTCGGTGAGCCGCTCGGGAACCGGTTCGAAGCGGTACACGTCCTCCAGGGTGCGCACATGGGCGATGGGCACCGGTTCGTCCGCACCGGGGGCCTGCCGCCAGTCCAGGTAGACGTGCTGCTCGGGGCACATGACGACGTCGTGGCCCGCGCGGGCGGCCGTGATCCCGCCCTCGTAGCCGCGCCAGGACGACACCACCGCCCCGTCGGCGAGGCCGCCTTCGAGGATCTCGTCCCAGCCGACGAGCCTGCGCCCGCGCGCGGAGAGCCAGGTGGCGAAGTGTCCGACGAACCAGGACTGCAACGCGTCCTCGTCGGCGAGTCCGAGTTCGCCGATGCGCGCCTGCGCGGCGGGCGACCGCCGCCACTGGTCCTTGAGGCATTCGTCGCCGCCGATGTGGATGAACTCCGAGGGGAAGAGTTGGAGCACTTCCTCGAACACCCCCTCGTAGAACCGCAGGGTGTTGTCAGTGGGGGCGAGTACGTTCGGAGAGATCCCCCAGGAGTCCCAGACGGAGAGGGAAGTGGTGTCGATGACATCGGTGTTGCCGAGTTCCGGATACGCGGCGATGGCGGCCTGCGAGTGTCCCGGTACGTCGATCTCGGGGACCACGGTGATATGCCGCCCGGCGGCGTAGGCGACGATCTCGCGGATGTCGTCCTGGGTGTAGTGGCCGCCGTGCGGCTTCTCCTCCCACAGCGGTGAGGCGCGGTGGCCGAATTTCGTGCGCGTCCGCCAGGAGCCGATCCCGGTCAGCTTCGGATGCCGCTCGATCTCGACCCGCCAGCCCTGGTCGTCCGTCAGGTGGAAGTGGAACACGTTCAGTTTGTGCGCGGCCATCAGGTCCAGATAGCGCAGGACGCCTTCCTTGGGCATGAAGTGCCGGGCGACGTCGAGCATGAGCCCGCGCCAGGGGAAGCGGGGCGCGTCCTCGATGGTCTGCTGGGGTACGCCGTGGGTGGTGCCGGGCCGGACGGGAGCGCGCCGGAAGGCTGCTGGTCCGAGCAGTTGACGCAGCGTCTGGGCGCCCCAGAAGACCCCGGCGGGGCTGCCGCCCGTGAGCACGACACCCCGGTCGGCGGTCACCTCCAGGCGGTACGCCTCCGTGGGCAGGGTGTCGTCGAGGCGCAGCGTGACGCCGTCGCGGGCGCCGTCGCGGCCCGGCGGCAGCGGCAGCGCGAGGGCGGCGCCGAGGGTGGCCCGCAGCCAGCGTTGCGTGGTCTCGGTGCCGGGCGCGCCCCACAGGGTGGTGTCCGGCCCGAAGGGGAAAGCGCCCCGGGCGGGGCCGTCAACGGCGACAGGCGCCGGAATCAGGTCAGTCACGCCCGCCCCGCTCACGCCCGTCCCGCTCGCGTCAGTCATGCCAGTCATGTCGGTCCTTCACCGCTCCGCCGAGTCCGGGAAACTTCGTGACCGGTCGCCTCCGGTCCGCGCGAGCCGACGCTCCGCGACCGCCGGGCCGCCGGGCCGCCGGGCACCACCGGCGTCACCCGGCGGAGCCGAAGGCGTCGTTCATCTTCTTGGCCGCGTCCGCGGAAGCCGCGGCGACGTCCTTCTTGCCGCTGATGACCTGCTGGAACATGGTCGGCAGCACGAGCGAGGCGTCGATCTGGGCCCAGGCGGGCGACGCGGGGACGAACTTGGTGCCGGAGGCGAGCGTCTTCACGAACGGCTTCACGAAGGGCTGCTCCGCCGCGACCTGGTCCCGTACGTCGGAGAAGGTCGGCAGGAACCCCATCGCGTCGAAGAGCCGGCCCTGTGTCGTCTTCGAGGTGAGGCTCTCCATCAGGCCGACCGCGAGCGTGCGGTGCGAAGTGCCTTTCAGGACACCGATGTTGTTGCCGCCGGCGAACGCCGGTGCCACCGAGCCGGGGGTCACGCCGGGCAGCGGGACGACCGCGTACTCGCCCTTCACCTTGCCCGCCTCGACGGCCTGGTGGCTGAAGTCGCCGCCGATCGCCATGGCGGCCTTGCCGGCGGCGAACGCGGTCACCGTGTCGTTGCCGCCCATGCCCGCGCACTGGGCGGCGGGGCAGTTGTCGGAGCCGAAGAGCGAGGTGTACGCCTTGATGCCCTTGCGAGCGGCGGCGCTGTCGATGGCGGAGGCGTACGAACCGCCCCGCCCGGTGGCGAGTTCACCGCCGTTGGCCCAGATGAACGGCAGCGCGCCGTAGGTGTAGGCACCGCCGACCGCGAGGCCGTAGAGCTCGGGCCGGGCGGCGTGGATCGTGCGCGCCGTGGTGACCAACTCGGCCAGGGTACTGGGGGGTTGGAGACCGAGTTCATCGAAGACGTCGGTGCGGTAGTAGAGCGCGCGGACGCCGACGTAGAACGGGGAGCCGTAGATCCTGCCGTCCACGGTCACCGACTGCCGGGCGGTCGGGTCGGTGTCCTTGGCCTCGTTCCAGGAGGTGAACTCCCGGGTGACGTCGGCGAGTCCGCCGTCCTTCACATAGCCCGCGGTGTCGGTGTTGCCGTACTCGATGAGGTCGGGGGCGCTCTTCGGGTCGTCGAAGGCGGCCTTGACGCGTCGGGCGCGGGTCTCGACGGGGATGTACTCGACGCGGACCCTGACGCCCTTGTGGGCCTTCTCGAAGGACGCCAGGACGGAGTCGACGACCTGTTCCTTCGGCTTGTTGTCGACCTCCTGGAAGAGCCAGACGCGCAGGGTCCCGGTCTTCTCGTCCTTACCGGAGGAGGTGCCGGAGCTCTGGGAGGAGCAGCCCGCGAGGGCGGCGGCCGTGAGCAGTACGGCGAGTCGGGGGGCGAGCTTCATGCAGCGTTCCTCCGAGCGTACGTTGCAGCATCTGCAATGGGGGTTTCACTCTGCACAACACCGCGGAGGCTAGGGACTACCCGAACCCGTCCGCAAGAGGCCCCCGCCGCTTCGGGACGCGCCGAGGCCCTCGCGGCGCGGCGCGGCGCGCCCCGAGGGCCTCACTACGGAAACGTCACACCCGGGAACTCCACCGGGCCCACCGGACGGGCTACTTGCCGCCGTCCTTGCCCTGGTCACCGTCGCCGCCGGCACCCATGGACTCGTAGATCTCCTTGCACATGGGACAGACGGGGTACTTCTTCGGATCGCGGCCGGGCACCCAGACCTTGCCGCACAGCGCCACGACGGGCGTCCCGTCCAGGGCGCTCGCCATGATCTTGTCCTTCTGGACGTAGTGGGCGAAGCGCTCGTGGTCACCGTCGCCGTGCGACACCTGCGGCGTCGGCTCTACGAGGGTCCCGGTACCAGTCCCGCGCTCGGGCTCAAGAGTGCTCATACAGCAAGGGTACTGAAGCCCGGGCCCATCAGTTGAGCGAAGGGTCGTCCGGATACGTCGCGACCATAGCCAGCTCGTTGCGCTGGCGGCGCAGCACCTCGCGCCAGAGTCTCTCCGGGGACGGCGAGGAGACGTCGCCGGGCTCCGACTCGACGACGTACCAGGCGCCCTCCACCAGCTCGTCCTCCAGCTGTCCCGGGCCCCAGCCGCTGTACCCGGCGAAGATCCTGAGCGAGCCGAGCGCCGAGGCCAGCAGCTCCGGCGGGGCCTCCAGATCCACCAGCCCGATCGCGCCGTGCACCCGCCGCCAGCCGAGCGGGGTACGCTCGCCGACCGCGCCGCCCGGGATCACCGCGACCCCGAGGGCGGAGTCCAGCGAGACCGGGCCGCCCTGGAAGACCACCCCGGGTTCACCGGCGAGATCCGCCCAGCCCTCCAGGATGTCGCAGACGTCCACCGGGGTGGGCCGGTTGAGGACGACGCCTAGGGAGCCCTTCTCGTCGTGGTCGAGGAGGAGCACCACCGCACGGTCGAAGTTCGGGTCCGCCAGGGCGGGGGTCGCCACGAGCAACCGCCCTGTGAGCGAGGACACCTCGGTCATGCCTGACATGATCCCGCATCTTCGCCTCCGAGGGGGAGGCAATGCGGGTTCAGGGGTGATTACGGACCGCGCGCCGCGAGAACCGGCCCGTCAGGGCACCACCGGAGAGCTGTTGCGGGACCGGCGGGACGGAGCGCGGCGGCCGGGGCGCGGAGCCCCTCCGGTGACCCGTTGTGCCCGATGAGGAACGGTATGTGTTGTGACACGGCTATGACGCGGCTGGGCGGTCCCTGGGCTTACGGGAGAGGGGTGGGCGGCGATTACTCTGTCTCTTCGGCCCCCTGCCCCACTCATCGGAACGCGAGATACATGACCGTCAACGGCTCAGACGACGTACTGCTTGTCCACGGCGGCACCCCGCTGGAGGGCGAGATCCGGGTCCGCGGTGCGAAGAACCTCGTACCGAAGGCCATGGTCGCCGCCCTGCTGGGCAGTGCGCCAAGTCGACTGCGCAACGTTCCCGACATCCGCGACGTGCGCGTCGTCCGCGGACTGCTCCAGCTGCACGGGGTGACGGTCCGTCCGGGCGAGGAGCCGGGCGAGCTGATCCTCGACCCCTCGCACGTGGAGAGCGCCAACGTCGCCGACATCGACGCCCACGCCGGCTCGTCGCGCATCCCGATCCTGTTCTGCGGCCCGCTGCTGCACCGGCTCGGGCACGCGTTCATCCCGGGCCTCGGCGGCTGTGACATCGGCGGCCGGCCGATCGACTTCCACTTCGAGGTGCTGCGGCAGTTCGGCGCGAAGATCGAGAAGCGTGCGGACGGCCAGTACCTGGAGGCCCCGCAGCGGCTGCGCGGCACGAAGATCCAGCTGCCGTACCCGTCCGTGGGCGCCACCGAGCAGGTGCTGCTGACGGCCGTGCTCGCGGAGGGCGTCACCGAACTCGCCAACGCGGCCGTGGAACCGGAGATCGAGGACCTCATCTGCGTACTGCAGAAGATGGGCGCGATCATCGCCATGGACACCGACCGGACGATCCGCATCACCGGTGTCGACTCCCTCGGCGGCTACAACCACGCGGCCCTGCCGGACCGTCTGGAGGCCGCGTCCTGGGCCTCGGCGGCGCTGGCGACCGAGGGCGACATCTACGTCCGTGGCGCCCAGCAGCGGTCGATGATGACGTTCCTCAACACCTACCGGAAGGTGGGCGGTGCCTTCGCGATCGACGACGAGGGCATCCGCTTCTGGCACCCCGGCGGCCAGTTGAAGTCCATCGCGCTGGAGACGGACGTGCACCCCGGCTTCCAGACGGACTGGCAGCAGCCGCTGGTCGTCGCCCTCACCCAGGCCACCGGGCTGTCCATCATCCACGAGACGGTCTACGAGTCCCGCCTCGGCTTCACCTCCGCGCTCAACCAGATGGGCGCCCACATCCAGCTCTACCGCGAGTGCCTCGGCGCCTCGAACTGCCGCTTCGGGCAGCGCAACTTCCTGCACTCGGCGGTCGTCTCGGGACCGACCCGCCTCCAGGGCGCCGACCTGGTCATCCCCGACCTGCGCGGCGGCTTCTCCTACCTGATCGCCGCTCTCGCGGCCCAGGGCACCTCCCGCGTCCACGGCATCGACCTCATCAACCGCGGCTACGAGAACTTCATGGAGAAGCTCGTCGAGCTGGGCGCGAAGGTCGAACTGCCGGGCAAGGCGCTGGGCTAGACGCCCTCGGGCGCACCGCTCGGCCGGGCGTCGCCGCGTAAGGCGGGCGCACCGCTCGGCCACGGCGTTCGCGCGTACGACGATGGGGCGGCCACCCTGACCGGGTGGCCGCCCCATTCGCGTTGCTCAGCCTCGTACGCAATCCCGTCGCGTACGCGAAGGCTTACTTGCCCTTGGCGGCTTCCTTGAGCTTCGAGCCCGCGGACACCTTGACGCTGTAGCCGGCGGGGATCTGGATCGGGTCGCCGGTCTGCGGGTTGCGCGCGGTGCGAGCGGCACGGTGGGTGCGCTCGAAGGTCAGGAAGCCGGGGATGGTGACCTTCTCGTCGCCCTTGGCGACGATCTCGCCGACGGTCTCGGCGAACGCGGCCAGAACGGCGTCGGCGTCCTTGCGGGTCACCTCGGCACGGTCGGCCAGCGCGGCCACCAGCTCACTGCGGTTCATGTTGTTACTCCCGTGTTCTTCTTGCCGTTTGAGGCGTGCCACGCGGCGGAGCCGCATATCGGGCACGGTGAAGCCGATGCTGCCAGGTTCCCCGGTGGGTCCCCGGACCCGGGTCCGCCGTCAGGCCCTCGCGCCCAGGGACGCATCCTGCCCCTACCTGCGGCGGGAAAGCCAATCCGGCACCCGTAGGAGTCGCGAGAACACCCTTGGGAGTCACACGAGAGGCGCCACCGCGTCAGCGGGGTGACGCCCCCGTCCGCTCCCGGCGGCGGATCTCTGGGCCTCGCAGGCCCGGAACCCGGCCGCCACGATAAACGGCCGCCGAAGGCGCCGAGTTCCGCGACGCGCCGGGGGGCGGCCGGTCGTGGCGATCCTCACAACCGCCGCACCTGGTACCCGGTACCCCGTTACGCCGCTACGACGCGTTCGTAGCGGCGCCGCTATGTCGCTACGCCGTTACGCCGCTACGACGCCGAGGCCGCCGTCACGCCGGCGGCCTTCGCCGCGTCGCGTACCGCGCCGGCCACGGCACCCGCGACCTTGTCGTTGAAGACGCTGGGGATGATGTAGTTCGGGTTGAGCTCGTCCTCGGTCACCACGTTCGCGAGTGCGGTCGCCGCGGCCAGCATCATCTCGGTGTTGACGGTGGTGGACTGCGCGTCCAGCAGACCGCGGAAGACACCCGGGAAGACCAGCACGTTGTTGATCTGGTTCGGGAAGTCCGAGCGGCCGGTGGCCACCACGGCCGCCGTCTGACGGGCGACGGCCGGCTCGACCTCGGGGTCGGGGTTCGCGAGCGCGAACACGATCGCGCCGTCGGCCATCGCGGCCACGTCGTCGCCGTCGATGACGTTCGGGGCGGAGACCCCGACGAAGACGTCGGCGCCGCGCACGGCCTCCTTCAGCGTGCCCGTCAGGTTCTCCGGGTTGGTGTTGTCGGCGATCCAGCGCAGCGGCGAGTCGGCCGCGGCGTCGACCAGGTCCTCGCGGTCGCAGTGCACGACACCGTGGATGTCGGCGACGACCGCGTTCTTGACGCCCGCCGCGATCAGCAGCTTCAGGATGGCGGTACCGGCCGCGCCCGCTCCGGACATGACGACCCGTACGTCACCGATCGCCTTGTTGACGACCCGCAGCGCGTTGGTCAGCGCGGCCAGCACCACGATCGCGGTGCCGTGCTGGTCGTCGTGGAAGACGGGGATGTCGAGGGCCTCGCGCAGCCGGGCCTCGATCTCGAAGCAGCGGGGCGCGGAGATGTCCTCCAGGTTGATGCCCGCGAAGCCGGGCGCGATGGCCTTGACGATCTCGACGATCGCGTCGGTGTCCTGGGTGTCCAGGCAGAGCGGCCAGGCGTCGATGCCGGCGAACCGCTTGAACAGGGCCGCCTTGCCCTCCATGACCGGCAGTGCGGCCTTGGGGCCGATGTTGCCCAGGCCGAGCACGGCCGAGCCGTCGGTGACGACCGCGACGGAGTTGCGCTTGATGGTGAGGCGGCGCGCGTCCTCGGGGTTCTCCGCGATGGCCATGCACACCCGCGCGACGCCCGGGGTGTAGATCATGGACAGGTCGTCACGGTTGCGGATGGGGTGCTTGGACTGCATCTCGATCTTGCCGCCGAGGTGCATGAGGAACGTACGGTCGGAGACCTTGCCGAGGCTGACGCCCTCGATGCCGCGCAGCTTCTCCACGATCTCGTCGCCGTGCGCGGTGGAGGTCCCCGCGATGGTGACGTCGATGCGGAGCTTCTCGTGACCGGACGCGGTGACGTCGAGGCCGGTCACCGAGCCCCCGCTTGACTCCACGGCCGTGGTGATCTGGGAGACCGCGGTTCCGCTCGCGGGCACCTCCAGACGGACCGTAATCGAGTAGGAGACGCTGGGCGCCGTTGCCATGGCCGACTTCCTCTGCTTTCACCGTGACGCTGGGTATGCCGTCGATGGTCGCACCTACTGTCGGGTAGGCGTTAGCCACCCCCGATTGCGAACGTTTTGTTCATGACGAGAAGAGGCCCACGTCACCTTTACGGTGACGTGGGCCTCTTCCTTCGTTCAATGACACCGGCCCGCCATGCTCGCCTCGCGGCAAGTGGTCGCTCGTAGCGACGAAGGTTGGGCCCGGGGGCTTGGATCGGGCCGGTGTCACACCCAGGCTAACAAACGGATGGCGTAAGGCCATTCCCCACCGGAGACTTCACAGGAATCCGCCGGTGACACGGTCCCCGCGACGGCGGCGCCCTACTCCCGGAGCAGGTCGGGCACTCCCGACCCGTCCGGCTGGTCCCGGTCGGTGGAGACGACCGTGAGCTGCTGGGTGGCGCGGGTGAGGGCGACGTACAGGACGCGCAGGCCGGCGGGCGACTCGTCGGCGATCTCGGCGGGTGAGACGACGACCGTGGCGTCGTATTCGAGTCCCTTCGCCTCCAGGCTGCCGAGCGCCACCACGCGGTCGCCGAGGCCGGCCAGCCAGCGGCGGGCCTCCTCGCGGCGGTTCATGGCGACGACCACGCCGACCGTGCCGTCGACCAGCGCGAGCAGCCGGGCGGCCTCCTCGCGGACCGTGCCGGCCAGGGAACCGCGTACGGCGGCGCCCTGTTCCCTCTCCGTCGCCACGAAACGCGGCCGCAGGCCGGTGGAGCGGACGGCGGTCGGGGACTCGGCGCCGGGCATGGCGAGGGCGAGGACCTTGGCGGCGAGTTCGGCGATCTCGGCCGGGTTGCGGTAGTTCACGGTGAGGGTGAAGCGGCGGCGGGGACGGCTGCCGAGCGCCTCGTCGCGGGCCGCGGCGGCCTCCTCGGGGTCGGACCAGGAGGACTGGGCAGGGTCGCCGACGACCGTCCAGGTGGCGTGCCGGCCGCGCCGGCCCACCATCCGCCACTGCATGGGGGTGAGGTCCTGGGCCTCGTCGACGATGACGTGCGCGTACTCGGTCCGCTCCTCGGCGAGCCGCTCGGCCCGCTCGCGCCGCGTCTCCTCCCGTACGGGCATCAGCTCGTCGAGTCCGGTGAGCTGGTCCAGCGGGTCCAGCTCGCGTTTGCGGCGCGGGCGGGCCGGGGTGCCGAGGATCGCCCGGAGTTCGTCCAGCATCGCCACGTCGTGCACGGACAACCCGTCGCGCTTCAGTGAACGGGCGGTGCGGCGCACTTCGCCGGGGTTGAGGACCCGTCTCGCCCAGCGGCCCAGGCGCCGTTCGTCGGACATCGCGTCGAGGACCGCGCGCGGGGTCAGCTCGGGCCACCAGGCGTCGAGGAACGCGATGAAGTCGTCCTCGCCGGTGATGTCCTCGTCGAAGGAGGAGCGCAGTTCGGCGGCGAGTTCGGGGTCGGAGTGCCGGCCGGCCGCGCCGGAGCGCTCCCAGAGTGCGTCGAGGAGGAGCTTGCGGGCGCGCGGGCGGAGCAGGTTGACCGGCGCGGTGCCGCTCAGCGCGCTCTGCCGGATGCGCTCCAGGTCGGCGGCGTCCAGCTCCAGCCGCCGGTTGAACGCAACGACGCGCAGCCGGGCCGGTGAATCGTTCAGCTCCAGTGCTCCGCGCGCGGCTTTCCGCAACACCGTGAGCATGCGGTACGAGCCCTTGGCGCGGGCCACGGCCGGCGCGTCGTACAGCGTGGCCCCGGCGCTGCCCGCGTCCTCCGCGAGTGAGCCGATGGCGCGGATCGCGACCTGCCCCTCCTCGCCGAGGGAGGGCAGGACGCCCTCGGTGTAGGCGACGAGCAGGGGCGTGGGCGAGACGATGAGGATGCCGCCCGCGTACCGGCGCCGGTCCTGGTAGAGCAGGTAGGCGGCGCGGTGCAGCGCCACGGCCGTCTTGCCGGTGCCGGGGCCGCCCTCGACGTAGGTGACGGAGGCAGCCGGGGCTCGGATCACCAGGTCCTGTTCGGCCTGGATCGACGCCACGATGTCCCGCATGGTGTGGCTGCGGGCCTGGCCGAGCGCGGCCATCAGGGCGCCGTCGCCGATGACGGCCAGTGCACGGCCGTCGAGGGAGGCGGTGAGTTCGGGGCGCATCAGGTCGTCCTCGACCCCGAGGACCTGGCGGCCCTTGGAGCGGATGACGCGGCGTCGTACGACCCGGCCGGGTTCGACCGGGGTGGAGCGGTAGAAGGGCGCGGCGGCGGGCGCCCGCCAGTCGATCACCAGCGGGGCGTACTCGGAGTCCAGGACCCCGATGCGTCCGATGTGCAGGGTTTCGGCGATGTCGGCGGTGTTGTCGTCCCGTACGGCGCCTTCGGCCGGTTCGACGGCGGTGTAGGCGCCGTCGGGCCCCTTCCTGCCGTCCTTCCCGGGCAGCAGGTCGATCCTGCCGAAGAGGAAGTCCTCGAACTCGTTGTTGAGCCGGTTGAGGTGGATGCCGGCACGGAAGACCTGGGCGTCCCGCTCGGCGAGCGCGCCGGGCGTGCCGACCTGGCCGCGCTGGGCGGCGTCGTTCATGAGGAACTCGGCCTCGTGGATCTTCTCCTCAAGGCGCCGGTAGACCCGGTCGAGGTGTTCCTGTTCGACCCCGATCTCCCGGTCCCGTACCGAATCCGGGTTGGATTCGTCGACCGTTCCGCGCGCGGTCTCCTGTTGAGCCTGAGCCTGTGCGGCCACCGGGTCCCCTTCTGACGTGCTGAGCAGCCGTCAACCGTACGCGAAGGGGACCCCTTGTAGCTACGCGTCGACCTGCACGAGTCGCTTTCCGTCGAACGTCATGACCTCGAAGTGGTCGATCTGGTTCGGGGTGAGGGCCGCGCCGCCCTGGGCGTAGAGCGGGTTCTTGGCCTCCTCGGTCTTGGCGTTGGTGATGCCGTAGCCCCAGTTGGGGACCGACCAGGAGGTCATGGTCTCGCGCTCGCCGTTCTTGCCGACGGCGATGAGCGAGCACTTGAGCGGGCCCTTGACGTTCTTCAGTTCGAGGACCGCCTGGGTGCCCCAGGCCTTCGGCGCCATGGCGACGGTCGCGCTGACCTTGGTGCCGGAGTCCGTGGCCGAGACCTTGTCGGACAAGGTGTCGAAGGTGGACTTCGCGGTCGCCGCGAGGGGCGTGGCGCTCTGTCCCGAGTCGCTGCCGCCGCCGGCCGCCATGACGGCGATGGGACCGGCGATGATCAGCGCCACGGAGGCGGCGATCATGTAGAAGCTGCGCCGGCGCTTCAGGGCGCGGCGTTCGCCGACGTCGTCGACGAGCCGTTCCACCAGCCGGGGGCTGGGTTTGGCGGAGAGCGACTCGCCGATCGCGGGGGTGCCGGAGCCCGGCAGGTCCGCGAGTGCGGCGAGCATGGGTTCCATCCCGGACAGCTCGTCGAGCTGCTGTGCGCACCATTCGCAGGTGGCGAGATGGACCTCGAACGCGGTCGCCTCCGCGTCGTCGAGGATGCCCAGCGCGTAAGCGCCTACGGTCTCGTGTTCGTTCGAGCCCTGTGATCCCTGCATGGGACCAGGACTACCCGTTCCGATTCCCCCGTAAATGCTCATGCCGTCACCCCCCGCTCCTCCAGAGCCAGCTTCATCGAACGCAGGGCGTAGAACACCCTTGAGCGCACCGTGCCACTGGGGATGCCAAGCGTCTCAGCCGCCTCATTGACGGTACGCCCCTTGAAGTACGTCTCGACGAGCACCTCCCGGTGGGCCGGGGTCAGGTCGTCCAGCGCGTCCGACAGTGTCATCAGCCACAACGCCTTGTCGATCTCGTCCTCCGCGGGGATGACCTCCAGCGGTGACGGGTCAACCTCCTGCGGCCGGGCCTGCCGGCTGCGGTGACCGTCGATGACGATGCGCCGGGCGACCGTCACCAGCCAGGGTCGTACCGAACCGGTCGCCCGATTGAGCTGGCCGGCGTTCTTCCAGGCACGGATGAGGGTTTCCTGCACCACGTCCTCGGCACGCTGCCGGTCGCCCGCCACCAGCCTGAGTACATAGGCCAGGAGGGGTCCGGCGTGCTCTCGGTACAGGGCACGCATCAGCTCCTCGTCAGGTTCCGAGGGCTGGGACATGCGATGTCGGGCCCTCGGTGCGCGTTCATTGGCCACGACGGAATCCTTGCGCACGCCCACCTCCGGTGTCCGGGGGATCCCCCAGTCGGTCGCTCATCCACGGGTACGCAGGGGGGTACCGGAGTGTTCAACGTGACGTGACAGTTTTCTTCCCGGTGTCGTGACGAGAGGGACATGAGTGCACATTTACGCTGTACGTTCTTTACATTTCCACCACATCGGCAAGATCGCTCGGGCTGCCCGGGAGCGGGCTCCCGGAAACGCGGTGTTGTCGAAATCACGTCGGCTCCGTTGAACCACCCCCCTCACAGAAGCCGCGAATCGGACTCTCAGGCGCGCGCGAGGGCCGCGCGCCGGCGGTGCCGGGCCACCCTTTCGCGGTTTCCGCAGACCTCGCTGGAGCACCAGCGGCGGCGCCGTCCGCGGGAGGTGTCGAGGTAGACGATCGGACAGCTGTCGCCCTCGCACTCCCGCAGACCCGCCCGGGCGACCGGGTCGGTGAGCAGTTCCACGGCGTCCCTGGCGATCACCGCGAGCAGCGCGGCACACTCCGGCGGACCGGCCAACCGGCGTACGAGCGTGCCGTCTTCGCCGCGTACGGCGCGGGGGGCCGGGGGCGCGGTGCCGGCCAGCTCGTTGATCCTGGCCAGCGCGATGTCGTAGGGCCGGGCGTCGGGGACCAGGCCGCGCACCAACTGGGCTATCTGGCCGCGCAGTTCGCGGAAGCCGGCCAGCCAGGAGGGGTCGGCGCGGGTGAGCGGGGTGTCCGGCGGGACGAGCGCGGAACGGACGATCCACGCGCGCAACGGTTCGAGGGCGTCCAGCCGTTCCTCGGGGTGGGTGGTCGCCAGCAGATCGAGACAGATCCGCCCGGCGTCGAACCGCAGCTCGTAGGGGGCCGTGGGCGTGCCCAGTGCCATGTGCCTGTCACCGCCTGAGAGTTACCCCGGTCGGACGGGTCGGTGCGTCGCGAGTGCGGGGGTGTGGGGAACCGTTCTCCCTACAGTGCCTGCCCACTCCCCCGGCCGGAACCCCTCACACCGGGCACGGTCGCGCGCGGCAGCGGCCAGGGGGGCGGGGCCCAACCGGCTCAACCGGCTCAACCGGCTCAACCGGCCTATCCGTCGGAGTACTTGGCGTCCGCCGCCGGGTCAAGCGCCAGTCGGTACCCGCGTTTCACCACCGTCTGGATCAGCTTCGGCGCGCCGAGTGCCGTACGGAGGCGGGCCATCGCCGTCTCCACGGCGTGTTCGTCGCGCCCGGCACCCGGCAGCGCCCGCAGCAGCTCCGCGCGGGCCACGACCCATCCCGGCCGGCGGGAGAGCGCCCGCAGCAGCGACATGCCGGCCGGTGGCACCGCCCGCAACGTCCCGTCCACCACGACAGCCTGGCCGCGGATCTCCACCCGGTGTCCGGCGATGGGCAACACCTTTGCACGGCCCGGGAGTTCCTGGCACAGCAACTGCACCAGCGGTCCGAGCCTGAACCGTTCCGGCTGGAGGGTGTCGACGCCGTGGCCCTGCAAGGGCAGCGCGGTGACCGGGCCGACGCAGGCGGTCAGGACGTCGTGCCCGAGCGCCGCGAGTACCTCGGGCAGCAGGCCCCGCGTCTCGGCGCGGGACAGGAAGGACGCGGCGGCGGGCGCGCTGGTGAAGGTGAGCGCGTCCACGCCGCGCGCGACCGTCGCGTCCAGCATCCGGTCCACCGGGCCGATGTCCTCGGGCGCCATCCACCGGTACACCGGCACCCCCACCACGTCCGCTCCCCCGGCCCGCAGCGACTCGACGAACCCGGGCAGCGGCTCCCCGTGCAGCTGTACGGCGATCCGGCGGCCCTCGACGCCCTCCTCCAGCAGCCGGTCGAGCACCTCGGCCATGGACTCGGACGACGGGGACCACTCCTCGGTCAGACCGGCGGCCCGGACCGCCCCTTTGACCTTGGGCCCGCGCGCGAGCAGCTCCACCTCGCTCAGCCGGTCCAGCAGGGTCTCACCGAGTCCCCAGCCGTCCGACGCCTCGATCCAGCCGCGGAAGCCGATCGCGGTGGTGGCGATCACGACGTCCGGGGCCCGGTCGATCAACTCCTGCGTGGCGGCGAGCAGTTCGCTGTCGTCGGCGAGGGGCACGATGCGCAGGGCGGGCGCGTGCACGACGTTCGCGCCGCGCCGCTGGAGCAGCGTTCCCAGTTCCTCGGCCCGGCGCGCGGCGGTGACGCCCACGGTGAACCCCGCGAGCGGGCCGTGCTCGCCGCCGTCCGGTCGCTGCTGTTCGTCGTACATGGTTCTCGTCCCGGGGCTGGAGTCGTCGTGCGTACGGAGGTGCCGCACCTGTGTGACCTACATGGCGAACGAGCCTGTCAACGGTGCGTGACAGGCCCGGTTCACCATGATGTCGTCGGTGTTACGTCACACCTCCGCATATCCGAGGTGCGGTGTCGCTTCCGACGCCGAGGTGTCGGTGTGCGTCCGGTCGGCGGGGCGGCGAAGGTATACGGCCCAGGTGACCGCGAAGCAGAGGCCGTAGAAGGCGAGGAAGGCGGTGAACGCGCCGGTGCCGGTGCCGGAGGAGAGGAACGACTGGCGGAAGGCGAGGTTGATGGCGACCCCGCCGAGCGCGCCGACCGCCCCGATGAGTCCCATGGAGGCTCCGGAGAGCCGCCGCCCGTAGGCCACCGCCTCGTCGCCCGTGAGCCCCTCGGCCAGCGCCTTGCGCTGGAAGATGCCGGGGATCATCTTGAACGTGGAGCCGTTGCCGAGACCGCTCAGCGCGAACAGCGCGATGAACACGGAGACGAAGAGGGGCAGCGACTTCTGCCGGCCGGCCACGATCAGGACGGCGGTGGCGGCGGCCATGGCGACGAAGTTCCAGAGGGTGATCCGCGCGCCGCCGTAGCGGTCGGCGAGCCAGCCGCCCACGGGCCGGATCAGGGAACCGAGCAGCGGCCCGATGAAGGTGAGATAGGCCGCCTGGAGCGGCGTACGCCCGAACTGCACCTGGAGCACCTGCCCGAAGGCGAACGCGTACCCGATGAACGACCCGAACGTGCCGACGTAGAGGAACGCCATGATCCAGGTGTGTGCGTCCCTCGCGGCGTCCTTGGCGGCGCCGGTGTCGTTCTTCACGGAGGTCAGGTTGTCCATGAAGACGGCGGCGAGGATGGCGGCGACGAGGATCAGCGGGATGTAGATCCCCAGCAGCACGCGCGGTCCGCCGCTCGCGCCGATGATCGCCAGCGCCACCAGCTGGATGACCGGTACGCCGATGTTGCCGCCGCCGGCGTTCAGCCCGAGGGCCCAGCCCTTCTTCCGCAGCGGGAAGAAGGCGTTGATGTTGGTCATGGAGGAGGCGAAGTTGCCGCCGCCGATACCGGCCAGCAGGCCGATCCAGAGGAAGGTGTGGAAGGAGGTCCCCGGCTTCATCACCGCGAACGCGGCGATCGTCGGGACGAGCAGGAGGCTCGCGGAGACGATGGTCCAGTTGCGCCCGCCGAAGACGGCGACGGCGAAGGTGTAGGGGACGCGCACGACCGCGCCGACCAGCGTCACCACCGAGGTGAGCAGGAACTTGTCGGCCGGGGTCAGTCCGTACTCCGGGCCCATGAAGAGCACCAGCACCGACCACAGCGTCCAGATCGAGAAGCCGATGTGCTCGGAGAGGACGGAGAAGGCGAGGTTGCGCCGGGCGATCTTCTCGCCGCCCTCCCGCCAGAAGGTCTCGTTCTCGGGATCCCAGTGCTCGATCCACTTGCTCTGGGCTGTCATGACGCCTCCACGTGCTCCGGGCCGGGCTCAGGGGTTCGGGGGTCCCCTTTCGGGGTGCTGAGTCCTGAAGGTAGGGAGGACGCGTTTCCGCGCTGTGGCTGTGGGTGACCTGGCGGGAACGTTGCTCTCACGTACGGCGGAGGGCGGCGGTGAGGTGGCCCGGGGCGACGGCGGGACGCGGGGGGAGGGACCCTTCGCTGAAAAAGCGTGACACTTGGCGCTGAAGTGTCACGCTTTTTTGGCGAAGGGTCCCCCGGGGAGACCGGCGCGGGACCGCGATGCTCACGTTTCGGGGTGGGGGCGGGCCAGGCGGCCGAGCAGGGCTATCGCGTCGTCGAGGGGCACCGGCTGGAAGAACCGTGCGTCGGCGAGCTCGACGGCGGCGATCGCGCGGGGGGCCAGCTCGGCGCCGGTGTCGGTGACGCGCAGGCGTTTGGCGCGGGTGTCGGCCGGGTCGACCTCGCGCTCGACGAGCCCTTTCTCCTCAAGGGTGCGCAGGACCTGGGAGGTCATCTTGACATCGGTGCCCGCTTGGCGGGCGAGGGCCAGCTGGTTGGGGCGCTCCCCCTGACCGTTGAGCCACCAGGCGCAGGCGAGCAGCACGAACTGCACATGGGTGAGACCGAGGGGGGCCAGGGCTGTGGCGACGTCCCGCTGCCAGCGCAGCGTGGCGTGCCACAGCAGCAGCCCGGGGCTCTCGCCGGGGCTGAGTGGCATCAGCGCAGGGCCAGTTCGACCAGCGAGGCCATGGTGTCGGGCCAGTCAGCGGTGATTCCGGGGCCGATCTGGGGACCGGCCTCGTCGGCGCCGGGGCCGGTGATCTCCATCCGGTAGACCACCCGGACCCGGTCGCGGTCGATCCGGTCGATCCGGTGGACGGTCCGCAGCAGCAGGTCGCCGAAGCGGGCCTCGTCGACGAAGAGTTCGCCTTCCGTGGCCTCGGTGATCCGCAGCAGTACCGGGTCGTCCCCGGGCGGCGTCATCGTGATCCGGCTGCCCGCCGCGAACGGACCGTTGATCTCGATCTTCTCGATCTCGCCGTTCCAGGTGCCCCAGTTCTCGACGTCGGCCCAGAGCCGCCAGATCGCCTCGGCGCCGGCACCGGTCTCGACACTGTGCTCGTACTCCCACATGCGGGCCTCCTCGACCAGATAATGTGTTCATAGATTATCTGCGCGCAGACTATCTGTCGAGTGAGGGGAAGATCTGGTGCGGCCCCGGAGACTCCCGGTACCGGCCGCTAGGAAGACGTCCTCTTACCCCAACCACCCTCCCGGGCAACCCCGTTGGGCCAGAGTCGAGGGCTCCGCCGGGCGGCGAGGTCCTCGACCCAGCCGAACGCGAGGATCGCCAGGGCGATCAGCGGCCAGACGAGGACGAACATCAGGAAGGTGTACGACGAGTCGAGGGCCGCGGAGGCGGTGTCGCCTTGCAGGAAGGGGACGTCGTAGAGCCGGTCGATGATCGGGACGGTGGCGATGATCAGCAGGTTGTGCCAGAGGTAGATCGTCATCGCGCGGTTGTTGGAGAGGGTCACCAGCCTGTCCCACCGGGCCAGGCGGCCGGGCAGCTCCCGCCAGGACGGGGAGTACTGGAGCAGGATCACCACGAAGCCGAAGGACCAGGCCGCCTGGGCGAGCGGGATGTCGTTCAGGTCCCAGCCGTCCGGGCCGAGATGACCGGACGCCCACCACAGGCCGAGGGCCATGAACAGGGCCGAGCCGGACACCGCCAGATAGCGGGGGACGCGCTTCAGCACCCCCTCGTGGTGGGCGAGGCCCAGGACCCAGCAGCCGCCGTAGACACCGAAGTCGGTGACCGCGTCGCCCGTTTCGCCGGGGATCGTGACCAGGCCCGTGCCCACCACCGCCGTCAGCGCGAGAGGCGCCAGCAGCGTGGCCCACGGGACCTTCCTGAACGCCCACAGCAACAGCGGGGAGGCCAGCACGAACCACAGGTACGCCCGCAGGTACCACAGCGGGCCCGCCGCGTCGTCCGGCCAGGCCGCCTCCAACAGGCCCGACGCGGAGCCCAATTGCTCCGGGTACGGCGGCGCGCCGATCGGCACGAGGTAGTCGAGGAGTCTCGGCAGCCCCCAAGTGCCGCCGATGTCAGGGTCCTTGAGCGGATTCCAGCCGTCCGCGAACATCATCGTCAACGCCACCGCCGCGAACGCCCAGAGCGGCGGCAGCAGTCGCCGCAGCCTGCCCCTGATCACGCTCGGCGCCGGACGGTTCAGCGAGCGGGCCATCAGTGAACCCGCCAGCGCGAACATCACGCCCATCGACGGGAAGAGCACCGACAGCCAGGCCCAGCCGAAGAGGTGGTAGACGACGACCCGGACCAACGCGATCGAACGCAGGAGATCCAGATAGCGGTCCCGGCCACCGTCCTTCCTCGCGCCGGTTGCGGTGCCGGTCTCCGGGCCGGTCGCGGGTTCCGCCTGCCGCTGCCGCGGAAGCCCGTACGCCGGTGTCGCCTCGGGGTCGGGGTCCGTTCCCGCGCCCGCCGTGTGTCCCTGGGTCATGCCACCGGCCTCCGGTCACTCACGCCACGGTCACTCACGCCACGGACGCCCGCGCCGTGGGCCCGCGGGCTCGGCACCGCTCCGACCGGCGCCCCGACGACTCCGGTGCGCCGCAGCTTCTGCCAGCGCAGCCGCCCTCCGGTCAGCGCGGTGATCCAGGACTGGAGCAGCACGACGTACATGAGCTGGCGGTAGAGGATCTGCTGGAGGGGCAGCGAGACGAGATGGGTCATGCGTTCGCGGTCCAGGCGGAAGGCGTACGCAGCGCAGACCGCCTGGAGGGCGAGCACACCCAGCCACGCCACGATCGTCCTGCGCGTCGGGCCGAACACCACGCCGTAGAGCAGGAAGACGTCGATCAGCGGGGCCAGCAGCGGGGCCAGCACCATGAAGAGGGAGACCAGGGGCAGACCGACCCGGCCGAAGCGGCCCGACGGGCCCCGCTCCAGCAGGGCGCCGCGGTGTTTCCAGATCGCCTGCATGGTGCCGTAGGACCAGCGGTAGCGCTGGGACCACAACTGCTGGACGGATTCCGGGGCTTCGGTCCACGCGCGGGCCTTCTCGGCGTAGACCACGCGCCAGCCGTCGCGGTGCATCGCCATGGTGATGTCGGTGTCCTCGGCGAGGGTGTCGTCGCTCATGCCGCCGACCCGCTCCAGCGCGCTTCTCCTGAACGCCCCCACGGCGCCCGGGATGGTGGGCATGCAGCCCAGGACGTCGTACATGCGGCGGTCGAGGTTGAAGCCCATCACGTACTCGATGTGCTGCCAGGCGCCGATGAGCGAATCCCGGTTGCCGACCTTGGCGTTGCCCGCGACCGCGCCGACACGCGGGTCGCCGAAGGGCTGGACCAGCTCGCGGACGGTGGCCGGTTCGAAGACCGTGTCGCCGTCCATCATCACGACGAGGTCGTGACGGGCGTTCGCCAGACCGCGGTTGAGCGCGGCCGGCTTGCCGGCGTTGGGCTGCCGCACCACCCGGACACCGGGCAGACCGAGCCCCTCCACGATGCCCGCCGTGCCGTCACTCGAACCGTCGTCGATCACCACCACCTCGATGGGATGCTCGCTCGCCGTCAGTGAACGGACGGTGTTCTCGATGCACTTGGCCTCGTTGTAGGCGGGGACCAGGACCGTCGCCGGTTCGGTGACCGGTGCCCCCCAGGCGAAACCGCCGGCGCGCACCCGGCGCGCGTGCACGGCGGAGAGCAGCAGCATCAGGGCGAACCGGGCGATGACCAGGGAGCCGATCACCGCGAGGCCGACCACCATCGCGTCCGTGAGGTCGTCCGAGGCGCGGACCAGGAAGATCCACGCCTTGCCCTGCCAGAGGTCGACGCCGGTCACCGGGGTGAGGGCGCTGGGCGCGCCGAGCGCCTCGGTGAGGTTGTCGAACCGGTAGCCCCGGTGCTGCATCAGGGGCAGGAACCGGTCCAGCGCCCGCACGGTCTGGTGGCGGTCGCCGCCGGAGTCGTGCATCAGGACGATCGCGCCCTCGCCGCCGTGCGGGGTGGCGTTCCGGACGATGCTGCCTACGCCGGGCTTCCGCCAGTCCTCGCTGTCCCTGTCGTTGACGACGGTGATGTAGCCGCGGGTGCCGATGTACCGGGTCACCGGCCACGACGCGTTGTCCATGGCGTCGGCGGAGGACGAGTACGGCGGCCGGAACAGCGAGGTGCGGATACCGGCCGCGCCGCTAATCGCCAACTGGTTCTGGGTCAGCTCCCAGTCGATGCGCCGGGGGGACTGGAAGGAGAGGTCGGGGTGGCTGAAGGTGTGCAGCCCGACCTCGTTGCCGTCGGCCACCATGCGTCTGACCAGGGCGGGGTAGCGCGAGGCCATGGTGCCGGTGACGAAGAAGACCGCGTGCGCGTGGTGCTTCTCGAGCACGTCGAGGACCTTGGGGGTCCAGGTCGGATCGGGTCCGTCGTCGAAGGTCAGGACGATCCGGTGGTCCGGCACGTCGAGGCTGGCCGTACGGCCGCCACGGGTGTCGATGACCGGGCCGCCGTCGAGGATCTCCCCGGGCACCTTGTCGGTGGCGGCCTCGGGGCGGACACGGTGGTCGGCGAGGATCTCGCTGTGCACATAGCCGCGCAGCATCATCATCGCCAGCAGTGCGACGAGGACCAGCACCGGCAGCAGGAAGCGCATGGACAGGCGGCGGCGGGCGGAACGGGCCGGAGCGGCGGACACGGCACCGGCACGGTGGGTGCGCGATGCCATCAGACGACACTCTCCGTGGAGGGGAGCGACGCGGGCAACGCGGGCAGTTCAGGCGACGCGGGCGAGGAAGGCGATGCGGGCGGCGCGGACGACGGGTCCGGGTCCGCCGGTTCCGACGCCACCGGCGGCGCGGAGACCGGGGCGTCGGCGACCGTTCCGGTGCCCGCGGTCGGGGACGGAGACACGGACGGGCCCGGCGGGGCGCTGCTGGTCGACGGGGCGGGGCCGGGCGAGGTCGACACCGGCGGTGACACGGACGGACGCACCACCGGAGAGGTCGGTCCGGTCTGCCCGGTGCCCGCCCCGCTCCTGGACGCCGTCGGCCGCGGAACGGCGGACGTGCTCGGCCGGCCGGGGCGCGCGGAGGCTCCGGTCCCGCCGGTCGCACCGGTCCCGCCGGGTCTGGCGGCGGCCATGGGCGTCGTACCGTTGCCCGCCGTGGGCGGACTGCCGGGCGGGAGGACCCCCGAGCCCGTGCCGCCGCTCGGCGGGACCGAGGCGGTGGGCAGCGGCGAGGTGTCGACCTTGCCGGCCGGCGAGCCGTCGTTCTGGCCGGGCACGGGCAGCCAAGGCGCGTCCGAGCTGCCGGAGAGCAGCGTGACGACGATGGCGACGGCGTAGACCGCGCAGGCGACCCCGATCACCATGCCGATCCGGCGGAACGTACGGCCGCGCCGCCCCGACTCGTCGACGAAGACGGGCCGGTCGGAGCCCTCGGGTCCACTGCCGGCCACGGCCGACCCGACTGACCCGGCAGGCCCGACTAACCCGGGTGACCCGACTGACCCGACTGACCCGACTGACCCGACTGACCCGGGTGACCCGGCTGACCCGGCCGGCAGCGGTCCGACGTCGGCGAGCTGGACGGTCACCTCGTCGGGATCGTCACCCCCACCCCGTCCGCCCGCCAGAAGCTCGGGTGCCGCGCCCTCCGGGAAGGCCTGTGCCCCTTCTCCCGCGCCCACCGTTTCCGACGCCCCGGATGCTGCCTCGGGCCACTCCGGTCGGGTCTCTTCTCGCCACTTCTCGACGCGCACGTTCATCCCCCCACGGGACAGTTGCGGGCGCGCGTCCGACCCCTGAGCTCACGCCGCCGAACCGGGCCCCCACCCGGTTCTTGCGCCCCCCTTACCACACCGTGCTCAGGTGCCTGAAGGTAGCGCAGTGGGGCTCTCGACGTGCGGGATGTGTCATTTTTACGTTTTTATCATGTCCACGTCCATGGCTGGAATCCATCCATCGGCGGGCCGGATCAGCCAGTTCTCCGCCGAGCCGATCTCCGCCGCAGCTCGAACAAGTGTGTTGAATCCAGGGTGCACCAGCCCCTTTCGCCACACGAGCGACACAGGGGACAACGGCACCGGCTCCACCAGAGGCCTCAGCACCGTCCGCGGCATGGCCGGAAAATCCACCACGGCGAGAACCGGATTCCGGGTCTTCGCCATGATCCGCCCGAACTCCTCGTCCCCCACGGCGAAGGGGGCGGGCGGCGCGACCGCGATGCCACGCCCCTCGAACAGCCGACGCGCCAGATCCGTCCACTCGGGGGTGCGCGGGTTCCCGGCACCGGCGTACACGCTCTCCCCCGCGAGCGCCGCCAGGGGCACCTCCGCCAACGCCGCGAGCCGGTGATCCTCGGGCAGCACGACCGCCATGGGCTCGTACCGGACCGGCCGGTGCGCGAGACCGGCCCGCAGCGCCGGTTCCAGCCCCGCGAACCGCCCGAACGACACGTCGAGCCGCCCCGCGAGCAACTCCAGCGCCGCGCCGCCCAGTCCGCTCTCGTACCGGGCCATCAGCTCCTGCTCCGGCGCCAGTTCACGGGCCCGGAGCAGCACCCGTCGCCCGGTGCCGAGACCCGGCGAGTTGAGATCCACCAGCAGCGGCCGGGCCTGCCGGAAGGCGCCGAGCAGCTCGTCCTGCGCCGCGAGCACCCGCCGGGCGTACGGCAGCAGACGCTCCCCGTCCGCCGTCAACGTCACCTGCCGGGTGGTCCGTACGAAGAGCTCGGCGCCCAACTCCCGTTCCAGGCGCCGCACATCACGGCTGAGGGCCTGCTGGGCGAGGTAGAGCCGGGCGGCGGCGCGGGTGAAGTGCAGCTCTTCGGCGACGGTGACGAAGGCACGGAGGAGGCGGGGGTCCAGATGGGCGGGGGTCCGGGACATCCGGTGAACCTACAACCCGGGTGCGTGAATCAGCGCCCGGAAGGTGTTGGACCCCGCGGACCGCCCGGAGCGACCGTGACCCCATGCCCACCTCCCCGACCACATCCCAACCGACCGCATCCCAACCTGCCGCATCCCAACCAACCTCCTACCGCGCCCTGTTCGCCCTCCCGGGCACCCGGGCCTTCATCGCGGGCAACCTCCTCGCCCGCCTCCCGATGGGCATGTTCGGGGTGAGCGCGGTGGTGATGATCGCCGGTACCCGGGGCTCGTACGCCCTCGCCGGCGCCGTCAGCGCTACCGGCCTGGCGGCGACCGCCGTGGCGGGGCCCTGGGTGGCGCGGCTGGTCGACCGGTACGGCCAGGCGCGAACCGGCGTGCCCGCGACGGTCATCGCGGTCCTCGGTGCCCTGGCGCTGCTGCTCTGCGTGCGGCTCGGCGCGCCCGACTGGACACTCTTCGCCGCGTACGCCGCGACCGCGACGACACCCAACACGGGGGGCATGTCCCGGGCCCGCTGGGCGCATCTGCTGGCGGGGGACGCGGGCGCGCTGCACACCGCGAACTCCTTCGAACAGGCCGCCGACGAACTCTGCTTCCTGCTCGGTCCTGCGCTCGCCGCCTTCCTGAGCGGCACGCTCTTCCCGGAAGCGGGGATGCTCGTCGCGGCCCTACTGCTGCTGACCGGGATGCTGGTCTTCGCGGCCCAGCGCGCCACCGAGCCGCCGCCGCGCCCGTCGGTACGGGGCCGGGCGCCGCTGCGGGTGCCCGGCATGCCGCCGCTGATCGCCGGGTTCGTCGCGACCGGCGCGGTGTTCGGCGCGCTGGAGGTCGTCACACTGGCGTACGCGGACGCCCACGGGCACCGCTCGGCGGGCGGCGCGGTGCTCGCGCTCCAGGCGGCCGGGTCCTGCGCGGCGGGCCTGCTGTACGGCACGCTGAGACCGGCCGCTCCCCCGGAACGCCGGCTGCCGTGGTGCCTGCTGGCGATGGCCGCCCTGATGTCCCTGCCCCTGCTGGCGGCCCGCGCGCTCGACTCCCTCCCCGCCCTCGCGGCGGCGCTGCTCCTCGCGGGCACGGCGACCGCCCCGACCATGGTCACCGCGCTGACCCTGGTCCAGCACCGCACCCCCGAGGGGCGCCTGAACGAGGGCATGAGCCTGGCCGTGACGGGGCTGCTGGCCGGGGTCGCCTGCGGCTCGGCGGCGGGCGGCTGGACGGTGCAGCGTCTGTCGCCCACGGCGGGCTTCCTGGTTCCGGTGGCGGCGGCGGCCGGGGCGCTGCTGATCGGTCTCCTCGGGAGGCGTGCCCGGCCCGGCCGTCGAATCGCTTGCGCCAATTCCTGCCGTACCCATTGACGCACCCACGGGGTGTACATACCTTCCTGCGTCGAAGCGCTTCGACGTTCCGCGTCGAATCGATTCGACCACGCGTCCCCGGTCGGTTCGACGCGGACGCGTGGCGCCCCGATACCCGTCCGACTTACGCGGAGGCACTGGATGTTGACGGCACGAAGGCGTGCGACGGCCGCGGCGGTGATCCTCAGCGGATCACTGCTCCTCTCCTCCTGCTCCGGCTCGGACAGCGGTTCCTCGGACGGCAAGACCCTGAAGCTGTGGCACTACGAGGGCCCCGACAGCGCGATGGGCGTGGCCTGGAACGAGGCCATCAAGGAGTTCGAGGCCCAACACCCGGGCGTCAAGGTGAAGTTCGAGGAGAAGGGTTTCGAGCAGATCCAGAAGACGGCCCCGATGGTCCTCAACTCCTCCGACGCGCCCGACCTCATGGAGTACAACAAGGGCAACGCGACGGCGGGACTCCTGTCCAAGCAGGGCCTGCTCACCGACCTCACCGCCGAGGCGACGAAGCGCGGCTGGGACAAGAAGATCCCGTCCAGCGTCGGCACGACCAGCAGGTACGACGCCAACGGCGTGATGGGCTCCGGCAAGTGGTACGGCGTCACCGACTACGGCGAGTACACGATGGTCTACTACAACAAGGAGCTGTTCAAGAAGTACAAGATCGCCGAACCGAAGACCCTCGACGAACTCACCGCCGCCATGGGCCAGTTCGCGGCCAAGGGCGTCACCCCCCTCGCCAACGCGGGCGCCGAGTACATAGCCCAGCAGTACCTCTACCAGCTGGCCCTGTCGAAGGCCGACCGCGCCTGGGTCGACAAGTACGAGCTGTACAAGGGCAAGACGGACTTCCACGACGCCGCCTGGACGTACGCGGCGACCACCTTCGCCGACTGGGTGAAGAAGGGGTACATCGCCAAGACCTCCAGCGGGACCAAGGCCGAGGACGCCGGTGTCTCCTGGATCCAGGGCAAGGCACCGATCCTGTTCTCCGGCAGCTGGTGGTACGGCCGCTTCCAGACGGAGGCCAAGTTCGACTGGGACACCACCCTGTGGCCCGGCTCGAACCTCACCCCCGGCTCCGGCGGCAACCTCTGGGTCGTCCCCAAGGGCGCCAAGAACAAGCAACTCGCCTACGACTTCATCGACATCACCCTGTCGAAGAAGATCCAGAACCTGCTCGGCAACAAGGGCGGCATCCCGGTGGCGGCCGACACCTCCGCGATCACGGACCCCAAGTCCAAGAAGCTGATCGCCGACTTCAACACCGTCTCCGGCCGCGACGGCCTGGCCTTCTACCCCGACTGGCCGGTCCCCGGCTTCTACGACGTCCTCGTCTCCGAGACCCAGAAGCTGATCACCGGCAGCGAGAAGCCGGACGCCTACCTGAGCAACCTGCAGAAGGCGTACGACAAGGGCGTACCCACCACATGACGGTCACCGCCGAAAGGGGCGCGCGGGCCGTCGGCGCGGGCCGGTCCACCTACTTCCGTGCCTGCCAAGGGAGTTGTCCATGAAGTCGGAGGGCGGGCGCGGGCTC
>NZ_JBEXET010000017.1:0-150910 GCF_040606415.1 Streptomyces sp. NPDC005423 | reverse complement strand
CCGGATATGGAAGCCCAGTAATGGGTGGAGTTGACCGGTACTAATAGGCCGAGGGCTTGTCCTCAGTTGCTCGCGTCCACTGTGTTAGTTCTGAGGCAACGACCGTGTTGTGTTCCGGTTGTGTGTTTCATAGTGTTTCGGTGGTCATAGCGTGAGGGAAACGCCCGGTTACATTTCGAACCCGGAAGCTAAGCCTTACAGCGCCGATGGTACTGCAGGGGGGACCCTGTGGGAGAGTAGGACACCGCCGAACAATCATTGCGAAAACCCCTGTACCGTTTATTCGGTACAGGGGTTTTTTGCGTTTCGGCTACGGTGGTCCGTATGAACTACACGATCCGTTCCATACGTGCCGACGAGTGGGCCGCGGTGAAGGAACTCCGGCTCGCCGCGCTGCGGGATCCGGTCGCGCCGCTCGCCTACCTGGAGACGTACGACACGGCCGCGGCCCGGCCGGACTCCTTCTGGCAGGAGCGGGCGGCGGGCGGTTGCGAGGGCGCCGACGGGGCCCAGCAGATCATCGCCGAGGGGCCCGACGGGGAGTGGGTCGGGACCCTCACCGTGCTGCTGGAGGAGGCCGGGACCACCGACTGGGCCGGGTACGAGATCGAACGGAAGCAAGGACACATCGTCGGTGTCTACGTACGACCGGAGTGCCGGGGCATCGGACTGACCGAGGTGATCTTCGACGCGGGGCTGGAGTGGGCCTGGGCGCACGGGGTCGACCGGGTACGGCTCATCGTGCACGAGGAGAACGGACGCGCCCTGCGCTTCTACGGCAAGGCCGGCTTCGTGGCCAGCGGGGTCGTCATACCCCTCGCCGGGAGCACTGACGAGCGCGAGCTGGAGATGGTGATCGAGCGGCCGTAGAGCCGTGGGAGGCGTGGGGCGGTGGCCTACACGGGGAGTTCGTGGTGGGGCCAGCGGGCTCGGGCCTGTTCCTGGGAGCGGAGCAGGGCCAGGGTGGGCAGGCCCCGGTCCGCTCCGGTGGCCAGCAGCTCGGGGAGCTGGGGGAGCGGGGCGACGGCGGCGACGTCGTCCAGGACGAGAGTGAGTGGTGGGTCGAGGCGACCGGCCGATGACCGTTCGGCCATGTGCCGGCCGCGCTCGACCACGCTTGAGGCGAGGGCGGTCAGGAGAGGCATCGCCCCGGGAATCGTCCTGGGATCCTCGATGGATTCACCGAGTAGGTAGAGCGTGCCCCCTTCGTTCGCGAAGGAATCCAGGGAGAGCGCATCAGTTCGGTTGGGTGTGCAGGCTTCACGGATGTTGACCGTGAAGAGGGAGGACAGTGCGCGGCTCGTCAACTCCTGTGCGATGTCCCGGCGTTCGGGGTGGGAGGTGAGCGCCGCCTCCAGTTCGCCCGCGGCGCCGGCGGCGGCCTTCGGGTTGGTGCGGAGGGTGCGTACCGCGTCCTGGATCTGGTTGCCCTGGCACCAGCGGTGGACGTGGCGGATGGTGCGGCCGTCGATGGCGGCGGCGTGCAGGAAGCTGCGCAGGAGCGTTTCGGCGGTGTCGGCGACGGCCTGGTCGATCTTCGCGCTGGGGCGGACCGGGAAGAGGAGCGACGCCGCTCTCCCCTTCGCGGTCTGCTTCTCCTCGCAGCCGGCCGTCGGAGACCAGTGCAGGCGGGCCGGGGTGTCGCAGAGGTGGGTCGGGTCGTAGAGGAGGACCGGGCCGAGTTTGGCCCTGGCGTCCTTGGTGTCCTGCCAGACCGCGCTGCTCGAGGTGACGACGAGGACGGGGCCCTCCGCGTCCCGCACCGCCTGGGTGGCCGTGTGCTGGCGAGTGTCCGCCGTGGCCACGAAGATCTTCTCCCAGCCGCCGGTCCGTTCGCCGCCGAAGGGCGGGGCGGCGGGGTCGGGGACGGCCGGGGTGGCGGGCAGGAGGTCGGTCTGCTGCGGTTCGGGCCGCTGTTCGGGGACCTCGTGCACCGTGTGCGCCTCGTGGACCTGGTGGGCCACCGGGACCGGTGTCGGGGCCGGTGCCGGGGCCGGTGTCGGCGTCGTTGGGGCCGGGAGCGGCATCTCCCCGCGGGCTCTCGCCCGTACCGCGCGCCAGCGGACGAACGTGCCCATGATGAACACGGTCAGGACGACCAGGATCATCAACTGGCCGATGAACAGGCCCCAGAACAGCCCGTACCCGGAGAGCCGGGCCTGCGGGGTGGCCGGCCAGGCGCCCACGATGTCGTGCGGCTGGGCGATGAGATGGCGCATGGCCAGCGGAGTGCGGGTGAAGTTGACCCCGGCCGGCCAGGAGCCGTGGGAGAACAGCGCGGCCAGGCCGGCGGCCGACCAGACGAGCAGGGTCATGCCGAGGAGGAACGCGAGCAGCCCGACCAACAGGCCGTCGGGGATGCCCCCTTGGCGTTCGCGTCCGTCGTCCGGTCTCATGTCATGCCACCGCCGTTCACGCCACCGTGGACTCGGAGGTCCCGTCGAGGTCGTTGAGGTGCTGCTCCATGAAGGCCGCCGCCCGTTCCTCCGCCTCCAGTTCGGCGGCGCGCAGCGCGTCGTCGGCCGCCAGCTCGCTGGAGGACTGGGTCATCGCGCGGTCGGTGAAGACGAGGGGGCGCTCGGTGTCCGTGATCAAGTGTTTGACCACCTGGACATTGCCGTTGACGTCCCAGACCGCGATACCGGGGGTGAGGGTGGGGATGATCTCCACCGCCCAGCGGGGGAGACCCAGCACCCGCCCCGTGGCGCGTGCTTCGTCGGCCTTCTGGGCGTAGATGGTTCTGGTCGACGCCATCTTGAGGATCGCGGCGGCCTCCTTCGCGGCGGCTCCGTCGACCACGTCCGAGAGGTGGTGGACGACCGCGACGAAGGAGAGGCCGAGCCGTCGGCCGAACTTCAGCAGGCGCTGGAAGAGCTGGGCGACGAACGGGCTGTTGATGATGTGCCAGGCCTCCTCGACCAGGAAGATGCGCTTCTTCCGGTCGGGGCGGATCCAGGTGTGCTCCAGCCAGACTCCGACGATCGCCATCAGGATGGGCATGGCGATGGAGTTGCGGTCGATGTGGGACAGGTCGAAGACGATCAGCGGGGCGTCGAGATCGATGCCGACCGTCGTCGGGCCGTCGAACATGCCGCGCAGGTCACCGTCGACGAGCCGGTCGATGACCAGGGCCACGTCCAGACCCCAGGCCCGTACGTCGTCCACGGCGACGTTCATCGCCTCGGCCGACTCCGGTTCGGGGTGGCGCAGTTGCTCGACGATGTCGGTGAGGACCGGCTGGCGTTCGACGATCGTCTCGTTGACGTAGGCGTGCGCGACCTTGAGGGCGAAGCCGGAGCGCTCGTCCAGGCCGTGGCCCATCGCGACCTCGATGATGGTCCGCAACAGGGCGAGCTGCCCGGTCGTGGTGATCGCCGGGTCCAGCGGGTTGAGGCGGATCCCCATGTCCAGGGCGGCCGTCGGGTCCAGGCGGATGGGGGTTATCCCCAACTCCTCGGCGATCAGGTTCCATTCGCCGACCCCGTCCTCGCCCTGCGCGTCGAGGACGACGACCTGGCGGTCGCGGAAGCGCAGTTGCCGTAGGACGTAGGTCTTCTCCAGGGCCGACTTGCCGTTGCCGGACTCGCCGAGCACCAGCCAGTGCGGGGCCGGGAGTTGCTGGCCGTAGAGCTGGAAGGGGTCGTAGATGTAGCCCTTGCCGGAGTAGACCTCGCGGCCGATGATGACGCCGGAGTCGCCGAGGCCGGGGGCGGCGGTCGGCAGGTAGACCGCCTGGGCCTGGCCGGTCGAGGTACGTACCGGCAGTCTGGTCGACTCGACCTTCCCGAAGAGGAAGGACGTGAAGGCGTCCGTGAGGACGGACAGCGGATCCCGCATGAGGACCTACCTCCGGATGCCGGTGGCGAACGGGAGTGTGTTGACAAAGGCGCGGTGGTGCTCGCGGTCGCACCACTCCAGCTTCAGGTACGACTTGCCGGCGGACGCCCTGATGGTGCGCTTGTCGCGGGCGAGGGCCTCGGGGTTGCGGGAGGAGACGGTGATGTAGCCGACCAGGTTCACTCCGGCCGCGCCGCTCGCCAGGTCCTCGCCGCGCTGGTCCATGCGGGAGTGGGCGGCGACGTCGCGGGGGTCGACGGTGCGGTTCATCTTGGCGGCGCGGCTGGCGTCGGCCTCGTCGTTGGTCTTCTCGGTCAGCATGCGCTCGATGGCGATCTCGGTGGGTTCGAGGTCCATCGTGACGGCGACCGTGCGGATCACGTCCGGGGTGTGGACGAGCAGCGGGGCCAGGAAGTTGACGCCCACGGGGGTCATCGGCCACTCCTTCACCCACGCCGTGGCGTGGCACCAGGGTGCGCGAGTGGTCGACTCGCGCGTCTTCGCCTGGAGGAACGTCGGTTCCATGGCGTCGAGTTCGGCCGGCCAGGCGTTGCGCTTCGTCATCGCCTGGAGGTGGTCGATGGGGTGGTCCGGGTCGTACATGGAGTGGATGAGCGAGGCGAGCCGGCCCTGGCCCAGGGGCTGCCGTACGCGGATGTCGGCTTCCTGCAACCGCGAGCAGATGTCGGTCAGTTCGCGTGCCATGACGACGGCGAGGCCCGCGTCCCGGTCGAGTTTGCGGCCGGACTGCGGGCGGGCCGCGCGGGCCATCGCGTGGGCCTCGGCGGAGAGTTCGCGGGTGAAGTGCATGCAGGCGACGAGGTAGGCGCGGTGCTGCTCGCTGCTGGTCGACACCATGGACTGGAGCTGGTCGTAGGAGTCCTGGAGCCAGCCCAGGGCCTTCTCGTCGCCGCGCTGGGCGACGTCCTTGGCGTGGGCGTCCGGGTCGGCGGGCAGGGTGCGGGCGAGCATCTGGATGCGGGTGACGAAGCCGTCGCCGTTGGCCACGTGCTTGAGGAGGGTGCCGAAGCGGTCGACGAGGGCTTCCTGGTCCTCGCTGTCGCGCAGGCCGACGCCGGGGCCCTCGATCTCGATGGCCGCGGTGACCGTACGGCGGTCGGCGTGCAGGAGCACGGCGATCTCGTCGGGTCCGAAGGGGGCGGCCAGCCAGTTGATGCGGCCGATACCGGGCGGCGGGCCGACCTCCACCTCGCGCCCGTCGAGGCCGGTGCCGGCCTCCATCACCTCGGAGCGGTAGACGGTGCCCTGGCGGAGGGTGCGCTTGTAACTGCGGTTGATCTCGAACCACTTGTAGAACGTACGGCGCTTGTACGGCACGTAGACCGCGGCGAGGGCGAGCAGCGGGAAGCCCGTCAGCAGGACGATCCGCAGGGACAGGAAGGGGACCAGGAGCCCGCACATCATGCCGAGGAACGCGCCCGTGATGATGAGCGCGATCTCGCCGGTCTCACGGTTCTTGCCGACGATCGCGTTCGGCCGGGCGCGGCCGATCAGATAGGTCCGGCGGGGCGTGATCGGATGGGACAGGTGGGACTCTGTCGTCAACGCCCTTCACCTCCAGCGCGGTTGTTGCGGTTGTTGCCTGTGTGCGGACTGTTCACGGGGTTGCTCGACCGGGGCTGGGGCGCGGCGGAGGGGACGGAACCGCCGCCGCCGGAGGGGCGCGAGCTGTGGGCGGCGACGCCGCCGGAGACCGGGTTGGCCGGGCGGGCGGCGGCGCCGGACTGGCCGCCCCCGCCGCCGTCGTTGGCGCGGGTGCTGTGCGTCTTGATGCCCTGCGCGACCATCGTCGCCGGGGAGCTGAGCACGGCGGCGGCCTTGCCCTCGGCGCCCTGCATGATGCGGTTGTTGCGGGAGCCGGCCAGTTCGTCGCCGAAGCCGGGTACGAAGCGGTAGATCATCGCGCTGGCGAAGATGGCCAGCAGGATGATGGCGAGGCCGGAGACGACGGCGGAGAAGGCGTTCGGTCCGCTGTCCGTGGAGAGCGCGCCGGCGAGGCCGAGCACGATGACGATGACCGGTTTGACCAGTATCACCGCGATCATGATGCCGGCCCAGCGGCGGACGTGGCCCCACAGGTTCTTGTCGACGAGGCCCGCGTAGACGACGGTGCCGAGGAGGGCGCCGACGTAGAGGAGGGCGGCTCTGATGACCAGTTCCAGCCAGAGGACGCCGGCCGCGAGGATCGACACCAGGGAGACGACGATCAGCATGATCGGGCCGCCGCCGATGTCCTGGCCCTTGCCGAGGGCGCCGGAGAAGTTGCCGAAGAAGGTGTCCTGGTTGCCGGTGGCCTTCGCGAGGACCTGGGTGACGCCGTCGGTGGCGGAGACGATCGTGTAGAGGATCAGCGGGGTGAAGGCGGACGCCAGCACGGTGAGCCAGAGGAAGCCGACCGCTTCGGAGATGGCCGTGGTCAGGGGCACGCCTCGTACGGCCCGCTTGGCGACGGCGAGCAGCCACAGGACGAGGGTCAGGATCGCGGAGGCGGCGAAGACCACGGCGTACTGCTGGAGGAACTTCTGGTTGGTGAAGTCGACGTTCGCGGTGCTCTTCACGGCCTCGCTCAGCTTGCCCACGGTCCAGGAGGCGGCTTCCGCGCAGCCCTTGGCGAGGGAGGAGAGGGGGTCGGTGGTGTCGGTGGTGAGGCTGGGGGTGGTGGAGGTGGTGGCTTTGTTGCCGCGCTCGCAGTAGTCCTTCGCGGGACCGCGGATCAGGCGGCACGCCTGCTTGGTGGGCGACGTCGAAGGAGAGGTGGAGGGAGAGGGCGAAGGCGCGGCGAAGGCATGGGCGGCCAGCAGCACCGTGGTGGTCTGGACGGTGCTGAAAGCTGCCGCGACCTTGAGGAAGCGGTGGTTAGCGCGCATAGGTGAACCCTCCGAACTCCTCGACCGCCTTCGTCATGTCGTCGGCGGTGGAGGCCTTCTGGTCGCGCCCGACCGGCACGGGGCCGTCCTTCTGCTGGAAGTCGCTGACTTTCCAGTCGTTGTCGGTCCATTTCAGCTCGTACGTGGTGGTGTACCAGCTTTCGGACACGGGGTTGGTCGAGATCTGTCCGGAAAGGCCGAAGAGCGACGTGTACCAGACGGCGACGGTGGCGCTGTCCTCGCTGGAGGCGGTGACCGTGGTTCCGACGGGGACGACCCGGGAGATGAAAGTCTGGCCGGCTGGAGCGGTGCCGTCCTTGTTGAGCCCGATGTTGGTCAGGAAACTCTCGCTCGAGTAAGCCGTGTCCAGGTCGGCCTGGCGGGCCGCGGCGACATCGGGGACGTAGACGGTGTTCACGATCTGGTGCCGTCTGTCGGCGCTGAACATGTCGGCCGAGCCCAGCGCGACGGAGTAGTTCGTCGCCGCGCTCTGTGCCCCCTGCTGGTCGTGGGCGAAGCCTGAGGGGATGCCGCCGGTTTTGGACTGCACCGGCTTGGTGCCGGTGGCGGCGGTCGCCGCTGCCTTCGGCTTGTCGCCGGTTGTCGTGCCGGTGGCGGGGGAGTCGTCCCCGCCGCGGTTGGCGAAGGCGATCGCGGCGATCAGGACGACCACCACGCCGACCACCGTCACCAGGCCGCGCGAGGATGAGCGGCCGCGTCGCGCGCCCCCGTAGACGTCGCCGCCGCTCTGTGGCAGCCGGGTCCGGGTCTGGCCCGTGCCGCCGTAACCGCCGGAGGTCTCGTGCTCGTCTCCGAGACTCATGCCGGGTACGCCCCTTCGCCGTCGTCCAGAAACACCTGGGAGTACGACGGTAGCCGTGCTGGTCGCCGCGCGGGCGCGGTGTGGTGACTGGACATCAGGAGACGCAACCTCAGCCGGTGGGCACGACGGGCGGGTGGGGTAGGGGAGGGGGCGGCCGGGCGCGCCCGGACTGGCCGGACGGTATGACCGGGGCGGCTACACGGCCATGCCGTACACGATGGTGAAGAGGGTGCCCAGGGAGCCGATGATGAAGACGCCGGTCAGACCGGCGATGATGAGGCCCTTGCCCTGTTCGGCGCTGAAGGTGTCGCGGAGGGCCGTGGCGCCGATGCGCTGTTTGGCGGCGCCCCACACGGCGATGCCGAGGCAGAGCAGGATGGCGACCGCCATCACGACCTCGATCATCACCTTCGCCTCGTTGCCCAGGCTGCCGAAGGGGCCCCAGTCCGGAGCGATCCCGCCGATGATGGTGTTGATGTCTCCCTTGTCGGCCGCAAGCAGCATGTAAGTCACCGCCCCTGTTGGGTAGTTCACATCCTCTGCAGGTGCGCAGAGGTCAGTTCTCATTCTCGCCGACAAATGCGCTGTCGTATGTCGACTTGGCGTCATCGGTTGGCGGGTTTCGTACGAATACCTCGTACGGTCACTCTGTGTATCACGGCAGGTCACGCCGGGCAATGAGGCCGGAGCGCAACCTGTGTGCGGTTGGGTCGTTAGCCCCTGTTCGGGACCGGGGCCGCTCGTGACGGCCGGTCGGGTGAAGCGTTCGCCTCGATGTTCTCATGATGAACGGGCCGCGGCTGGATGCCGCGGCCCGTTCGGTCCCGCCACGTGTGGCCCCCACGGCCCAGCTGTGGCGCGACAGCTGACTGAGGGTCGGCTCAGGGTCAGCCGGTGAAGGCGGACACTCCCTCGGGGGTACCCCAGCCGGTCGGACCGTCGTAGCCGGTTGTCGCGGTGCAGAAGTAACTGGTGGTGCAGGTGCCGTTGTTGCCGCTGGTGACGTCGTTCAGCGCGGAGGTCCCGGCCTTGGCGTAGGGGAAGGAGGCCGGGTAGCTGCTGCTGGACGGGGTGCCGGCGAGGGCATAGACGGCCGCGATGATCGGGGCCGAGACGCTGGTGCCGCCGAAGGTGTACCAGCCGGCGGTGACGCCGTAGGAGTCGTAGACCGAGACGCCGGTGGCGGGGTCGGCGACGGCGGAGACGTCGGAGATCGTGCGCTTGGTGCAGCCGGTGTCGGTCTGCCAGGTCGGTTTGGCGTCATAGGAGGAGCAGCCGGAGCCGGTCCCCTCGGTGCTGCTGGTCTTCCAGACCGTCTCGGTCCAGCCGCGCGTGGTGGAGGAGGTGGAGAGCTTGGTGCCGCCGACGGAGGTGACGTACTTGGAGGCGGCCGGGTACTCGGCGCCGTAGCCGGAGTCGCCCGCGCTCACCGTGATGGCGACGCCCGGGTGGTTGAAGTACGAGGTGTCGTAGGTGGTGTCCGAGGAGGACTCGGAGCCGCCGTAGGAGTTGGAGACGAACTTGGCGCCGAGGGTGACGGCCTCGTTCACGGACTTGCCGAGGTTGGCCATCGTCGCCGAAGTGGCCTCGACGAGAAGGATGTTGCAGTTCGGGCAGACCGCGCTCGCCATGTCGAGGTCGAGGGAGATCTCCTCGGACCAGCCGGCGTCGCTCGACGGGAGCGAGGTCGTGGAGCCGGTCTGGCTCACCTTCTTGAAGCAGCCGTTGGCGGTCGTGCAGGCCGAAAGCCCGTAGTACGAGCGGTAGGTGGCGAGGTCGGACTCCGCGTTGGGGTCGTTGTAGGCGTCGACGATGGCGATGGTCTCGCCGGCGCCGTTGGAGGCGGCGGCGGAGGTCAGGCCGTAGGCGGAGCGGATGTTGGTGGGGCTGTATCCCGAGGGGGTGGAGGCGTCGGCGCTTTTCGGGGTGATGCCCTCGGTCTTGGCCTGTGCCTTCTGGTACGCGGTGATGCCGCCGGTCACCCGGAGGGAGTTACAGGCCAGTTCGCCGGTCTTCTTGGGGGTCGCGCAGGGGGTCGCGGCGTAGGTCACCTTCGAGGAGGTGGCGGCGGTGGTGGTCTGTGCGGCGTTGGCCTGGACGGCGGTGCCGAGGCCGGTGAGGACGAGTGCGGCCGTCGCCACGACCGCGGCGCCCGCTCGGTGCCATCTGCCCTGTGTGCGGGGGGAATCGGGGGTGGTGGTACGCAAGGTGCAGCCTCCTGTATGGGTGGTGGAACAGGGGCGGTGCGGGTGCGTGTCGCCGGTACGGATTCCCCGGCGGTGGGGGGCGGTCGGCGATCACGATCCCTTGTTGCGTACGCGACAACAAGAGGCTGCTGGAATACTGACTTCCGCATTACCGATCGGGCCTTGCCCTTACCTGGCGATGGCTGCCCGATGGCCGGCGAGTGGCGCTCGCTTGACCCAACTCACAGCCAATCCAAGGGAGTTGTACTGGTCTCCGCGGCGTGCGCGGGCGCCAGGACACGGCCGAAGGGCCCGGCGCGGACCCCCTCGGGGGTGTCTCGGGGGCACGCGCCGGACCCTTCGGCCGTCGTGGCCGACTCGGCGGCGTCACGCGGTTCCTACGCGTCCCCGTCCGCCCCGTCCTCCTCGGCCGCCACGTCCTCGACGAAATGGTCGAACTCGCCTGCCCGGACGCCGAGTACGAAGGCGTCCCACTTGCGGCGGTTGGTGGTGACCACGTTCTCCGGGGCGCTGGTCTCGCGGAGGTAGACCGGTGCCTCGCCGTCATCACCCGCGCCGAACGCGATCTCGATCCAGGGACCAGGGCCGGTCGCCTCCGGCGGGGCGGCTCGTTCCCAGGTGAGGTCCGGGGGGATGTCAGGCACGGGGGGTCTCTCCCTTGTCACCCGCACGGGTGAGTGGGCGGCGCGTTCGCGGATTCCGTCCAGGAACCTAGTACGCGCGCCGCCGGCGGGTACCCGTCCCCCTGCCGAAGCACGGTGCGGAGGCAGGAGGGGAGGGCGGACAGTACGGTGGAGCGGACGCCGCCCGGGACGGCCAAAGGAGCTGTTGATGGGGAAATCTCAGTAAAGGCAGAGGGGTTTGCTCACCTTCCTGGGACAGAGTGGGGCCTGATGAAGCGCACCTCACGCATCGCGAGTTCCGCCCGGCGCACGCGCCCCCGTGGTGGCAGCCGGCCCTTCGCCCTGTTCGGCGCGATGGTGCTGCTGGCGGTGACCTCGTCGTCGGTCGCGGCGGCCAGCGACGGGCCGGGGCCGCTCGGGGTGACCGTGGTGGCCTCGGCGACCAGGCAGAGCGCGCGGGTGGGGGCGCTCTTCGGGGCGGACCGGGCGTCCACCCTGTCCGGCGGCCACTTCTGCACCGCGTCCGTCGTGCACAGCGAGGGGCACGACCTCATCGTCACCGCCGCGCACTGTCTGGGCGGTTCCGGGGCTCTGGTCTTCGTGCCCGGCTACCGGAACGGCAAGGCGCCGTACGGGGTGTGGAAGGTCGGGAGACGTTTCCAGCCGGACGGGTGGTCCTCCGGGCAGCGCGAGGACAGCGACATCGCCTTCGCGACCGTCACGGCGATGGGCGGCGCCGGTGGCGCGGGCTCGCGGGGGTCCGCGAGGTCCGTCGAGGACGTCGTCGGGGCGAACCGGTTCGCCGCCGGGATGGCCACCGGGGCGACCGCGGTGACCGTCACCGGCTATCCCTCCGCCACCGATGAGCCGATCACCTGCACCAACAGGCCGACCGCGCAGAGCGCCACCCAGCAGCGCATCGCGTGCCCCTCCTTCACCGGCGGCACCAGCGGCAGTCCCTGGGTCAACGGTGACAGCGAGGTGGTCGGTGTTCTCGGCGGCCACGAGCAGGGCGGCACCACGGCCGACATCTCCTACAGCGTCGTTCTCCGGCGCGAGGCGGCGGAACTGTACCGGGACGCGGCCGGCGACTCCTGAACCCTCTCCATGTCCTGACGGTCCGTCAGTTGTGTCGCCGACGCCTCCTCCCCGGTCATAAAGGGGCCGAACTGGCCGAAACGCTGGCCGAATCGGCGAACGCGCGGCTAAAAAAGCCTTGAACGGGCGCGGGATGGGGGAGGGTTGAGCCGTGCGCAGAGTATGGGTGGCCGTGGGTCTCGCGGCGGGGGCCGGACTGAGTTTCGTGCTGCTGCTCGTCGTCGGGGTGTACGTCATCGCCGGGAACGTCGACGGCGCGGGACAGGGCGGCGTCGGACTGGCCAAGGGCGCCGTACCGACCGCCTACAAGACCCTCGTCCAGAAGTGGGGCAACCTCTGCCCCGCCCTCAACCCCGCGCTGCTCGCCGCCCAGCTCTACCAGGAGAGCGGGTTCAACCCCAGCGCCAAGAGCCCCGCGAAGGCCGAGGGGATAGCGCAGTTCATCCCGGGCACCTGGGCCACGCACGGCATCGACGGCGACGGGGACGGCGACCGCGACGTCTGGGACCCGAATGACGCGATCCCGTCGGCCGCGACCTACGACTGCCAGCTCGCCTCCTACGTCAAGGACGTCCCCGGCAACCGGACCGCGAACATGCTCGCTTCCTACAACGCCGGCGCGTACGCGGTCATCAAGTACCAGGGCGTCCCGCCGTACGCGGAGACCCGCAACTACGTGAAGACGATCACCACGCTCGCCGAGAGCTTCGCCGCCCCCACCACCCGGGTCGACCCCTCCCGGCAGGCGGCCACCGCCATCACCTACGCGCAGAGCAAACTCGGGACGCCCTATCTCTGGGGCGGCACCGGCACCGCTGACCAGGGCGGACGGTTCGACTGCTCGGGGCTGACCCAAGCCTCCTACGAGAGCGCGGGGATCACCCTGCCCCGGGTCGCCAACGACCAGTACAACGCGGGGCCGCACCCCTCCCGGGATCAGCTGCTCCCCGGCGACCTGGTCTTCTTCTCCAACGATCTGAACAACTCGCGGGCCATCCACCACGTGGGCATCTACGTGGGAGGCGGCTACATGATCGACGCGCCCCGGACGGGGGCCGTCATCCGGTTCGACCCGATCGACAGCCCCGACTACTTCGGGGCCACCCGGGTCACCGAAGATGGCGCGAAAGCACTCCCCACGTCGGTGTGAACCGAGCGTGAACCCACCCCCTGAGCTGCGGCGATGAGTCTCTCTTCGATAACGTCTGCGTGATCATTCGGTGGAGTGTGGAACGTACTGAGCGGGACCGTGCGTTCCTGTTCACACAGCGCGCACGTGAGGTGCGCCCGGAACAACGACGAAGGGGCCGCAGCACCATGGCTGGACTCGCCGAATCCGGGTCGAACCCCGACGTCGACCTGCTCTACGACATCAACGGCCTCGCCAAGGACGCCCCGCGCTGGCTGGACCGGGCGGTGGCGTTCGCCGGCACGTACGGGCTGCTCGTCGCCATGGTGCTGCTGGTGGCGGCGTGCTGGTGGTCCGTGCGCCGGCGGGGCGGCGAGGACACCGCGTCCTCCCTGGCCGCCCTCGTCTGGACTCCCCTCGCCGCCGGTATCGCCGTACTGGTCAACGTGCCCATACGGGGGTTCGTCGAGCGGCCCAGCCCCTTCCGCGACCACCAGGGGCTGGACGTCCTCGCCTCCGGCAGGACCGACTTCTCGTTCGTCAGCGATCACGCCACGCTCACCATGGCGATGGGCGTCGGACTCTTCGTCGCGCACCGGAAGTTCGGGCTCGTGGGGATAGGGCTGGCGCTGGCCGAGGGGTTCTGCCGGGTGTACATGGGCGTGCACTACCCGACCGACGTGGTCGGCGGGTTCGCGCTCGGGACGGCCGTGGTGCTGCTGCTCTCGCCGCCGGCCATGATGCTCCTCACACCCGTGCTGAAGGCCGTGGAGGGCTCCGCGCGGGGCGTCCGGCTCGTCCGCGCCCCCGGCGTGCGGGGCGCGGGGCGGGACGCCGTCGTGCCGGGGGCCCGGACCGGGGCCGCGGAGGCCGAGGAGACCGACCTCGCGGCCTGAGCCGTCCCTGTGGGGTCCGCTACCGGTCCCGCGGGGGCTGCACCGGGGCCCGGGGGCTCACAGGGCCTGCGGGAAGGTGAAGAAGCGGTCCGGGTCGTACTGCTTCTTCAGCGTCGCCAGACGAGTCGCGGCGTCGCCGTAGTACGCCGTGCGCCAGTTCGTCAGGGTCGGGTCGGTGTAGTTCTGGTAGGCCGCGCCCGAGGCGTACGGCTTCATCGCGCCGTGCGCCGCCGTCAGCCAGGAGCGGGCCGCCGTACCGCTCGTGCCGGCGCTCCAGGAGACGAGGTACTGGGCCAGCATGCGCGAGCGGCGGTGGACGAAGGCGGTGGCCGTCGGGGAGACCCGGTTGACCGCGCCGCCCAGCGCCGTCAGCGCGATGCTGCCCGCGCCGCCCCGCACCGACTTCAGCTGGTTCAGCAGGGTCTGGATGCCGGCCGCCGAGAGCGAGCGGTCGAAGAAGTCCGAGTGCGCGGTGTACGTCTCGCGGCCCAGCCGGCCCTGCGGGGAGCGCCCCGGCGTCGAGCCCGGCAGGTGGCACTGGGGCTCGGACGAGAAGGAGGAGCAGCCGGCGTACGCCTCCATCGACTCCTCGTAGGTGTGCCGCTTCAGGGAGACGCTGGACGCGTCGGCGCCGATGGCGTGGGCCAGCTTGTCGACCGCGTTCTGGAGCTCGCCGTAGGAGCCGAGGGAGAAGGCCGCGACCGAGACGGACGGGGTGGCGCCGGTGCCCTCCAGATGGAGCGAGGACCAGATCTCGTCCGGCTGCGAAGGCCCCCACTCCTGCCACGCCTTGACGACCGCGGCGGCCTTCGCCCACGGCCACCTCAGGTACCCCGACACGGCCTGGGGCGCGGGATGGGTCTTGAACTGAAGCTCCGTCACCACGCCGAAGTTGCCGTTGCCCGCGCCGCGCAGCGCCCAGAACAGGTCTTTGTTCTCAGTGGAGTCGGCGATCAGCTGCTTGCCGTCCGCGGTGATCAGGGTGGCCTGGGTGAGGCTGTCGCAGGTCAGTCCGTACGCCCGGGAGACCACGCCGTGGCCGCCGCCGAGGGTAAGGCCGGAGACGCCCACCGTCGGGCAGGAGCCGGCGGGTATCGTCACGCCCTTCGCGGCCAGGGCGCGGTAGACGTCGATCAGCTTGGCGCCGGCGCCGACGACCGCCTGCGAACCGCTCGCCCGGATCTTCGACAGTTCCGAGACGTCGAGGATCAGGCGGCCGTCGCCCGAGGACCAGCCCGCGTAGGAGTGGCCGCCGTTGCGGATCGAGACCTTGACGCTGTGGGCGCGGGCGTAGGCGAGGACGGTACGGATGTCGTCGGCATTCGCCACGTAGGCGACCGCGGCCGGCTTCAGCGTGTCGAAGCGCGTGTTGTACAGCTTGTGGGCCGTCGTCCAGTCGGCGTCGCCGGGGCGGACCAGGGGGCCGTCCAAATCATGGGCGAGGGCGGTCCAGTTGGCGGCGGCCGCGGCGCTCGTGGTGCGCATCGCCGTACGGGAGGCCGTCGAGGACGGTGTGGCGCCGGCCGGCGCCGAGGTCTTCGCCGACGCCGAGACGGAGCCGTCCTTGCCGCCACCGCACGCGGCCGTGCCCATCGCCGCTATCGCGGCCACGCCGCCGCCTATGAACGTACGCCGTTCCATGTCGCCTCCTGTGGGTTACGTGGAACGAGACGGTTCCGAGGCTTCACGGGTTCCCGGGTACGGCGCCGGTAAGCCGGAGTGCCGGGGGACGGGGACGGGGTCAGTCGCCGACGTGCCCCTCCGCGTCCGTCCTGGCCTGGCTCCTGGCCCGTCTCGCCGGGCCGCGCCAGCCGCAGGTGCAGCGCGCCAGACAGAAACGGCCCTGGTCGACCGTGGTCGTGCGGTGTTCGACGGGTTCCGGGTGCGCCCTCATCAGGCCGTCCTGCTCTGCCACTTCGACAACGTTACCCAGCGCGCCCCGGGCGCCGCCACACCCCCCCCGGCGGCTCCGGGCGGGCGTGACGGGGGCCGCCTGCCCGTCGTTAGGCGGAACGTACGCGGGGCCCGTGGCGGACGTACCGGGAGTGACCAGACGATGGATCGGCGGCAGCGGGCGGGGGTCCTCCCGGTCGGGCGGGACCGGGAGCGGAGCGGCGCCCTGGTCGCCCTGGCGGGAGTGACGGCCGGCGTCTGCCTCTGCGCGGGCGGGTGCGCCGGCGGCGGGGCCCTCGCCGACGACGCGCGCGCGGCCCAGGACCCGGCCGCCGTGCTGCGCGGGGCCGCCGACCGCCTGGTGGCGGCGGGGAGTTCGAAGGTCCGTACGTCGATGGAGATGGCGACCGGCGGGACGAGGGTGACCATCCGCGGCGAGGGCGTGTACGACTTCCGCGGGCGGCTCGGCCGGCTGACCGTACGGCTGCCGCAGGACCCGGCCGGTGCCAGCGAGCATGCGCCGATCACCGAACTCCTCGCGCCCGGCGCCCTGTTCATGAAGAACCGGGGGGCCGGGGTGCCCGTCGACAAGTGGGTGCGGATCGACACCGGGAGGCTCTCCGACGGCAATCTGGTGACCGGCGGAGCCACCGATCCGGCCGCCTCCGCCGAGCTGCTGCGCGGCACCCGGCGGGCCGTCTACGCGGGGCGCACCGAGCTGGACGGGACGACGGTCCGGCACTATCGCGGCACCGCCGACCTGGCCGCCGCCGCGCGCGGCGCCCCGGCCGGGGGCCGGGCGGCCCTCGCGGCGGCGGCGAAAGGGTTCGCCACGGCCCTCGTACCGTTCGACGTCTACCTCGACGACCAGGGACGCGTCCGCAAGATCGAGCAGCACTTCAGCTTCGTCAACGGGCAGCGGCCGGGCACGGTCGCGGTCACCTCCACCACGCTGCTCCACGACTTCGGGACACCCGCGGACGTACGGCTTCCGGCATCGACGGACATCTACGCCGGGAAGATCGCGGAGAAGTGACCGGAAGCGATCGGTGTGAGAACTAGCCCGTCCGTGCCATGCGCTGCCCGCGCGCCGCTCCCTACTCTAGGAAGCCGGTGACGGCAGAGAAGAGGTGACGACGTGGCTCCGGTCGGCGGTACGGCAGTCCAGGACCACGTGGCCCTCGCCGAGATCGAACTGTGCGGTGACCTGATCATCGCGGCCTCGGCCGCCGAGGACCGGCTCAGTCTGGAGAGCATCGACGAGGTGCTGAAAGTGGCCGAGGAGCGCGACGCCTCCGGCGGCTGAGCAGGGCCGGCGGTGCAGAAATACGCGGAGGCGTTCCTACGTGCGCAGCAGGCGGGCGATCGCCTTCGTCGCCTCGTCCACCTTCGCGTCGATCTCGGCGCCGCCGCGGACGGCCGCGTCGGCGACGCAGTGGCGCAGGTGTTCCTCCAGGAGTTGCAGCGCGAAGGACTGCAGGGCCTTGGTGGAGGCGGACACCTGGGTGAGTATGTCGATGCAGTAGACGTCCTCGTCGACCATGCGCTGGAGGCCGCGGATCTGGCCCTCGATCCGGCGCAGCCGCTTGAGGTGCTCGTCCTTGTGGTGGTGGTAGCCGTGGGTGGCCGGTTCGTGCGCCGGTGCGGAGGGCGCTGCCGTCGCGCCGGCCTCGGTGGTCGTCATCGCGTCCTCCAGAACGTATACCCCTAGTGGGTATATCGTAGCCAACTCTCTTGGGTATAGGGCCCTTGGTACGCCCCCGTGATGATCACAGTGCCTGATGGGCGACACTGGGGGACGGCCCATTAGCCGTGGCCGGATGATGCCCTTAGCATCAGCCTGACCGAAACCGATGCACCCCGAGGACCCCTTGTGCGCTTTCGTCTGACCCCCAGGGAGACGAGCTTCTACGACATGTTCTCCGCGTCCGCGGACAACATCGTCACGGGCTCGAAACTCCTGATGGAACTGCTCGGGGCGGACACCGCCGGCCGGGCCGAGATCGCGGAGCGTATGCGGGCCGCGGAACACGCGGGTGACGATGCCACGCACGCGATCTTCCACCAGTTGAACTCCTCCTTCATCACGCCGTTCGACCGCGAGGACATCTACAACCTGGCCTCCTGCCTCGACGACATCATGGACTTCATGGAGGAGGCCGTCGACCTGGTCGTCCTCTACAACGTGGAGGAGCTGCCCAAGGGCGTCGAGCAGCAGATCGAGGTGCTGGCGCGGGCGGCGGAGCTGACCGCCGAGGCGATGCCGAGCCTGCGGACGATGGACAACCTCACCGAGTACTGGATCGAGGTCAACCGCCTGGAGAACCAGGCCGACCAGATCCACCGCAAGCTGCTGGCCCATCTCTTCAACGGCAAGTACGACGCCATCGAGGTGCTGAAGCTCAAGCAGATCGTGGACGTGCTGGAGGAGGCGGCCGACGCGTTCGAGCACGTGGCGAACACGGTGGAGACCATCGCCGTCAAGGAGTCCTGACCTCTCCATGGACACCTTTGCTCTGATCGTGACCATCATGGTCGCGCTCTTCTTCACGTACACGAACGGTTTCCACGACTCGGCGAACGCGATCGCTACCTCCGTGTCGACGCGGGCGCTGACGCCCAGGGCGGCGCTGGCGATGGCCGCGGTGATGAACCTCGCGGGCGCGTTCCTCGGCTCCGGGGTGGCCAAGACGGTCAGCGAGGGGCTGATCGAGACGCCCGCGGGGTCGCAGGGGATGGCGATCCTCTTCGCCGCGCTGGTCGGGGCGATCACCTGGAACCTGGTCACGTGGTACTTCGGACTGCCCTCGTCCTCCTCGCACGCGCTGTTCGGCGGAATGGTGGGGGCCGCGCTCGCGGGCGGTACGACGGTCTACTGGAGCGGCGTGATCGACAAGATCGTCGTCCCGATGTTCGTGTCGCCGGTGGTCGGTCTCGTCGTCGGCTATCTGGTGATGACCGCGATCATGTGGCTCTTCCGGCGGTCCAATCCGCACAAGGCCAAGCGGGGCTTCCGGATCGCGCAGACCGTCTCCGCGGCCGGAATGGCGCTCGGGCACGGCCTGCAGGACGCGCAGAAGACGATGGGTGTCGTGGTGATGGCGCTCGTCATCTCCGGCAACAAGACGTTCGGGGACCCGATCCCGGTCTGGGTGAAGATCGTCTGCGCGCTGATGCTGTCGCTGGGGACGTACGCGGGCGGCTGGCGGATCATGCGGACACTGGGCCGGAAGATCATCGAGCTCGATCCGCCGCAGGGGTTCGCCGCGGAGACGACCGGCGCGTCGATCATGTTCATCTCGGCCTACATCTTCAAGGCGCCGATCTCCACCACCCACGTCATCACGTCCGCGATCATGGGGGTCGGCGCGACGAAGCGGGTGAAGGCCGTGCGGTGGGGCATCGCCAAGAACATCGTCCTCGGCTGGTTCATCACGATGCCGGCGGCGGCGGTGGTCGCGGGCTGCGCCTACTGGATCATCGACCTGGCGATCCTCTGAGGAACCGGGTCGGAGAAAGACGAGCGGGCCCGCCCCCGGGAGCCAGGGGCGGGCCCTCTTCGTCCTCGCGGTGGCACCGCCATGCAGCACCGCGAGGGGTATGTGGCCGGGGACGGCTCAGCCGAAGCGGCCCGAGATGTAGTCCTCGGTCGCCTGGACCGACGGGTTGGAGAAGATGCGCTCCGTGTCGTCGATCTCGATCAGGCGCCCCGGCTGGCCCACCGCGGCGAGGTTGAAGAACGCGGTGCGGTCCGAGACACGGGCCGCCTGCTGCATGTTGTGCGTCACGATGACGATCGTGAAGCGCTCCTTCAGCTCGCCGATCAGGTCCTCGATCGCGAGGGTGGAGATGGGGTCGAGCGCCGAGCAGGGCTCGTCCATCAGCAGCACCTTCGGCTCGACCGCGATCGCGCGGGCGATGCACAGACGCTGCTGCTGACCGCCGGAGAGACCCGAACCGGGCTTGTTCAGCCGGTCCTTGACCTCGTTCCAGAGGTTGGCGCCCTTCAGCGACTTCTCCACGACGTCGCCCAGTTCGCTCTTCTTGTACGAGCCGTTGAGCCGCAGGCCCGCCGCCACGTTGTCGAAGATCGACATCGTGGGGAAGGGGTTGGGACGCTGGAAGACCATGCCGACCTCGCGGCGCACGGACACCGGGTCGATGCCGTGCCCGTACAGGTCCTCGTCGTCCAGGAGCACCTTGCCCTCGACCCGGCCGCCAGACGTCACCTCGTGCATGCGGTTGAGGGTGCGCAGGAACGTCGACTTGCCGCAGCCGGAGGGGCCGATGAAGGCCGTCACCGAGCGCGGCTCGACCGTCATCGAGATGTCTTCGATCGCCTTGTGGGAGCCGTAGTACGCGGTGAGCCCGCTTACGTCGATTCGCTTGGCCATGACTGCTTCACTTCCAGGGATTCAGAACGGTCGCTGCCTAGTGGGCCCCGTCCGGCGGAGCCCGAAAGTGTCGCCTTAGCGACCGGCCTTGGGGGCCTTCCAGCGGGCGATGCCGCGGGCCACCAGGTTGAGGATCATCACGAAGGCGATCAGCGTGAGGGAGGCGGCCCAGGCACGGTCGTAGGCCGCTCCGGAACCCGCGCTCTGCGCGAACTGCTGGTAGATGTACAGCGGCAGCGACGCCTGCGCGCCCTCGAAGGGGTTGTTGTTGATGAAGGGGTTGCCGAAGACCAGCAGCAGCACGGGCGCGGTCTCACCGGCGATACGGGCGACCGAGAGCATGATGCCGGTGGTGATGCCGCCGATCGCGGTCGGCAGGACGACCTTCAGGATGGTGCGCCACTTCGGGATGCCCAGGGCGAGGGACGCCTCACGCAGCTCGTTCGGTACGAGCTTCAGCATCTCCTCGGTGGAGCGCACCACGACCGGCATCATCAGGATAGCCAGGGCGCAGGAGCCGGCGAAGCCGAAGGGCTGCATGTCCCACATCAGCATCAGGCTGAGGATGAACAGACCGGCGACGATCGAGGGGATGCCGGTCATCACGTCGACGAAGAAGGTGACCGCCTTGGACAGCGCGCCGTGTCCGTACTCGACCAGGTAGATCGCGGTGAGCACACCGATCGGGGCGCCGATCAGGGTGGCGAGACCGACCTGCTCCAGGCTGCCGATGATGGCGTGGTAGATACCGCCGCCCGGCTCGGTGTCGGCGACCACGCCCATCGAGTGGGTCAGGAACGACACGTCGAGGACCTTCACCCCGCGCTTGATGGTCGTCCACAGCAGGGAGACCAGCGGGATGACGGCGACGACGAAGGCGACCCAGACGAGGCTGGTGGCGATCCGGTCCTTGGCCTGACGGCCGCCCTCGACGCGCGCGGCGATGACGTACGTACCGAGGACGAAGAGGAGCGCCGCGATCAGGCCCCACTGGACCTTGCTGTCCAGACCGCCGACGAGTCCGACGGCGACGGCCAGGACGACGGAGCCGCCGGCGATCGCGTACGGCGACCAGGTGGGCAGCGTGGCGCCCTGGAGGGTGCTCACGGGCTTCTCGGCTACGGCTGTGGTGCTCATGCGTTGGCCCCCGAGTACTCCGCGCGGCGGGCGATGATGAGCCGGGCCGCGCCGTTGACCAGCAGAGTGATGACGAACAGGACGAGACCGGAGGCGATCAGCGCGTCCCGGCCGTCCGCCGTCGCCTCGCTGAACTTGCTGGCGATGTTCTGGGCGAAGGTGCCGCCGCCCGGGTTGAGCAGGCTGCCGTGGATGAGGAAGTCCGGGGAGAGCACGGTGGCGACGGCCATCGTCTCGCCGAGCGCGCGGCCCAGGCCGAGCATCGAGGCGGAGATGACGCCGGAGCGGCCGAAGGGGATCACCGATATCCGGATGACCTCCCAGCGGGTGGCACCGAGGGCGAGCGCGGCTTCCTCGTGCATCTGCGGGACCTGGCGGAAGACCTCGCGGCTCACGTTGGTGATGACCGGCAGGATCATGATCGCCAGCAGGATGCCGACGGTGAGCATCGAGCGGGGCGCGCCCTCGTCCCAGGAGAAGATCCCGGTCCAGCCGAAGAACTCGTCCAGCCAGCCGTAGAGGCCGACCATGTGCGGTACGAGGATCAGGGCGCCCCACAGGCCGTACACGATGGACGGTACGGCGGCCAGCAGGTCGATGACGTAGGCGACCGGGCCGCGGAGCTTGCGCGGGGCGTAGTGCGTGGTGAACAGGGCGATGGCGACCGCGATCGGGACCGCGATGACCATGGCGATGAGCGAGGACACCACCGTGCCGAACGCCAGGACGGCGATGCCGAACTTCGGCGGCAGCACGTTGGTGTTCCACTCGAACGTGGTGAGGAAGTTCGCGTGGTCCTTGCTGATCGCGAGGGAGGCGCGGTAGGTGAGGAAGACCGCGATCGCGGCCATGATCACCAACAGGAAGATGCCCGACCCGCGGGAGAGACCGAGGAAGATCCGGTCGCCGGGTCGGGTGGCACCGCGGGCCGTGCGCTTCTGCTCGGCCACCGTCGGTTCGGGGAGGGGGGGAGGCGCTTCTGCTGTGCTCTGCGTCGATATATCCATCGGGTTCTCCGGTCTGCGGGCCCGCACATGCCGTGCGGTCCGTGGCGGCGGTGCACCGGACGGTGCGGCCGGGCCCCTCGGCGGGACCCGGCCGCACACTCGGACTAGCTCAGGCTCGCGATGGTGCTGCGGACCTTGGTGATGATCGCGTCGGGGATCGGCGCGTAGTCGATGGTGCTGAGGACCTTCTGGCCCTCCTCACTCGCGATGTAGGTGAGGAACGCCTTGGTGGCGGGCAGCGTGTCGGCCTTGTTGCCCTTGTCGCAGGCGATCTCGTACGTCACCAGGGTGATCGGGTACGCGCCGTCGGCCTTGGTGTTGTAGTTCAGCTTGAGCGACAGGTCGGAGCCGGTGCCCACGACCTGGGCGTCGGCGATGTCCTTGGTGGCGCTGTCGGTGCTGGGCGCGACCGGGGCGCTGGCGCCGGTGTCGATGGAGACGGCCTTCACGCCGTCACCGACGTAGGAGAGCTCGAAGTAGCCGATGGCGCCGGAGGTCGCCTTGACCTGCTGGGCGACGCCCGCGGAGCCGGCCGCGGACTGGCCGCCCTTGGCCTGCCAGGCCTTGCCGCCGGAGTACTTCCAGTTGGCCGGGCTGGTGGCGATCAGGTACTTGGTGAAGTTGTCCGTGGTGCCGGACTCGTCCGAGCGGTGGAACGCCTGGATCTTGAGGTCGGGCAGCGAGGCGGACGGGTTCAGCTTCTTGATCGCCGCGTCGTTCCACTTGGTGATCTTGCTGTCGAAGATCTTGGCGAGCGTGGGGGCGTCCAGGACCAGGTTGTCCACGCCGGGGACGTTGTAACCGAGGGCGATCGGGCCGCCGACCATCGGGAGGTCGATGCCCTGGCCGCCGGAGCAGACCTTCTTGGAGGCGGTGACCTCTTCGGGCTTCAGCGCGGAGTCGGAGCCGGCGAAGGCGATCTGACCCTGGGTGAAGGAGGTGACACCGGCGCCGGAGCCGCCACCCTTGTAGTTGATCTGGACGCCGCAGGCCTGGCTGAAGCTCTTCACCCACGCGTCGATCGCGTTCTTCTGCGCGGATGAGCCGTCGGCGAGCAGCTGGCCCTTGGCGTTGTCACACTTGATCGAGCCGGCGCCGGCCGACGAGGAGCTGCTGCTGCTCGCCTTGGTGCCGTTGTCGTCCGAGCCGCACGCCGTGAGGGCCAGGGCGCCGGAGACGGCGAGAGCACCGAGGGTGATGGCCTGCCGGTTCATGCGCTGAAGCTTCACTTGAGGGAGTTCCTTCCAAGAGCCGCCGTCCTGAATTCCGGCGGCGTGCGAAGACTGGGTGATGCGGGAGCGACCCCCAGGTCGCGACTCGCATCGCGTAAGGCCGAAAGTAGGCAGAACAGGTGAAGGCGCCTACGGGCCCGAGTGAACGGGGGGTGAACCCCTGAGGACGGTGCGGTTAGGTCACGGAACGCTCACGTCGAGGACACAGGGTGATCCCGGACTATGCCAGGCGGAGCGCGGCCAGCAGGGCGTCCACGAGGGTGCGGTCCCTCGGCTGGGTGAGCCGGGCGCGGGCGGCGGCCGGCGGCAGCCAGAGGATGCGGTCCACCTCGTCGTTGGGGGCGAACGCGCCGGTGGCGGCCTCGGCCGCCCAGTACCGGACCCGCTTGGGGCGATCGTTCGCCAGGTAGTACGAGGTGGGCAGCGCGGCGCCGGGGGAGGCGGTGTACCCGGTCTCCTCCTCGACCTCGCGCCGGGCGCCCGCCAGCGGGTCCTCGCCCCGCTTCAGCTTGCCTTTGGGGTGCGACCAGTCGTCGTACTTCGGCCTGTGGACGAGGCAGATCTGCAGGGTGCCGTCCGTGGGGGAGCGGCGCCACAGGACGCAGCCGGCCGCCTCGACGGTGGAGTCGTTCGGGGAAGTCGACGTCACGGTTCCTTCACCGTCTCCTCTGCTGTTCGGCTGTTTCGGCCCCGCTTTCCCCCGCCGCTCGCCGTGCGGGCCCTGTCAAGGCGTGCGTACGGTTTGTTTCTGCCAGGACTGGTGGAAGGCGAACCGGGCCGCCTCCACCTCGTGGCGCTGGTCGGCGTGGAGCACTCCGAGCGCGTACGCCGTCGCGGGGGCGATACGGGGGGTTCGGGCCGCCGAGGCCGCGGCGGCGGCCGCCTCGGAGGCGTCGCGGTGCCGGTTCAGGGCCTGTCCGGCCGCGAGCAGCCGTACGTCCACGGGGTCGTCGCCGTAGAGGGCCTCGCGGGCGTAGCGGTGCAGGCGCAGCAGCAGGCGGACCTGGTGCCAGGGGCCGTCCTGGGGGTGCGGGGCCGGGTCGGGGGAGAGGCCGTGGACGAGGGCTTCCGCGTTGTAGGGGTGTCCGGCGGTGACCAGGGGGAGCGCGGTGACCGCGGCGGTGAGGCGTTCGCCGGAGGCGGCGGCGAGCGGACGCAGGTCCGTGCCGGCCGCGGCGGGGGTGAGCGGAACCTCGCTGGCCAGTACGGCGACCTTGTCGGCGACCGCGTGGAAGCGGGAGGAGCCGAGCGCCTGGAGCGCGGTGGAGTGGGCCCGGGTGCGGGCCAGGGTGAGCTGCCGTTCGAGCAGCGCGCCCGCCTTCGCCGCGCCCACGGTGAGGCTGGAGCGCTCGGCGGCGGCCGGTGCCGGGACGGCGGGCCCGGCCGGGGCGCCGATGGTCAGCCCGGGTGTGCGGACGGGGAAGGCGGCCGAGCCCGAGAGCCGGTGCAGGGCGTGCAGCAGCCGTTCGAGCCGGGCCGCGCACGCGTGCTCCAGCGCCAACGTGCCGGACAGCCAGGCGAGTTCGGGGCGCATCTGCTCCGACCACTCGGTGTCGAGCAGTGGCCGGAAGGTGTGCAGGCTGCCGCTGATACGGCGGGCCGAGCGGCGCAGGGCGCGTGCCGCGTCGACGGCTTCCTCCGAGCCGCCCGCGGTCGCGCCGGTCTCCCGGTGCGACCGCAGTGCGCGGAGGAACTCCGTGGCCTGGGACCGCAGGTAGTCGCCGAGGGCGCTGCCTGCCACCGGTCCGGCCGTGGGGTCCGTCGGGTCAAGGTGTTGCTGTGCCACGCCGGCGCCTCCGGGCGTCAATGAGCATCTCCTGGACGTTGCGCAGGGGCTGGCCGTCCGCGTCCTTCGCGTGCCGGGTCCATTCGCCGTCCGGGCCCAGGTGCCAGGAGGAGGTGGTGTCCGACATTCCGGTTTCCAGCATGCGGTTGATGGAGCCGCGGTGGCCCGGGTCGGTGAGTCTGACCAGGGCCTCGATACGGCGGTCGAGGTTGCGGTGCATCATGTCGGCGCTGCCGATCCACACCTCGGGTTCGCCGCCGTTGCCGAAGGTGAAGACCCGGGAGTGTTCGAGGAAGCGGCCGAGGACGGACCGTACGCGGATGTTCTCGGACAGGCCCGCGACGCCCGGCCGGACCGCGCAGATGCCGCGCACCCACACGTCGACGGGCACGCCGGCCTGGGAGGCGCGGTAGAGCGCGTCGATGATCGCCTCGTCCACCATCGAGTTGACCTTGATGCGGATGAAGGCGGGGCGTCCGGCGGTGTGGTGCTGGACCTCCTTGTTGATCCGGGAGATCAGGCCGTCGCGCAGGGACTTGGGGGCGACGAGGAGGCGGCGGTAGGTCTCGCGGCGCGAGTAGCCGGAGAGCCGGTTGAAGAGGTCCGAGAGGTCGGCGCCGACCTGCGGGTCCGCGGTCAGCAGGCCGAGGTCCTCGTAGAGGCGGGCCGTCTTGGGGTGGTAGTTGCCGGTGCCGACGTGGCTGTAGCGGCGGAGCGTGTCGCCTTCCTGGCGGACGACGAGCGACAGCTTGCAGTGGGTCTTGAGGCCGACGAGGCCGTAGACGACGTGGCAGCCGGCCTCCTCCAGCTTGCGTGCCCACTTGATGTTGGCGTGTTCGTCGAAGCGGGCCTTGATCTCGACCAGGACGAGGACCTGCTTGCCGGCCTCGGCGGCGTCGATGAGGGCGTCCACGATCGGGGAGTCGCCGGAGGTCCGGTACAGGGTCTGCTTGATGGCGAGGACGTCGTCGTCCTCGGCGGCCTGCTGGAGGAAGGCCTGCACCGACGTGGAGAAGGAGTCGTAGGGGTGGTGCAGCAGCACGTCCCGGGTGCGCAGGGAGCCGAAGATGTCGGCCGCGGAGGCGGACTCGACCTCGGCGAGGTCGCGGTGGGTGCCGGCGATGAACTTCTGGTACTTCAGCTCGGGCCGGTCCAGGGAGGCGATCCGGAAGAGACCGGTGAGGTCGAGCGGGCCGGGCAGCGGGTAGACCTCGGCCTCGCTGATCTTCAGCTCGCGCACCAGCAGGTCGAGCACCTCGCGGTCGATGGACTCCTCGACCTCCAGGCGGACCGGCGGTCCGAAGCGGCGCCGCATGAGTTCCTTCTCCAGGGCCTGGAGCAGGTTCTCGGCGTCGTCCTCCTCGACTTCGAGGTCCTCGTTGCGGGTGAGCCGGAAGGCGTGGTGCTCCAGCACCTCCATGCCGGGGAAGAGCTCCTCCAGGTGGGCGCCGATGACGTCCTCCAGGGGGACGTAGCGGCCCGCGGAGCTCTCCAGGAAGCGGGAGAGCAGGGGGGGCACCTTGACGCGCGCGAAGTGGCGGTGGCCGGTGACGGGGTTGCGTACGACGACCGCGAGGTTGAGGGAGAGTCCCGATATGTAGGGGAAGGGGTGCGCGGGGTCGACGGCCAGCGGGGTCAGCACGGGGAAGATCTGGTGCCGGAAGAGGGTGAAGAGGCGTGCTTGTTCCTTCTCCGTCAGCTCGTTCCAGCGGACCAGGTGAACGCCCTCCTCCGCGAGTGCGGGGGCGACGTCCTCGTGGTAGCAGGCGGCGTGCCGGGCCATCAGCTCGCGGGAGCGGGCCCAGATCATCTCCAGCACCTCGCGGGGCTGGAGGCCGGAGGCGGAGCGGGTGGCGACGCCGGTGGCGATCCGGCGCTTCAGGCCGGCCACCCGGACCATGAAGAACTCGTCCAGGTTGCTGGCGAAGATCGCCAGGAAGTTGGCGCGTTCCAGCAGGGGTGTGTCGGGGTCCTCCGCGAGTTCCAGGACCCGCTCGTTGAAGGCGAGCCAGCTGCGCTCGCGGTCCAGGAACCGGCCCTGGGGCAGTGTGGGCCCGTCGTGCGGCGCCTCCTCGTATTCGTCGAGGTCGGCGTCGATGTCGGGTTCCAGATCGGAGACCGCGGCGGAGACCGTGTGCGGGCGGTGCGCGGCGATGGAGCCCACGGAGGGCTGCGCGTGCTGGACCTTTGCCTGGGAGTTGGACTGGCTCATGGACCCATTCTTCCGCGCAACGGGCGATACAGGCGCGTCGGAACGGGCGGGAGGGAGCGCGAGCGCGGCGGGGTCCCTCCGGACGGGGCGGAGCCGAGGCTGGGGGAGGGCTTCCCCGTTCTTCCCGTTTCCCTCCGGGGGCGGCAAGGGTTCTGGCACGACGGGCGTCATTGGCCGAGCCTCGCAAGCCCGTCTGAACCAATGGTTACGGCGACATGGCGTGCGGGATATCTGGGGGCGGCTCCCGGGGGTCTACCCGCGGAGATCGCGGGTTCTTTGCTCTCGCGGGGGGTGTGCGGTCGTTCCGTGTGGGGTTGTCGGCCGGGGCTGCCTCACCCGTGGGGCGCGCTGGGTCCCGTACGGCGGGCGAGGACCGTGGAGGCGGCCGTGTCCGTAGCCGCTGTGAGCGTCAACAGGGCTGCTGTTGGGGTGAGTTGGACGGGCCGGAAGGGGTGCTCCGGCTGGCTTTCGTCCCCCTTGCGGCCGAAGGGGAACCGGGCGGCGGCGGTGACGGCGACGGCCGTGACGCGGGGCGGCGGCGCGCGGCGCGGGCGGTCGGTGACGGCGGGAGCGGTGGTCATGCGGTGGTTGCCGTGCGGGCGGGTGTGGCTCCGGTCCGGTGCTTCAGTACGCGCAGCGCGGCCACGGCCGCCCCGGCGGCGGCGACGAGCACGAGGGCGCTGGTGAGGAGTTGGAGGGGCCAGTAGTGGGATGCGGGGTGGTAGTCGTTGTACCAGCCGACGGCGTGCAGGTCGGCGTAGCGGGCCGGGCAGTCGGTGGCGCACGAGGGGGCGGTGACCCGGGTGCCGTACGTGGTCACCAGGCCCTGGGAGACGGTGATGCCGGCGCCCTTCGGGCCGTCGATGCCGGAGAGCCGGGTGACGGTCGGCCAGAGGTGCGGCAGCAGCAGGTCGGCCGCGCTCCACAGTGCCGCCGTGATGCCCGCCGACCCGATCAGCGCGGGCAGCGACTGGCGCCGGAGCAGGCCGACGAGGACGCCGGTCACCAGGCCCGCGAGGGAGAGGGCGACGATGATCGTGCCGTTGGCGGCGAAGGTCCCGGTGTCGTACCACCGTTTGGCGGTGTCGATCCGGCCCTGGCTCGTCGACCACGCCCAGTGGTGCAGCGCCACCAGTAGTGCGGTGCCGGCCGCGACGGGGACCGCCGGGAGGGCGAGTTTGGCGGTGAGCCAGCGCACCGGGGAGACCGACTGGGTCCAGGCGAGGTGGGCGGTGCCGTGTTCCAGTTCGCGGCTGGTGAGGGTGGCGCCCGCCCAGGCGGCGACGAGCAGGGGCAGGGCGAGGACGGCGTAGGTCGTGTAGTCGTACCAGTCCTTGTAGCGCAGGATCGCGGTCTGGTCGTAGGCGCAGGTGGGGGTGGTGCAGGCGCGGTACTGCCGCCAGGCGTCGGCCGAGGCGTCGGTGAGCGGGCCGCCGACCCAGAGCAGGAGGGCGCCGAGGACGAGGACGAGGGCCGTCCAGGCGAGCAGCGCCGGGCGGTGCAGTCGCAGCAGCCAGCGGACCAGGTGCGGGGTTGCGGACGGGTGGCCGGTGGCGGGGGCGGGTGGGGCGAGGGCGGTCACGCGAGGGTCTCCTCGGTCGGTGCGGGGGTGGTGGCCTCGGGGTTGCGCAGGTAGGAGAGGAGGAGTTCCTCCAGCGTGGGCGGGCCGGTGTGCCAGTCGGCGGTGAGCGGGCCGGCGGGGCGGACCAGCGCGGTGAGTTGGCGGCCGGTGGTGCGGGACTCCACGACCGTGTGCGGGTCGAGCGCGGTGCGCGCCGGGGCGGAGATCCGCGCGTGGGCGGCGAGCAGGTCGTCGATCGCGCCGGAGAGCCGGACCCGGCCGCCGCCGATCAGCAGCAGGTGGTCGCAGGAGTCCTCCAGTTCGGCGACGACGTGCGAGGACATCACGATGGTGGTGCCGTACTGGGCGGCCTGCGCCATGAGGACGCCCATCATCTGGTGCCGGGCCAGCGGGTCCAGGTCGGCCATCGGCTCGTCCAGGAGCAGCAGTTCGGGCCGCTTGGCGAGGGCGAGGGAGAGGGCGACCCGGGTGCGCTGGCCGCCGGAGAGGGTGCGGATCCGGGCGCTGGGGTCGAGGTCGCCGTCGGCCACGATCCGTTCGGCGGCGGCGGCGTCCCAGCGGTCGGTGTTGAGGTCGGCTCCCATGCGCAGCGTCTCGGCGACGGTGAGCTGCGGGTAGAGCGGTTTGTCCTGGGCGACGTACCCCACGCGTTCCCGGGCTCCGCCGGGTGGGGTGCCCAGGACCGCGAGGGTGCCCTCGGTGGGGGCGAGCAGTCCGGCGGCGAGGGCGATGAGGGTGGACTTGCCCGCCCCGTTCGGCCCGACAACGGCGCAGACCCGGCCGGCCGGCAGCCGGAAGGAGCACTCCCGGAGGGCCCACTGTTCCCTGGCTCCGGCTCCGCCCGGCCGGAGGGACGCCCATCGCCGTCCGAAGCGGCGGCCGAGCGCGTCGGCCTCGATGGCGGTGTCGGTCATGGGGTTTCTCCCTTGTGGTGCGGTGCGGGGTGCGTTCCGGTGCGCGGTTCGACGTGCGTCTCGACGTGCGTCTCGAAGTGCGTCTCCAGTACGGCGGTGAAGAGCGCGGCCACGTCGTCCCGGTCGAGCCCGTCGGTGCGGGCCCGCTCGGCCCACGCGTCGAGTTCGGTGCGCAGGGGTGAGTCGGCCGGGGTGGTGCTCAGGCCCCGGCGGACGAAGGTGCCCAGGCCGCGGCGGGCCTCGACCAGTCCCTCGCGTTCCAGCTCGCGGTAGGCCTTCAGGACGGTGTTGGGGTTGATGGCGGTGGACTCGACGACCTCGCGGGCGGTGGGCAGCTTGTCGCCGGGTGCCAGCATCCCCAGGCGCAGTGCCTGTTTGGTCTGCTGGACGATCTGGACGTAGGTGGCCACGCCGCTGTGCCGGTCGATGCGGTAGGCGAGCGCTCCGTCCACTCCGTCACCACCCTTTCACTAATTGAGTAGTGAAAGGGTGGTGCAAGGGGGGCGGAAAAGTCAAGGCGGGACCCGTGAACCGATCGGCGGGGCCCGTGCGATGAGGGGGCGTGAGGAAAACGGGAACGGAGACCGACGCGGAACTGCTGCGCGCGATCGCCGCGGAACGGGACCGGCGCGCCTTCGAGGAGCTGTACCGGCGGTACGCGCCGTGGCTGACCGCGCGGCTGCGCGGGCGGTGCGCCGACGCCGGGGTCGTCGACGACGTCGTGCAGGAGACGTTCCTCGCCGTGTGGCGCGGCAGCGCCCGCTACCGCGAGGACGCGCCCGGCGGGGACGCCGCCGGGTGGCTGTGGCGGATCGGGTCGCGGCGGCTGATCGACGTGCTGCGCGGCGACGGCGCGCGCGGCCGGCTGCGGCAGGCGCTGGCCCGGCTGCGCCACCGGGACGAGGCGTCCGCGGAGGACCGCGTGCTCGCGGGGGTGGAGCACGGGGACCTCGCGGGCGCCCTGGTCCGGCTCTCGCCCGAACTGCGCGCGGTCCTCCAGGCCACGGTCATCGACGGGCTGACCACCCGGGAGGCGGCCGTCCTGCTGGACATACCGCCCGGCACGGTCAAGACGCGGGCGCTGCGGGCCCGCAAGCAACTGCGGGAGGCGCTGGCATGACCTGGCATGTGGCCGAAGAGGACGTACGAGCCTACGCGCGCGGTGAGTTGGCGCCGCCCGCGCTCTGGTCGGCCGATACCCACCTGGCGCGGTGCGCGGAGTGCCGGGCCCGGCTGGCCCGGCTGGCCGACCCCGCGGCTCTGGCGGCGGGCTGGGACCGGCTGGACGCCGAACTCGACGCCCCCAGAAGGGGGTTGCTGGAGACGCTGCTGGTCAGGTTCGGGGTGGCCGACCACACCGCACGGCTGCTCGCGGCCACCCCGGTGCTGCGCCGCTCGTGGCTCGGCGCGGTGACCGCGGTCCTTCTCCTGACCGTCCTGGCGACCCACTCGACGCGGGTCACCGCCTCGCCCACCTTCTTCCTGACGCTCGCCCCGCTGCTGCCGCTGGCCGGGGTGGCGCTCGCCTACGGCCCGGTGCTCGACCCGACGTACGAGATGACGGTGGTGGCGCCGCTGCACGGCTTCCGGCTGCTGATGATCCGTACGGTCGCCGTGCTCGTCGCGGGGCTGGGCCTGAACGGGCTCGCCACGCTCGCGCTGCCGGCGTACGGGCTGGGCGCGCTGGCCTGGCTGCTGCCCGCGCTCGCCCTCACGGCGACCGGTCTCGCGCTGACTCCGCGGCTCGGGCCGGTCCTCGCACCAGGCGCGGTCGGCGCGGGCTGGGCGGTCCTGCTGCTGGTGGCCCACGAGCGCACGCACGGCGGGACCCTCGCGCCGTTCACCGCCGCCGGGCAGGGAGTGGCCGCCGCGGTGGCCGCGCTCGCCGCCGGGCTTCTCTACCTCGCCCGCGACCGCTTCGACACCCGGACCCCCGGCCCCCGCCCCCGCCCTCTCGCCTGAGCACCGGCGGCCCGCCGCCCGCACCCGAGGCGCCGATCTCGCGTCCCGGACGCGCGGCCCGGCCCGGTTCCCGCACCCCTTTTCTCGACACCCGCTCTCTGACTGGAGTACGCCATGACCACCACCGTCTCCGCGGCCGGGCTCAGCCTGCGCTACGGCTCGACGACCGCCCTCGACGACGTGTCCCTGCGGCTCAGCGGGGGCGTCACCGGGCTGCTCGGCCCCAACGGGGCCGGAAAGACCACCCTGTTGCGGGTGCTCGCCACCGCCGCCCCCGCCGACCGGGGCACCTTCACCGTGCTCGGCCACGACCCCGGCACCTCCGCCGGACGCCAGGAGGTCCGGCGCGCGCTCGGCTATCTGCCCCAGACACCCGGCTTCCACCCCGACTTCACGGCCTTCGAGTTCGTCGACTACGTGGCGATCCTCAAGGAGCTCACCGAGCGTGCCGCCCGCCACCGCGAGGTGCGGCGGGCGCTGGAGGAGGTCGGTCTGTCGGACGTGCGCGGCAAGCGGATCAAGAAGCTGTCCGGCGGTATGCGGCAGCGGGTCGCGCTGGCGGCGGCGCTCGTCGGCGACCCGGGCTTCCTGGTGCTGGACGAGCCGACCGTCGGCCTCGATCCCGAACAGCGCATGCGCTTCCGGGAGTTGATCGCCCGCGCGGGCGAGGGGCGGACCGTGCTGCTCTCCACCCACCAGACCGAGGACGTCGCGATGCTCTGCCACCGGGTCGTCGTCCTGGCCGACGGCCGGGTGCGCTTCGAGGGCACCCCCGCCGAACTGACCGCACGGGCCGAGGGCCGGGTGTGGAGCGGCCCGGAACGCGACCCCGCGGCGAGGGCGGGCTGGCGCACCGGCACCGGCTCCTTCCGCAACGTGGGCGATCCGCCGCCCGGCGCCGAACTCGTCGAACCCACGCTGGAGGACGGCTACTTGCTCACCATCGACGGCACGCACGCGGAGGTCGGCGCATGAGCACCGTGATCGAGGAGGCACCCCCGGCGGCCCGCACCGATGCCGCCCGGCGGCCCTGGCCCGCGGTGCTCGCGCTGGCCGGCTTCGAGGCCCGCCGGCTCCTGCTGCGCATGCCGGTGCTGTTCATGCTGGCCGCCTACGCCGTCTGGATCGGCTGGCGCACCCACTCCGCCTGGTACGGCTACCCGGCTCTCCAGGACGCCGACCGCGCCACCCAGACCGGTCCGCTGATGGTCGGCCTGGCCGTCCTGCTCTGCGTCGACCAGGCCGTCCTGCGCTCCCAACGGCACGCCACGGAAGCGCACTTCGGGGTCCTGGTCCTTGAACCGTGGCGCCGTACGGTCGCCCACGCGCTCTCCGTCGTACCGGTGGCCGCCGTCGTCGCCGTCGGCGTGGCCGTGCAGTTCGGCCGGCAGGCGGCCGAGTCCGGTGCGGTGGGCAGCGGTTCGGTCGGCGAGTTGCTCGTGGGGCCGCTGTCGGTGCTGCTGTTCGGCGCGGCCGGTGTGCTGCTCGCCCGGGTGGTGCGGCGGCCGTTCGCGGTACCGCTCACCGTCGCCCTGCTCTTCTTCCTGTTCGTCGCCGGACCGTTCTCGGCCGGCTCCGGCGAGGGTGCCGTGCGCTGGCTCTCCCCGGTCGTCACCGAGACGGGCGGCAACACGTTCCCCGCCGACCTGCTCGGCCGCCCGGCGGGCTGGCACGCCCTGTACCTGACCGGTCTCGCGCTCGCCCTCGCGCTCCTCGCGGTGGTGGTCGCCGGGGGCCGTACGAAGCTGGTCACGGCGGCGCTCGCCGGTTCCGTCGTCCTCGGTACCGTGGGCGCGGCCGGCCAGGCCGGCGGGGTGCCGGCCGCCGTCACCGCCGCCCGCGTCCGGGCCTCGGTCACCCCCGAGCAGGTGCAGTCCTGTGCGCGGCACGGCCGGTCGACGTACTGCGCGTTCCCCGACTGGATGCCCCGCACCGGCACCTGGGCCCGGGTCGCCGACCACGTCCAGGCGCTCACCGGCGGCACCGCGCGCACCGACCGGCTCCTCGTACGGCAGCGGGTCGAGGCCCGCTACGGCCTGGACGGCGACGGGGCGATCGCTCCGTTCTCCGCGCGGGGCCAGGTCAGTGTCGGCACCGAGTGGGGCGGGCCCCGGGTACCGGAGTTCTCCGCGGCGGTCGCCTCCGTGCTCGTCACGGGGGACGAGAAGGCGGCCGGTGAGGTGTGCGACGGGCGCATGGTGACTATCATGTGGCTGGCCCTGGGCTGGCAGTCCGACCCGGTCTCCCAGCTGAGCGCGGTCCGCCTCGACGACAGTGTCGAGGGCTCCGCGATCGTCGTGTCGCAGACCGAACCGCTCTCCATGACGGCCGGACAGACCACCGTCGTACGGGAGTTGTTCACGGCCGGGGAGAAGGCGGTCGCCCCGCGGGTGAAGGCGCACTGGGCCGAGCTGACGGCCCCGAAGGTGACCACGGACCGCGTGGCGGAGCTGCTCGGCGTCAAGGCACCCCGAGAGGCGGACAAGTGCGTCTGACCGCACGGGTGTTGACGCAACTGGTCCGGCCGGTCGGGCGGGCCCTGCCCTGGCGGGCGCTCGGCGCGACCGGTCCGGTGGGCCTGCTGCTCGCCGCCCTACCGCGCCTCCTGTCCTCCCACCCCGATCCGTGGTCCGCCCTGGTCGCCCTGCGGGCCGCCGCGCTCGCCCTCGCCCTGGGCCTGGCGTTCGTCCTGGACGACCCGGCACGCGAGGTGACGGCCCCCGTACCGACCCGCCGTACGACCCGCACCGCCCTGCGGGTGGCGCTGGTCGCGCCGCTCGCCGCCCTGTGGTGGACGGCCGCCCTGCTGCTGGTCCCGGCCCGAGTACGGCCTCCCGTGGGGGACATCACCCTGGAGGCGGCCGCGGCGGCGGTGCTCGCGCTTGCCGCGGCGAACACCGCGGTCCGCCTCACGGAGGAGGCGGAGCCGGGTCAGCGGGTGGCGGGCGGCCTGCTGCTCGTCTCCCTGGTCGCCCCCCTGGCGCTGCCCGCCCGCTGGGCCCTCTTCGTGCTGCCGACCGACAAGCGGTGGCACACCGGCCACCACCACTGGGCCCTGCTCCTCACCGGCGCGGCGCTGGTGTGGGCGGTGTCCGGCCCGGAACCCCTCGGGCGCCGGGCGCGCGCCGTCCGCCGGGTGCCCGGCCGTCGCCGCCCGCGCGGTCAGGGCGCCACGTCATGACTCCGAGCGGTACATCAGGTCCGTCTCGTACGTCGTGAAGCCCAGCCGCTCGTACACGGAGACCGCCGCCTTGTTGTCGGCGTCGACGTAGAGCATCGCCGTGGGCAGTCCCCGCCCCGCCAGATGGCGCAGCCCGATCGTCGTCAGCGCCTTCCCCAGCCCGCCGCCCTGCGACCCGGGCCGCACCCCCACGACGTACACCTCGCCGAGCCGCTCCGCCGCGTGCGCCTTCGTCCAGTGGAAGCCGACGAGTGCGCCGTCCCGCTCGGCCAGGAAGAACCCCTCGGGGTCGAACCACGGCTCGCCCATCCGGTCCGCCAGGTCCCGCTGGGTGAGGGAACCCTGCTCGGGGTGGTGGGCGAACGCCGCCGCGTTGACGGCGAGCCAGGCCGCGTCGTCCGCACCGGGCACGAAGGTTCGTACGGTCACGCCCTCCGGCAGCACCGGCTCCGGCAGTTCCAGACCGGCCAACGGCCGCCGCATCTGCCGCAGTTCACGGAAGAGCGTGAGGCCGAGCACCTGCGCCAGATGCCGGGCGGCGGGGTGCCCGCCGTGCGCCCACACCCGCAGCCGCTTCCCCGAAGCGGCGAGCAGCGCGGCGCCCAGCGCCCGCCCGTGCCCGTGCCCGCGCTGGGAGGGCCGTACGACGAGTTCGGCGGCGGGTGCCTCGACCGGGTCGGTGTCCTCCAGCTGGGCGTAGCCGACGAGTTCGGTGCCCAGGGTCAGCAGCAGGTGCGCGACCCCCGGCCGCTCACCGCCCCGCAGCCGCAGCCGCCCCTGCTCGGAGACGGCCTGCTGGCCGTCGGCCGCCGCGGCCTCCGCCAGCAGGGCGAGGACGGCCTCGGTCCGGTCGGGGGAGAGCGCGGAGAGGGTCTCGACGGAGCGGGAGGTGGGCGCGGGCCGTGCGGTGTCGTCGCTGGTCATGCGTACGAGGGTAAGTGGTGGAAGGGGTGGCGACCCGGCGCCTGCGCTCTTCCCGCGGCCGGGCCGACGCGGTGGGCCGCGGGAAAGCCGTTTTAAATTCTGTGTAAGCACCGCTTCAGTTCCTCGAATTCCCTGAGAATCATCCACAGCAATTGCTCAGGAAGGTCTCAGCGGAAATGGTCTTTTCCGCGCCGGACGTGCCGTAGTGTTTTCCATGTCGAAAGCGAAACAGCGCGAACGACATGAACCGCACGAACGACATAAATGTCTGGGACAGAGGAGAGAACGATGAGCTTCCACAAGATCACGCCGGTCAAGAAGAGCCACAAGCCCGCCCCGGCCCCGAAGAAGCCCGCGCCGAAGAGGCCTGCTCAGCCCGCCAAGCGCCGCCCGGTCGGCCACAAGTAAACCGAATATAAAAACTCGTTCCAGGGAGGGAATTGATAATGAGCTTCCACAAGATCGCCCCGGTGAAGAAGAGCCACAAGCCCGCTCCGGCGCCGAAGAAGAAGCCCGCCAAGAAGGCCGCGCCCGCGCCGAAGCGCCGCCCGGTCGGCCACCAAGGCTGAGCCAGTACACCGAGAGGCGGGGCCACCGGCCGGCGAGCGAACTCGCCGGGTGGCCCCGCCTCGGCCATGCCCGCGAAAAGCCGCAGTAGGGGACTCCGCTGTCCGGAAATGCGCTGCCCGGCAGACCGCCGTCCGGCAAGCCGTTGCCCGGGCAGCCGCTGCCCGAAGTCCCGAAGTCCCGAAGTCCGTGAATGGAGAGGGGAGTTGTCGACCATGAGGGAAGCCCACGAGGCGTTCCGTCGTTTCTGGCCGCTGACCCGCGGCGACCGCAGATGGCTCGTGGCGATCATCGCGTGCGTGATCGTCTCCGCGCTCGCCGAGACCGCCTCGATCCTGCTCTTCGCGGACCTCACCGACCACGCCCTCAAGGCCGGTTCGCTCGCCGCGTTCTGGGGCCCGGCGGCCGGCTGGCTGGGCGTCGCCGCGCTGGGCGCGCTCGTCGGCTACGCCGGCAACTCCCTGGCCACCTGGACGGCGGAGAGATTCGTCCTGCGGCTGCGCGCCGGAGTCTTCCGCCACGTGCAGGACCTGCCCCCGCACTTCTTCCGCGAGCACCGCCGGGGCGACCTGGTCGAGCGGCTGACCGGTGACGTGGAGGCCATCGAGCAGATGGTCGTCTCCGGTGTCGTCAGCACGGTCTCGGCCGCCTTCTCGGCCGTCTTCTACGCGTGCGCCGCGCTCTACCTGCGCTGGGACCTGGCGCTGGCCACCTTCCTCCTCGCCCCCCTCTTCCTCCTCGCCGCCCGCCGCTTCTCCGGCCGGATCAAGCAGGCCTCGCAGGACGAGCGGACCGCCGACGGCGCGATCACCTCGGTGGTCGAGGAGTCGCTGGGCAACGTGGTGCTGACGCAGGCCTACAACCGCCGCGCCGACGAGGAGAACCGCCTCGACCGGGAGGCGCGGGCCTGGATGAGCGCGTCCGTGCGCGGGGCCCGGCTGAGCGAGATGTACGAACAGTTCGTCGAGGTCGTCGAGACCCTCTGCGTGCTCGCGGTGATCGGCCTCGGCGTCTGGGAGATCTCGGCCGGCCGGATGACGCTGGGCCAGCTCCTCGCCTTCGCCGCCTTCATCGGCTACCTCTACCCGCCGGTCCGCGACCTCGGCCGGCTCGGCCTCACGCTCACCGCCGCCACCGCCGGCGCCCGTCGCGTCAACGAGATCCTCGACGCCGTCCCGGCCGTCGGCGACCCCGCCGAACCCACCCCCGCCTGGCCCGTCCACGGCTGGGTCGGCTTCCACGGCGTGACCTTTCGCCACCCGGGCGCGGCCCGCGACTCCGTCGACGACGTCACCTTCACCGCCGGCCCCGGCGAACTGGTCCTCGTCACGGGCCCGAGCGGCGCCGGAAAGTCCACCCTCGCCACCCTCCTGACCCGCTTCTACGACCCCTCGGCGGGCGTGATCCGCCTCGACGGCGTACCCCTGCGTGACCTGCCGCTCGCCTTCCTCCGCGAGAACGTCGCGTTGCTGCCCCAGCAGACGCTCATCCTCAACGGCACGATCCGCGAGAACATCGCGTGCGGTCGCCCCGGCGCGAGCGACGCGGAGATCGAGCGGGCCGCGCGGGCCGCCGCCGCACACGACTTCGTCGCCGCCCTGCCCGAGGGCTACGACACCGCGATCGCCCCCGGCACGGCGGCCCTCTCCGGCGGTCAGCTGCAACGGATCGCGATCGCGCGGGCGATGCTGCGCCCGGCCCCCGTCCTGGTCCTGGACGAACCGACCGCGGGCCTCGACTCGATCGCCGCCCGCCAGGTGGTCCAGCCGCTGCGCCGGCTGATGTCCGGCCGTACGACGATCCTGATCACCCACGACCTCAGCCTCGCGCCGGACGCGGACCGCGTCCTGGTGGTGGACGGTGGCCGGCTCGTCGAGGCGGGCACGCACGCGGAGCTGGTGGCGAGGGGAGGGACGTACGCCCGGCTGGCGGGACCGCTCCCGGAGGCGGCCCTCACGGCGGGTTCCCCGGACCCGGAGGACACGATGATCCTGCGGAACGTCGGGCGGGACCCGGCCGGGCGGAGGCCGGGGCAGGGGTAGCGGGGGCCCGCAGGCTGTAACCCAGCCCCCGCACGGTGTGGATGAGCCGCGGTTCGCCGCGGCTCTCCAGTTTCCGGCGCACGTACATGACGTACACGTCGAGCGTGTTGGAGGTGGGCTCGAAGTCGTAGCCCCACACGTGCCGGTGCAGCTGGGAGCGGGTGAGCACCTTGGCCGGGTGCCGCAGCAGGTACTCCAGCAGCAGGTACTCGGTCCTGGTGAGACCCACGGGCCGGCCGCCGCGGGTGACGGCGCGGGTACGGGTGTCCATGACGACGTCCTGGAACACCAACTGCCCTCCGGTGTCCGGCTTCTTGGGCGCCCGCTCCGCACTCCTGCGCAGCAACGCCCGCACGCGGGCCAGCAGTTCCTCGGCCGCGAACGGCTTCGTCAGGTAGTCGTCGGCCCCGTTGTCGAGGGCGACGATCCGGTCGCCGACCGCGTTCCGCCCGGTGATCATCAGGATCGGCACGGTGGACCCGGAGGCCCGGATCCGCCGGGTCGCGGCCAGCCCGTCCAGCTCCGGCATCGTCACGTCCATCACCACCAGGTCGGCCCCTACCTCCTCCGGCACCCCGGGCACCCCGAGGAGAGCCAGCGCGGTCCGCCCGTCCGCGGCGAGAACGGTCTCGTACCCCTCGTATCTCAGCAGCCTGCCGAGCCCCTCCCGCACATCCTCGTCGTCGTCGGCCAGCAGAATCTTCCGCGCCATCCCCACACGGTGGGACGAACGCCTGTGGCCAGGCTGGCAGCCGAATGTGCGTGAGCTAGGGCCTGACCTGCACGAGGGGGCGGGGGCGGGGGTGCGGGTGCGGGTGCTGGAGCTGGAGCGGGTGCCCACAGTCGTATGCCCACGTCCGTAGGCCAACGCCTGTGTGCCCACAGCCGTAGGTCTACGACCGTGGGCCAACGTCCGTGGGTCAATGTCCGTGGGTCAACGTCCGTGGGTCAACGAGGCGTGGGTCAACGTCCGTGTGCCAACGACCGTAGGCCAACGTCCGTAGGCCAACGTCCGTGGGTCAACGACCGTAGGTCAACGGGCGTGTGCCCACAGCCGTAGGTCTACGACCGTGGGTCAACGACCGTGTGCCCACAGCCGTAGGCCAACGCCCGTCGGCCCGCCATCAGCCGTACGCCAACGCCCACCCCTCCCCGCCAACAACCCTGCGCAAAAAGGCAGTTCTACGGCTACGGCTACGGGTACGGCGCCGGCTCCGGCTCCGGCTCCGGTTCCCGCGGTGGGGTGGGCGTGCCCGGGAGCCGTACGGTCGCTACCGTGCCGCCGCCCGGGGCGCGGGACAACGTCACCTCGCCGCCCGCCTGTTGTACGGTCCGGGCCACGATCGACAGGCCCAGGCCGGAGCCGGGCAGTGCGCGGGCGCTCGGGGAGCGCCAGAAGCGGTCGAAGACGTGCGGGAGTTCGTCGGCGGGGATGCCGGGGCCGTGGTCGCGGACGGTGAGGACGCCGTCGTTGAGCTGGACCTCGACCGTGCCGCCCTCGGGGCTGAACTTCACCGCGTTGTCGAGGATGTTGACCACCGCGCGCTCCAGCGCGGACGGCTCGGAACGGACGAACCAGGGCTGTACGTCCGCCGTGATCGTCAGCTCCGGGCCGCGCAGCCGGGCCCGGCGCAGGGCCGCCTCCACGGTGTCCTGCAACGCCACCACCTGGACGCGTTCGCCCCGCTGCCCCTCGGAGCGGGAGAGTTCCTGCAAGTCGCCGATGAGCGAGGCGAGTTCGGTCATCTGGGCCTTCACCGAGGCGAGCAGTGCCTTGCGGTCGGCCGGGGGGATCGGGCGGCCGGTCTCCTCGCTGCGGGTGAGGAGTTCGACGTTGGTGCGCAGCGAGGTGAGGGGGGTGCGGAGTTCGTGACCGGCGTCGGCGATGAGCTGCTGTTGCAGTTCGCGGGAGCTGGCCAGGGAGGACGTCATCGAGTTGAAGGAACGGGAGAGGCGCGCCACCTCGTCGTCGCTGTCGTCCTCGACCGGGATGCGGATGGTCAGGTCCTCGGTGCGGGCGACGTGTTCGACGGCCTCGGTGAGCTTGTCGACGGGGCGCAGACCCGCGCGGGCCACGGCGAGACCGGCGACGCCGGCTCCGAGCACGCCGATGCCGGAGACGAGGAGGAGCAGCAGCGCCAGTTCGTTGAGCGTGGACTCGGTGCCCGCGAGGGGCAGGGCGTACAGGAGGGCGGCGTCCGGGACGACCGTACGGTTGCCGTTGCTGTCGAGGGTGACGAGCGGTGTCGTCAGCACCCGTACGGACTTGCCGTTCTTGTCGACGCCGTTGTGGACGACGCTCTCCGTCGGGTTCTTGGCCACGCCGGTGTCGTCGCCGGTGACCTTCACGGTGCCCGGCGAGTCCGAGGGGACGCAGGACGACCCGTTCGACCGCACCACCTGGAAGTAGTACTCGGAGGGCGGGTGCAGGCCGTTGGTGTCCGGGGCCGACTGGGTCTGGCCGCAGTTGTTGATGGCGTCCATGAAGCTGCGCTGCTGCGGACGGGCCGCCGAGGTCTTGAGCTGGTTGTCGACCTGGGCGTACAGCTTCCCTTGCACGATGAACCAGCAGGTCACCGAGACCGCCGCCACCGCGAACGCCACCGCCGCCGCCACCAGCATCGCCAGCCGGGACCGGATCGGCAGGGTCCGGAAGCGGCGTACGAACCGGCTCACTCGGCCCCGCCCTGGCGCAGGACGTACCCCACGCCCCGGACCGTGTGGACGAGGCGCGGCTCGCCGCCGGCCTCGGTCTTGCGGCGGAGATACATGACGTAGACGTCGAGGGAGTTGGAGGACGGTTCGAAGTCGAAACCCCAGACCGCCTTGAGGATCTGCTCGCGGGTGAGGACCTGCCGGGGGTGGGCGAGGAACATCTCCAGGAGGGTGAACTCGGTACGGGTCAGCTCCACCGGGCGCCCGGCGCGGGTCACCTCGCGCGTCGACAGGTCCATGCGCAGGTCGGCGAAGGTCAGCGAGTCGTCCTCGGGGGCGCCGGCCGCGGCGGCCGCCGCGTAGGAGCTGCGGCGCAGCAACGCGCGGACCCGGGCGAAGAGTTCGTCGAGTTCGAACGGCTTGACCAGGTAGTCGTCGGCGCCGGCGTCGAGCCCCGTGACCCGGTCGCCCACCGTGTCGCGGGCGGTGAGCATCAGGATCGGCGTGGTGGTGCCGGCGCCCCGCATCCGGCGGGCCGCGGTGAGACCGTCCATCCGCGGCATCTGGATGTCGAGGACGACCAGGTCGGGCTGGTACGCGGTCGCCTTCTCCAGGGCGTCCGCGCCGTCGACGGCCACCTCGGTGTCGTACCCCTCGAAGGCGAGGCTGCGCTGGAGTGCTTCGCGCACCGCCGGCTCGTCGTCGACGATCAGGATGCGCTGGGTGTCACGGTCGCCTTCGGCGGGGCTCATGGGCTGGGTTCCTCGGATGCGGTGGGACGACGGGAGGCTGAACGCTTTCAGCCTCGCATGCTTCCCGGCCGGCGCGTGTAGGGGGCGAGCGGGTGCGGGCTCAGCCCCGGGCCGCCGCCGTACGGCGGCGGGTGCGGGGGGCCGTGGTGCGGCGGGCCGGAGCGCGGGTGACCGCGACCTCCGGCGCCCGTGCCGCCGGCGCGTGCAGTTGGTACGCCACCGCGAGGGCCAGGCCGAGACCGGCCGCGCCGGCGTCCTGCACCGTGTGCGAAACCTGCTTGATCATGACGTACTCCCTACGGGGTGGTTGCGGACCGGACGGGCCGGAGTCAGTTGTTGTCGGTGCCGCCGGCCCGCAGCGTGGCGAGGTCGGCCTTGACGGTGTTGATCGGGATGGCGAAGCCGAGGCCCACGCTGCCCGCGTCGGACGACGAGGACGAGGAGGACGAACTGGCCGAGTACATCGCGGAGTTGATGCCGATGATGTCGCCGCTCGCGTCGATCAGCGCGCCGCCGGAGTTGCCCGGGTTGAGGGACGCGTCGGTCTGGAGCGCCTTGTACGTGGTCGTGGAGGAGCCGGTGTCGCCGTTGAACTGCTGGCCGCCGAACTGGAACGGCCACTGGCCGTCGCCGCCCTGGCTCTGCCCCTGGCTCTCGTCGGTCGAGACCGTCACGTCACGGCTGAGGGCGGAGATGATGCCGCTGGTGACCGTGCCGGTCAGGCCCTCGGGGGAGCCGATCGCGACGACCGTGTCCCCGACCTGCACACCGGCGGAGTTGCCGAGGGTGGCGGGCTTGAGGCCGGAGGCGTTGGCGAGCTTGAGGAGGGCGAGGTCCTTCTTGCTGTCGGTGCCGACGACCTTGGCCGTGTACTCCTTGCCGTCGCTCGTCCTGACCTTGATGGTGGAGGCGCCGGAGATGACGTGGTTGTTGGTGACGATCTCGCCGTTGCTGGTGACGACCACGCCGGAGCCGGTGGACGTGCCGTTGCTCAGCGTCGCGTTGACCTCGACCACGCTGGGGGCGACGGTCGCCGCGATGGTGGCGACGTCACCCGTCTTGCTGGAGGGCACGACGCTCGTCGTGGTGCTGCTGGTGGCGATGGTGTTCTTGCCGGTCAGCTCCTGGAAGCCGTAGGCGGTGCCGCCGCCGATCGCCGCGGCGACGATGGCGACCGCCGCCAGCAGGGCTATCGGGCCGCGGGTCCGCTTCTTCGGCGCCGGGTCGGGCGTGACGGCGGTCAGGAGAGCCGTACCGCCGCCGTGTCCGTCACCGTGGCCGCCACTGTGTCCGTCGACCCCGTGTCCGTCGACTGCGGGTCCGTCGACTGCGGGTCCGTCGACTGCGGGTCCGGCGACCCCGTGGCCGGCGCCGGGGGCGTGGCCGTCGGCACCGAACGCGGTCTGCGGGGCCGGGGCGGGGGCCGGGGCCTGCGTGGACCACGCCGTGCCGGCGGGCTGCGCGGACCCGGCGGGCTGCGCGGGCTGGTAGGCCGGCGGGGCCGGCCACTCCGGGTTCACGGGGGAAGAGACGTGCTGCTGCTGGGGGTACGCCTGCGGCTGGTCGCCCTGGGGGGTCTCGTACTCGCCGCTGCGGCGGAAGCTCTCGGTCATGGAACAGAGACTCCCGCCTGATCATGAGAGCTGACTGAGTCCCCGCTGAGAAGCCCGGCAGAACCTCGTATGCCCGATATAAAGCCGCCCGAGGCCCGGGATACGGGGGAAGTGGAGGGTGCGGGGGAGTGAGGATCAGCTCGGTGCGGGGCGGCTGCAAGTCGTACGCCATCTCCGGCGACCTGACCCCATCGACCTGACCGGCGATCTGACCGGCGACGGCCGCGCCGACCTCCTGGTCCGCGACTCCTCCGGCGTCCTCTGCCTCTACGCCGACACCCGGAGCGAGCACAGCCCGTGGAAGGCCCGCGTCCAGGCCCGCACCGGCTGGGACTTCACCCCGTACGTCGTCCGGCGGCTCAGCCCACGCAGCCGCAGGACCGCCGGGTCACCAGCCGGGAGGGGAACACCCGCAGCCGCTCCCGGCGGGACCCGGCCACCCGCAGCCCGTCGTCGAGGACGAGGTCCACGGCGGCCCGGGCCATCGCGGAACGGTCCGATGCGATCGTTGTCATCGGCGGGTCCGCGAGCGCCGCTTCCTTGATGTCGTCGAAGCCGATCACGCCGAGCTCCCGGGGCACGTCGATGCGCAGCTCGCGGGCGGCCCGCAGCACCCCGATCGCCTGGTCGTCGGTGGAGCAGAAGACGGCCGGCGGGCGCCGGGGCCCGGCCAGGATGCCGAGGGCGACCTGGTAGGCGTCGTAGCGGTTGTACGGCGCCTCGAAGAGCCGGTCCTCGGTGGGGAGTCCGGCCTCGGACATCGCGCGCCGCCACCCCTCGACATGGTCGGAGACGGGGTCGCCGACGGCGGGGGTGTCGGCCGTACCGCCCATGCAGGCGACGTACTCGTAGCCGTGCTCCAGGAGGTGGCGGACGGCGAGCTGGGCGCCGCCCAGGTCGTCGGTGACGACGGCGACGTCGTCGATCGCCTCGGGCCGCTCGTGCAGCAGCACCACCCGGGCGTCCCACGCCTCGATCTCGGCGGCGGCCAGGTCGTTCAGCGCGTGGCTGACGAGGATCAGGCCCGAGACGCGCATCCCGAGGAAGGCGCGCAGATAGTGCACCTCGCGCTCGCCGACGTAGTCGGAGTTGCCGACCAGCACCATCTTCCCGCGCTCGGAGGCGGCCTGTTCGACCGCGTGCGCCATCTCGCCGAAGAAGGGCTGGCGCGCGTCCGGCACGATCAGTCCTATGAGGTCCGTCCGCCGCGACGCCATGGCCTGGGCGACCCGGTCGGGCCGGTACCCCAGTTCCTTGATCGCGGCGAGGACGCGCTCGCGCGTTGCCGGGGCGACCGGCCGGGGTCCGTTGTTGATGACATAACTGACTACGGCGGTCGAGGTACCCGCCAGCCGCGCCACATCATCCCGAGTCACCTTGGCCACCCGCGGAGTCTACGCGGATGGACCGGCTCTGGGCAGGGCTTATCGAAGCTTCCCCGGGTGCGAACGAGGAGCGCGTCCCCGCCGTGAGCCGCGTTACGCCTCGGCGGGGATCTCGGTGGCGTCCAGGGCGGCCGACTCGTCCGTTTTCTCCGGCTTCGGCGGGGTCGCCTTGGCCCGGGAGTCGTCCGTGGCCCGGTCGGCCTTCTCCGGGGTGACGAAGCGGTAGCCGACGTTGCGGACGGTCCCGATGAGCGACTCGTGCTCGGGGCCGAGCTTCGCGCGCAGCCGCCGCACGTGCACGTCGACGGTCCGGGTGCCGCCGAAGTAGTCGTAGCCCCAGACCTCCTGGAGCAGCTGGGCGCGGGTGAAGACCCGGCCCGGGTGCTGCGCCAGGTACTTCAGCAGCTCGAACTCCTTGAAGGTCAGGTCGAGGACCCGGCCCTTGAGCTTGGCGGAGTAGGTCGCCTCGTCCACCGACAGGTCGCCGTTGCGGATCTCCATCGGGGAGTCGTCGCTGACGATCTGCTGGCGGCCCATGGCGAGCCGCAGCCGCGCCTCGACCTCGGCGGGTCCGGCGGTGTCGAGGAGGACGTCGTCGATGCCCCAGTCGGCGGTGACGGCCGCGAGACCGCCCTCGGTCACGACGAGGATGAGCGGACAGCCAGGACCGGTGGAGCGGAGCAGCTGGCACAGGCTGCGCACCTGCGGGAGGTCCCGGCGGCCGTCGATCAGGATGACGTCGGCACCCGGGGTGTCGACGAGGGCGGGGCCTTCCGCCGGAGCCACGCGCACGTTGTGCAGCAGCAGGCCGAGGGCGGGAAGCACCTCCGTGGACGGCTGGAGGGCGTTGGTCAGGAGCAGCAGCGAACTCATATGTCTGGTTCCTCCTCGGTCCCTGCGAGGACGCTTACGGCACTACGGCACTACCTGTGCGGACCCGGTTCGCCCCGTACACCTGCGGTTTCCCGTTTCGTATACAACGCTTCCGAAAGCACAAAAGGACCCGGGGGCAACTCTGCCCAGGTCCTCTGTTCAGGAGAATAGCCCACATGAGCACTGGTAGGGCAGGTCATGCGGCACGTTCCACCGTTCGTCCGCACTCTGAGACGAGCAGACGCACACCTTTGCGGACGTTCCTGACCACGGTCGACGGGGTGGCGATCGATTCCGTATACGAACCCGGTGCGGTCGTATACGACACCTCGCGGCCACCCGCCGGCGACCTCGTGTTCGTCGTGGCGCACGGTTTCACCGGCGACGTGGACAAGCCGCACGTACGGCGGGTGGCCAGGGCTCTCGCGCGGTACGGGGCCGTGGTGACCTTCTCCTTCCGCGGCCACGGGGCCTCCGGCGGGCGCTCGACGGTCGGCGACCGCGAGGTGCTCGACATGGCCGCCGCGGTCCGCTGGGCCCGCGGGCAGGGGCACGCGCGCGTGGTCACCGTCGGCTTCTCGATGGGCGGCTCGGTGGCGCTGCGGCACGCGGCGCTGCACGCCCCGGACGCCCCGGACGCCCCGGACGCCCAAAGGGAAGAGGACGCGCACGCGGGAGCGCACACGGACGCGGTGGTCTCGGTGAGCGCCCCGGCCCGGTGGTACTACCGGGGTACGGCCCCCATGCGGCGCGTCCACTGGCTGGTGACGCGCCCGGAGGGCCGGTTCGTCAGCCGCTACGGATTCCGCACCCGTATCCACCACCGCGACTGGAACCCCGTCCCGCTCTCCCCGGTCGAGGCGGTCCCCGGGATCGCGCCGACCCCGCTGCTGATCGTGCACGGCGACCGGGACGGCTACTTCCCCGTCGACCACCCCCGGATGCTCGCCGCGGCGGCCGCCGGCCACGCCGAACTCTGGCTGGAGCCCGGCATGGGCCACGCCGAACACGCCGCCACCGACGACCTGCTGGCCCGCATCGGTCGCTGGGCTGTCGGTCAGGGCGGCTAGCCTGGCGGTGTTGACGCCGATCGATTACTGAGGAAGCAGATGCCAAAGGTCACGGTGCGCTACTGGGCGGCCGCGAAGGCCGCGGCGGGGTTCGCCGAGGAGCCGTTCGACGCGGTCACCCTCGCCGAGGCGCTCGCCGAGGTCCGCGAGCGGCACCCCGGGGAACTCACCCGCGTACTGGCGCGATGCTCGTTCCTCGTCGACGGTGACCCCGTGGGCACCCGCGCACATGAGACGGTACGGCTGGCCGAGGGCGGCACGGTCGAGGTGCTCCCGCCGTTCGCAGGAGGATGAGCGATGAGCAACCAGCCGTACGAGGGCTACGACGAGGGCCACGACCCCTACGCCCCGCACCCCCCGCACCCCCCGCACCAGCCGCCGCAGGCGTGGCCGGGGCAGCAGCAGTCCTATGACGACCCGCAGGCGGCCCAGCAGTACACGCAGCAGTGGCAGGGCCAGACCTGGGAGACCCAGATCCAGCCGACCACGGCCCCCGTGCCCGACCCGGCGTACCCGTCCCCCCAGAACCAGCAGCAACAGCAACAACAGCAGAGCTACGGCGTGACGGGCCACCCGCTGCCGCCGGAGGCCCCGGGGCAGCAGGGCCAGTACGGGCAGCACGCACAGCAGGGCCAGTACGGGCAGCAGGGGCAGCAGCAGGCCCAGGGCTGGAACTACCAGCAGCCCCAGTCCTACGCGCAGCCCCAGCAGCCCTACTACCCCCAGGCACCCGCCCCGGAGGCGCCCGCGCCCGCCGCCCCCGCGCCCGCCCCGGGCGCCGAGGAGGGCGCCGGTTACGGTCCCGCCACCGTCGTCGGCAACGCCCGGGTCACCGACGCCCAGCGCGCCCGCCTCGAAGGGCGTTCGCCCGTCATCGAACCGGGCATGCAGCCGGCCGCGCTCACGGCGGTGCTGGGGCTGCTGCTGTCCGTGACGGCGGCCGTCGGCTCGTACGCGCTGCTCGTGCCGCTGGTCGTCCTCCAGGCGGTCACCGCGGCGGGGTGGTTCCGGCTGAACGGCATGTGGCCCGCCCGGCAGGGCATCGCGCTGGCCTTCGCGGGCGCGGTCGTCGCCGACGCGGCCCTGCTGGCGGCCGGCCGGGAGCACGGCCCCGCCGCGATCCTGGGCACCCTCGGCGTCTGGGTCCTGCTCGCCCTCGTCATGCAGCTCCGTTCGCACGCCGACCCGGACGAGCGGATGTACGGCCTGACGGCGACGGTCACCTCGGCGGCCCTGTCGATCATCGCGGCCGGCCATCTCGCGGCCGACCCGGACGCGGTCACGGTCGGCGCGGCGGCGGTCGCGGTGGCGGTGCTGGCCCGCGCCCTCCCGCTGCCGACCCCCGCCTCGGTGATCGTCTCGCTGCTCGCGGCGGCGGGCGCGGGCATCGCGGTCGGCGGGGTGACGCACTTCGGTACGAAGGGTGCCGTGCTCGGCGCCGGGGCGGCGGTCTGCGCGCTCATCGGCCACCGGGTGGCGAGCTACGACTACCCGTCCCGCTTCGTCCACTTCACGGCGGGTGTGGCGCTGCCCCTGGCGGCGTCGGCACCGGCGGTCTACGTCCTGGGCCGCGCGCTCGGCTAGCGGAACAGGTCGAGCGTCCTGTCACAGGTGATCGACAATTCCGCTACGGCCGCCCGCCCAGGGTTACGCTCGCGCTCGGCGGTCACCCGGCCGCCGGTCACCGCTGTCCCGTCAAGGTGGGGGAAACACCGCATGCGCGCGCTGCGAATACTTCTGGTCGTCGTCGTGATCCTGGGCGGCCTGTTCGTCCTCGTCGATCGCGTGGCGGTGCACTTCGCGCAGGGCGAGGTCGCGGACCGGCTGAAGAGCCGGGAGAACCTGGCCGTCACGCCGTCCGTGTCGATCGAGGGCTTCCCGTTCCTCACCCAGGTGGCCGGCGGCGACCTGGACGACGTGAAGATCGGCATCAAGGAGTACGAGGCCTCCACCGGCACCGCGAGCGGCTCCGGCACCGCCACCATCCGGATCGACGACCTCAAGGCGGACATGAAGGGCGTCGAGTTCTCCGGCGACTACAGCTCCGCCACCGCGGACACCGCCACCGGCAGCGCGAACATCACCTACGCCGAGCTGCTGAAGGCCGCCAAGGGTGACGCCACCACCGTCGCCCCGGGTGTCACCGCACAGGTCATCGGCCTCTCCGACGGCGGCAACGGCAAGATCAAGGTCGCCGTGAAGGCGAAGGCGCTGGGGCACACGCTGCCTCCGATGTACGTCCTGAGCACGGTCACCGTCGTGGGCGACACCGTGAGGGTGCACGCCGACGGGCTGCCCGCCTTCGCCGGGGTCCAGCTCGCCGAGGCGAAGGTCCGGACGATCACCGACTTCCAGCAGACGATCGACCAACTCCCCGGCGGCATCAAGCTGGACAGCGTCGTCGCGGCGAAGAACGGCGTCGACATCACGGTCCGGGGTTCGAAGGTCAAACTGGCCGGGTAGTGGCTCGGGGGCGGGGCTAGGGGCCTCGGGGGCGGCCGGCGGCGGTCCGCCCGCCGACATCCGGCGCGGAACCGGGCACGACTGTCCGACAGGCGAGACATCCCCGTCCGTACCGCAGATGGCCCCAGCCGCGGCTTCGGATACATCACGGGTACTTCGGGCCGGAATCCGTGCGGCAGCGACCCTCACGCCTCCTCTTTCTCACATCGCGGACGATCGCGTCTCAAAATACGACACGCCGGTGACATGTCCCGCTGTCCGTCCCTACGATCGGGACCATGAAGAAGCGCCAGGCGGATCTCACGAAGCGGCGGGCAGTAGACCTGTGCCGCGTCGCCGCCATGCTCTGTCGCACCTTCTGAGCGGAAACGCAGACTTCCGCGTTCACTCCCCGCGCCCTGCTCAGGGCACCCGTGCGCTGCCCCCGTACGAGCGCGCACCTCTGTCTCCCGCACAGCACCGCCGCAACTGCCCCGGAGGAGAACGAACATGAGCCGCAGCGACGTCCTGGTCGACGCAGACTGGGTCGAGGCCAACCTCGACAACCCCGATGTGGCCATCGTCGAGGTCGACGAGGACACGTCCGCCTACGAGAAGAACCACATCCGCAACGCGATCCGGATCGACTGGACCGCGGACCTCCAGGACCCGGTCCGCCGTGACTTCGTCGACCAGGAGGGCTTCGAGAAGCTCCTCTCGGCGAAGGGCATCGCCAACGACACCCTGGTGATCCTCTACGGCGGCAACAACAACTGGTTCGCCTCGTACGCGTACTGGTACTTCAAGCTCTACGGCCACGACAACGTCAAGCTGCTCGACGGGGGCCGCAAGAAGTGGGAGCTGGACGCCCGCGAGCTGGTCGAGGAGGTCCCCGAGCGCGCGAGCACCCAGTACAAGGCCAAGCCGCAGAACACCGCGATCCGCGCCTTCCGTGACGACGTCGTCGCCGCGATCGGTTCGCAGAACCTGGTCGACGTGCGCTCGCCCGACGAGTTCTCCGGCAAGCTCCTCGCGCCGGCCCACCTCCCGCAGGAGCAGTCGCAGCGTCCGGGCCACGTCCCGTCCGCCCGCAACATCCCGTGGTCGAAGAACGCCAACGACGACGGCACCTTCAAGTCGGACGACGAGCTCAAGGAGCTCTACGTCGACGAGCGGGTCGACCTGGCCAAGGACACCATCGCGTACTGCCGCATCGGTGAGCGTTCCGCGCTCACCTGGTTCGTGCTGCACGAGCTGCTCGGCGTGGAGAACGTCAAGAACTACGACGGCTCCTGGACCGAGTACGGCTCCCTCGTCGGTGTCCCGATCGAGCTCGGCGCCAACAAGTAACCGCTGCGACCTGAAGGAAACCCAGACATGTGTGGAGCGAAGGCCGGTGGCCCCGACGCCTCGACGATCAAGCCCGGTGAGACCACGATCCAGGGCCAGGTGACGAAGGACGGCGAGCCCGTCGTCGGCTACGTCCGCCTGCTGGACTCGACCGGCGAGTTCACCGCGGAGGTCCCCACCTCCGCGACGGGCCAGTTCCGTTTCTACGCCGCCGAGGGCACCTGGACCGTCCGCGCCCTCGTCCCCGGCGCCACCGCCGACCGCACGGTCGTCGCCCAGACGGGCGGCCTCGCGGAGGTCGCGATCACCGTCTGACAAGCAAGCGGAAGGGCCGTGCCCGGGTCGCATCCCGAGGCACGGCCCTTCGTCGTCTCCGGGCCTACCCTTGAACCATGTACGCACGTCGCCGCCACGCGGCACCTCTTGATGGGCCCCTCGCACTGCTTCGCAGGCTTCGGGGCGCCGCGGCGGCCGCCGGCCGCCGGTAGCGGAGGGGTGTGACCCGTGCGGCTGTCCTCGGTGCGGGCCTACCCTTGAACCATGTACGCACGTCGCCGCCACGCGTATTTCGCCATGATGGGGATCTGTATCGGGCTCTTCGTCCTGGCCTGGGGAGTCGTGCGGATCTGGTCCGTGCCCGCCGCCGTGGGGATGTGCGTGGTGGCGATGGTGATCCCGCCGCTCGCCGCCGTCGTGGCCAACCGCCGCGGCCCCGACGACCGCTGGTGGGACGACCCCTCCGGCGACCCCAAGTCCGACGACTGGTGGGACGAGCTGGACGGCAAGAAACGGCGCCGCTGAGAGCGACGGCTGGGCTACTCTGCGTATTCACAGCCCAGTTCACGGAGGTGCGATGCCGCCGCGCAGGATGGTCACCGGCCGGAGCCAGGAGCCGAGGCGGCGCTACGCCGAGGAGTTGCGGTCGCTGCGCGCCGAACACGGCCTGAGCCTCCGGCAGTTGGCGGAGGTGGTGGGCTGGGACCCTTCCCTCTTCGGCAAGTTGGAGAGCGGTGCGACCCTCGGCAGCCCCGAGGTGGCGCAGGCGCTCGACCAGTACTACGGAACGCCGGGCTTGCTGCTCGCCTTGTGGGAACTGGCAGTTGGCGATCCGACGCAGTTCAAGGAGCAGTACAGGCGGTACATGGCCTTCGAGGCTGAGGCGGTGAGTCTTTGGCACTACGCCGCCAGCGCACCACCGGGCCTGCTCCAGACCGCCGGGTATGCGCGCGAAGCGCTCGCAGCCGGCGGTGCTAAGGGCAAAGAGCTGGAGCAGCAGGTCGAAGCACGAACAGGGCGAAGGAAGTTGCTGGAGGGCGAGGAAGCGCCGCCGTTTCGTGCCGTCCTCTCCGAAGCGGTGCTGCACATGGGACTGCGGGACCGGCGGGCGTGGCGGGAGCAGTTGGGATTTTTGGCGGAGATGGCCGAGCGGCCGAACATCACGCTTCACGTCCTGCCATTCGGCTCCGGAGTGCACGGCTTGACGAACACCGGAGTGATGTTCCTGCGGCTGCTGGACGGTCGTACCGTGGCCTATGCCGAGAACGATGTACGCGGTGAACTGCTCGAAGAAGCAAGCAGAGTTGAGCGCCTACAGCGGACTTATGATGCGGTACGCGACCTGGCGCTGTCCCCGGCCGAGTCGCTGCAACTCATCCTGCGGATGTTGGAGGAAGTCCCGTGCCAGCTATCGACTTGAGCAGCGTGACGTGGCGCAAGAGCAGTTACAGCAACACGGACGGCGGCGAATGCATAGAGGTCTCCGACGACTTCCTGAGCACCGCCGACTGGCGTAAAAGCAGCTACAGCAACTCTGAAGGCGGCGCATGCGTCGAGGTCGCCGACAATCTCCCCGCTCTTGTCCCCGTCCGTGACAGCAAGAACCCCGCCCACGGCACCCTCCTCTTCGCCGAGGGCACCTGGGCGATGTTTGTCGGTGCCGTCAGGGGCGGCGGGCTCAACGGCTGAGCCAGGCGCAGCCGTTCAGTAGACGAGGGCCTGCGTCTCGTCCGCCAGCGCCTCCTGGACGAAGACCTGCGCACCGGCGATGCGTACGCCCTCCAGGACGTCCTTCTCCGTGATGTCGCGGCGGGCCGCGCACTGCGTGCACAGGGTGACCCGGCCCGCCGCGATGACCGAGTCGAGCAGATCGGGCAGCGGCGCCGCGTGCGGCAGCTCGAACCCGGCCGCGCGGCCCGGCAGCGCGAACCACGCGGACTCCCCGGTCAGCCAGAGCGAGACGTCGACCCCGCTCGCCACGGCCACGGCCGCCACCGTGAACGCCTGGGAGCACCGCTCGGGCGCGTCGGCCCCCGCCGTCACCTTGATCACCAGCTTTTTCGCCATGCCCGAATCGTAATCAACTCCCTTACAACTCAGGGCAACCACGGTGGGTCTCCTGTGCGCGTGCATACGAAATGTACGCGTCACGTTCGTTGGGGGACGTCTTGGAAGTACCTGAAACAACAGTGGAGCCGGAGCCCGAAGCGGAGCCCGGACCCCCGTCGCGTCGCCCCGGGCGGATCACGCTTCTGATGGCCGCTGCCGCCGTACTCGGTGTCGTCGCCGGTACCTGCACGGGTTTCCTCGTCCAGGCGCACCGCGCGCCCGACCAGTTGCCCTCGCTGTCGCAGGCCACGCTCGCGCAGGCGAAGGGCAACGGTCCCGAGCCGCTGTCCGCTGCCGGGGACCGTGCGGTCAAGACCGACGGCGACCTGCGCAAACTGCTTCTGAAGAAGCCGAGCGACGCGCGGTCGACGGTCACCGGTCCCGGTGACGGCTGGCTGGACCTCGCCGACTACGCCGAGGAGTTCACGCAGCCCGACGTCGCCTTCCGCTACCAGATAGCCCAGGAGTTCCGGCGCGCGGCCGTCGCGAAGTGGTCGCAGGGCACGCGTAACGTCGAGATCGCCCTGGTGCAGTACCGGCAGGAGGACACCCGCGGGGCGTCCGACGCCGCCACCGACGCCTACTACTACGGCGAGCGTGAGTCCCACAGCCACAGTTGGGGCATCCCGGGAACGGGCGACGGGATGGTGTTCGTGCACGACTCCCGGACCGCCGGCGGCTACCAAGCCGAGGCACACGCCTGGCGCGGCGATGTCGCCATGGCGATCTGGGTCTACGACTCCAAGCCGGTCACCAAGAAGACGATCATGGATCTTGCCGAGCGGCAGATGGGGCGGCTGTGACCGAGAAGCAGTTTCTGGAGGAGACGCGGGAGGAGGCACCGGCCGAGGCGCCCGTGCCCGCACCCGTGCCCCCGGAGCCCGAGAGCACCGTGCCGGAGAGCACCGTGCCCGAGTCGGCGCCCCCCGCTCCGAAGCCGGCCGTGCGCAAGGGCCGTATCGCGGCGATCGCCGGTTCCGCCCTGCTCGCCGTCGCGCTGATCGGCGGCGTCGGATACACCGTGGTGACCGTGAACGGCGCCGACCGGGACGCCGGGGCCCCGACCTGGAAGTGGCCCGAGGCCGCTTCGAAACCGGACGCGAAAGCGCCGACGGCCAAGGGGCTGAGCGGCACGCTCGTGCCGTACGCCTCCAGCGGGTACGTCCGCGGCCCGGACATCGAGCAGTTCGGCTCCGAGGCCGAACTGAGCGGGCGCGAGGCCACCGCGTTGCGCAAGCAGGAGATCAGCGGTCTTCCCCGTTCCCAGCGGCTTCTGCTGGAGAAGCAGATCGACCGGGAGCAGATCAAGGGCCTGGCCATGCGCAGCTACCTCAACGTGGCCGGCGCGACGGACTCCACGGTCGAGGCGGCGCACGCCTACACCATCGACGTACAGCTGGCCCAGATGGACGAGCACGCCGTACGGAACATCGCCACCTACCAGGACGCGGTCCTGAACGCCCTGACCGTCTTCCGCAAGGGGCCTGCCGTACCCGGCCACAAGAACGCGCGGTGCGTCCTGCCGACCAAGGAGGCGGGGGAGAAGCTGACCGGGATGATCTGCTCCGCGTACGAGGGCGATGTACTCGTGACGCTCACCGCGTCCGGGACCAGCTCGATGGACTCGAAGGGGATCGCGTCGTTCCTGCGCGAGCAGCTCGACCGGATCAAGACGACGGGGACAGCGGTATGACCGAGCAGCAGCAGGCCGTGATTCCGCCGCCTCCCGGAGAGCCGCCGTCGGTGCCACCCGGCCCCGAGCAGCGCTCCGAGCCACAGCCCGAGCCACAGCCCGAGGCGGTGTCCGAGGCGGTGTCCGAGCCGCAGCCCCCGTCGCGCGGGAGCCGCCGTGGCCTGCGCGCCGTCCTGCGCTGGACCGCGGCCGTCGTGGTGTTCGCGGCGGTCGGTTCGGGGACGGCGTACGGCATCACCCGGATGGACCGTACCGACGTGCCCGGTCTCGCGACCACGTCGGACGGGCGCTGGGCGTTCCCGGAGCTGACCCTGCCGCCGCTGCCGAAGGGCAGCCCGGCGCCGTTCGACAAGGCGAACACGACGGAGTCGCACTACGCGGACCTGCGGGCGCTCGTGCTGCCGGCGCCCCAGGGCGCGACGGTGGACAAGGCGCTCGCCGGGACGGACGGCTGGCTGGCGACGAAGGGGTTCCTGGCGGAGTTCTCCGCCAGGAGCGACCGGGAGGAGCTCGCGCAGAAGCTCACCGACGACGGTCTGCGGCACCTCGCGGCCCGCGGCTGGACCACGCCGGACGGCACGCACACCAGGATCTACCTGCTCCAGTTCGACACCGCGGCCGTCGCCGAGGAACTGGTCACCGGCAACCTCTCCGGCTACGCGGCGCCGACGTACCCCATGCGGGGAGCCGACAGCTACGCGTCGGACGACCAGTTCCCGGACGCGGCCAAACTGCCGAACGTCTCGGACCTGCCGTACACCGAGTCGAAGCCGTACGGCGCCGAGCAGGTCCGGGTGGCCTATCTGTCCGCCGGCGACACCGTCGGAGTGATCGTGCAGTCCCGCGCGGGGCAGGCGGAGGCGGTGCCGTTCCAGCAGACGGTGACCCTCCAGAGCCAACTGCTCGACTGAGCCGCACCTCGCAGTGAGCACCGGGTCCCGGCCGACTAAGCTGGGGCCCGGTCCTGTGTACGTATCGCACCACGTTCATCCGAGGAGCACCCCGTGGAGACCTTCTACGAAATCCTGCTGGTCCTGGTCTGTGTCGGCGTGCTCGCCTTCGCCGGACTGACCGTGAAGAAGCTGTACCAGGGCCAGCGCTGACCCCCATCGAGGAACTGCCGACGCCATGATCGAGATTCCGTCCGACCTCCACAAGGACCTGGTCCCCCTCGTCTTCCTGCTCGGCGACTGGGCCGGAGCGGGTGTGCACGACTTCCCCGGCTCCGAGAAGTGCAACTTCGGGCAGGAGGTGTCGTTCTCGCACGACGGGCGCGACTTCCTGGAGTACCACTCCCGCACCTGGGTGCTGGACAACGACGGGAACAAGGTCCGCCCCCTGGAGACCGAGTCCGGCTTCTGGCGCGTCGACGCCGACCGCAAGGTCGAGGTCACGATGGTCCGCGACGACGGCGTGGTGGAGATCTGGTACGGCGAGTTGGCCAAGCAGAAGCCGCAGATCGACCTGGTCACGGACGCGGTCGCCCGCACCGCCGCCTCCGGCCCGTACACCGGCGGCAAGCGCCTCTACGGCTACGTCAAGAGCGACCTCATGTGGGTCGGCGAGAAGCAGACCCCCGACGTCGAACTGCGCCCCTACCTGTCGGCCCACCTGAAGAAGGTCGTCACCCCCGAGGACGTCGAACGCTGGGCGAAGGCCCTCCCGGACGACATGCCGGACGACGGCATCGCCTTCTTCAAGTAGTCCTAGACTCTGGGGTGTGGTGAGCACCGACTGGAAGAGCGATCTGCGGCAGCGCGGTTACCGGCTGACCCCGCAGCGGCAACTCGTGCTCGAAGCCGTGGACACCCTCGAACACGCGACCCCCGACGACATCCTCGTGGAAGTGCGGAAGACGGCGTCGGGGGTCAACATCTCCACCGTCTACCGGACCCTGGAGCTGTTGGAGGAGCTGAAGCTGGTCAGCCACGCGCACCTGGGGCACGGTGCGCCGACGTACCACCTCGCCGACCGGCACCACCACATCCACCTCGTCTGCCGTGACTGCACGAACGTCATCGAGGCCGATGTCGAGGTGGCCGCCGAGTTCCGGGCCAAACTACGGGACACCTTCGGGTTCGAGACGGACATGAAGCACTTCGCGATCTTCGGCAGCTGCCGGGAGTGCGTCCGCGGGAGATCGACCGCGGAGTCCGCACCTACCGAGTCGTAGGCTTACGGGTATGAAGAGCCCTCTGCTGTCCCTGCCCGGCGCCGTATCCGGCGAAGGCGTGGACGAAGGTGTCGCCGCCCACTACGGGGACCTGTTCCGCGAGCAGCGTGCCCTCGCCGACGGCACCGGTTTCGTGGACCTCGCCCACCGCGGTGTGGTCGCCGTCACCGGCCCGGACCGGCTGAGCTGGCTGCACCTGCTGCTCACCCAGCACGTCAGCGAGCTGCCCGTGGGCCTGGCCACCGAGGCGCTCGTACTCTCCGCGCACGGACACATCGAGCACGCCCTGTACCTCGTCGACGACGGCGAGACGGTCTGGGCGCACGTCGAACCCGGCACCCAGGACGCGCTGATCGCGTACCTGGAGTCGATGAAGTTCTTCTACCGCGTCGAAGTGACCGACCGCACAAGCGAGTTCGCGGTCGTCCACCTCCCGGCCGGCTCCATCGCGGAGCTCCCCGAGGGCGTCGTCGTACGCGAGACGGCGTACGGCCGTGACCTCTTCCTGCCGCGCTCGGAGCTGGAGGCGTACGCGGAGAAGGCCGGTCCGCCGGCCGGGATCCTGGCGTACGAGGCGCTCCGGGTGGAGCAGCACCGGCCGCGGCTCGGCTTCGAGACCGACCACCGGACCATCCCGCACGAGCTGGGCTGGATCGAGTCGGCGGTGCACCTCCAGAAGGGGTGCTACCGCGGGCAGGAGACGGTCGCCCGGGTGCAGAACCTCGGCAAGCCCCCGCGCCGGCTCGTCTTCCTCCACCTGGACGGCAGCGAGGTCTTCCTGCCCGGCCACGGCACGGTGCTCCGCCTCGCCGACGAGGGCGCCGACGGCCGCGCGCTCGGCTTCATCACGACCTCCGTACGCCACCACGAGCTGGGCCCGATCGCCCTCGCCCTGGTGAAGCGGAACGTTCCGCTGGATGCGCGGCTGCTCGCCGACACCACGGCGGCGGCCCAGGAAGTCGTCGTAGAGCCGTAGCCGTAGAGCCGTAGAGCCGTAGAGCTGTAATAACCGTACGGCCGTGGGGATTTGGGGCCGTGGGTCGGTGCGGGGAGCGCGGGGGCGGGGATGTGGGGGCCGGTGCGCGGGAGCCTGTCGCGGGGGCCTAGATCTCGACCAGCACCGTGAACGGGCCGTCGTTCGTGAGCGAGACGCGCATCGCGGCGCCGAAGCGGCCCGTCGCCACCGTCGCGCCCAGCGAGCGCAGCACCGCGACCACCTCCTCGACGAGGGGCTCGGCGACCTCGCCGGGGGCCGCCGCGTTCCAGGTGGGCCGGCGGCCCTTGCGGGCGTCTCCGTAGAGCGTGAACTGGCTGACGACCAGCAGCGGGGCGTCGATGTCGCTGCACGACTTCTCGTCCTGAAGCATGCGAAGTGACCAGAGTTTGCGGGCCAGTTGGGCCGCCTTCTCCTTGGTGTCGGCGTGGGTGACGCCGACCAGGACACAGAGCCCCTCGCCGTCGATCGCCCCGACCGTCTCGCCGTCCACGACGACGCTCGCGCCGTCCACCCTCTGCACCACCGCACGCATGGGGACATCATGCCCTGCGCCGGGAAAGCGGCCGACGAGGGGACCCGGGGAGTGCATTTATCTTCCCTAACCCCCCATCCGGGGCCGTTCGGGGGCACTCGGTCACATAGCGGCCACACGGGGTGGCACGATGCTTCCCACACGCGGGTCGATGGGACGGTAGAGGCACATGAGTTCACCGAGTACCGGGCGGTCCCCCGGGCCTGTCCCGACGGTCCGCGAGGGCGGCCACCGCGCTCGCCGGCCGCCCGGGCAGCGCACCGACAGCCCGCTGCCGGCCGTCGACCGGTCCGAGCCCGACCTGACCGTGCTGCGCCTGCCGGAGCTGCGCACCCTGCGCCGGGACGCCCAGCGCGACGAGGCCGACCTGAGTTACGTACGACGGCTGCTCCAGGGCCGTATCGACATCCTGGGGGCCGAGCTGGCGCGGCGCGGACACGCGGCGCTGCTCGAACCCGCCGAGCGGTCGGTCGTCGACCGGCTCTCCGAGATCCTCACCGACGCACCCGCCCGGCAGCGTTCCTCGGCCCGGCATGTGACCCTGGGCACCCCGCGCGGCGAGGAGTACCGGCTGCTGGCGGCCGAGATGCTCGCCGAGGTCGAGCTGTCGGACCTGGGCGCCCGGACGGACCTGGAGCTGAGGAGCGCGATGGGCCGGCTGGTCCGCTACGAGCAGACGGCGTCCCGGCGCCGCCAGCTGCTCCAGCACACCGCCGACGGGTGCGGCGCGGAGATCGCCCGCAGGTACCGTGAGGGTGAGGCGCAGGTCGACGACCTGCTGATGTGACGACGACACGGTGAGGTACGCGGTGCACAGGACGGCCGAGATTCCCGACAGCGCGCCCCCGGTGCTGGCCGAGGTGGTGCGGTCCGGTTTCGTGGAGGGGCGGCACCGGGGGAGCCTGGTGCTGCTGGCCGCGGACGGTTCGGTGGAGCTGGCGCTCGGCGATGTCACCGCACCGGTCTTCCCGCGCTCCGCCAACAAGCCCATGCAGGCGGCGGGCGTACTGCGGGCGGGCCTCGACCTCGCGGGGGAGCGGCTGGCGCTGGCGGCCGCGAGCCACTCCGGCGAACCGTTTCACCTCGCTCTGGTCCGTACGATGCTCGACGAACACGGCCTGTCCGCAGGGCAGTTGCGGTGCCCGCCGGACCTGCCCCTCGATCCGGTGGAGGCGGAGACCTACCTGGCGGCGGGCGGGGTCCGCGACCGGGTGGTCATGAACTGCTCCGGCAAGCACACCGCGATGCTCGCCGTGTGCGCGCTGCGGGAGTGGCCGCTGGACTCCTATCTCGACCCCGGCCATCCGCTCCAGCGGCTCATCCACAGCGGTGTGGAGGAGGCGGCGGGCGAGCCGGTGGCCGCGGTGGGCACGGACGGCTGCGGCGCACCCCTGGCGGCGATCAGCCTGACCGGCCTGGCCCGCGCCTACCGCTTCTTCGTCCGCGCCGCCCCCGGCAGCCCCGAACGCCGGGTCGCCGACGCCATGCGCGCCCACCCCGGCCATGTCGCGGGCACCCGCCGCCCCGACACCTGGCTGATGCGCGACCTGCCCGGCACCCTCTCCAAGATGGGCGCGGAGGCCGTCCAGGCCCTCGCCCTCCCCGACGGCCGCGCCCTCGCCTTCAAGGTGCAGGACGGCTCGGCCCGCGCCCTGGGCCCGGTCCTGGCCCGCGCGTTGACCCTGCTCGGCGTGGACGCGCCGGTGGTGGAACGGGTGGGCCGGGCGCCGGTGCTGGGCGGGGGCGACGAGGTGGGGGAGATCCGCGCGGTGTTCTGAGGGCGCCGGGGGACACCGGGGCCGGGCCGGGCGCGGGACCGGCAGGAACGGGGCCGTGGGGCGGGGACGGGCGGGGAAAATCTCCGCGACACCCGCTCCCCGCCGACCTACCGTGATCCCATGACCCGCCGCCCCGAGATCGCCGTCCGCCCCGTCACCGAATCCGAGATACCCGACTGGATCCGGGCCCTGAACACCGGGTTCCTGCGCACCCCGCACGTCAGCGGGGCGGAGATCGCCGACCGCGGCTCGTACCTCGTCCCGTCCCGCACCCTGGGCGCCTTCGACGCGGGACGGTGCGTGGCGACGCTCCGATCGTTCCCGCAGGAGCTCACGGCGGTGGGCGGCACCCCCGTCCCCGCCGACGCCATCACCAACGTCACCGTCACCGCCACCCACCGCCGGCAGGGCCTCCTCACCCGCATGATGGCCCTGGACCTCGCCGCCGCGAAGGAGCGCGGGGACGTCGTCGCCACGCTGATCGCCGCCGAGTACCGGATCTACGGCCGGTTCGGCTTCGGCCCGGCGACCTGGACGACCGAATGGGAGATCGACGTCCCGCGCGCCGGCCTGGACCCCCGCGACCCGGTCACGACGGACGGCGCCCGGATCGACCTGGTGGACGCCGAGGACGTACGCAAGCTCGGCCCCGAACTCTTCGAACGGCTGCGGCGGAGCCGGCCGGGCGCGGTCAGCCGGGACGAGCGCTGGTGGCAGGTGAACACCGGGGCCGTACTGCTGGACCGCGCCTCCTGGACGGAGCCCTTCTACGCGGTGTACCGGGCGCCGGGCGGCGAGATCGAGGGCCTGGCCGCCTACGTCTGCGACGACGTCTGGAACGACGCCAAGCAGCCGCTCGACACGGCCACCGTGAAGGGACTGATCGGCACGACGCCGGCGGCCGAGCGCGCCCTGTGGCGCTACCTCTGCTCGATCGACTGGATCACCAAGGTGCGGTCGGGCCCGCGCTCGCCGGACGATCTGCTGCCCTACTTCCTGCCGGACCCGCGCGCGGCGAGGATCGTCACCCAGGCGGACTGGCTCTGGGTCCGGATCCTGGATGTCGTACGGGCCCTGGAGGCACGGTCCTACGAGGGCGAGGGCTCGCTCGTGCTGGAGGTGACCGACGGGACGGGGCCGGCCGGCGGGCGCTATCGGCTGGACGCGTCGCCGGCCGGCGCGACCTGCGCAGCGACCACGGAGAGCGCCGAACTCACGCTGGATGTAGCGGAGTTGGCGTCGCTGTGGCTGGGCGGCGAGTCCGCGGTGCGGCTCGCGGCGCTGGACCGGGTGCGGGAAGAACGAGCGGGCGCCGCCCGAGTGGCCGACGCCCTGCTGCGTACGTCCGGGCGACCATGGTGCCCGGACAGTTTCTGAACTCTCCCTGTTCCGTTGTTGGTTGACTGGTTGGTGGACTCATCCGTAGCTGTTCAGTTGTGGTTGCGCGGTGCGACGACCGGCCGGGCCCTCGGCTCCCCTCCGGAAGAGAACCCGTTCGGTCGCGGTGCGATGGCCAACCTTCGAAAAAGTGTGCCATGTCTCAGAAGTTGGTCACCAACTTCTCTGTAGTTAATGCCACTTGGAAGCGGCTCATAACCACCTTCCTCTGAACTGCCCAAAGATGGCGGGAAGTTGTAGTGTGCGACTGTGGACCCGGAACACGCCACCGTCACTGGACGGAACAGGTCACCACGGCCACAGCGGTCCCACCACGAGGTGGCCGACGAACTCCGCACCCGGATCAGGTCCGGTCTGCTGCGGCCCGGCCAGCGCATGCCCACCCAGGCGAAGCTGGCCGACGAGTTCGGCGTGGAGCGCGGAGCCGTCCGCCAGGCGCTGCGCCTCCTCCAGGACGACGGCCTGCTCGCCAACGTCTCCAAGGGCAGCCCGGCGACCGTCGCCGCCGCCCCGGTACCCGCCCTGACCGGCCCCGGAGCGCCGCCGCAGCCCACGATGGTGGGCCTCGCCCCGCGCGTCGCGACCGCGTTCGCGGCCCCGCACGTCGAGATCGAGGCCCTCTGCCTCACCTCGGTCTCGCTCACGCTGGCCATCGGCGAGCCGCTGCGGCAGATCCACGCGGGGCGGCTGAAACCGGCCAAGGTCGACGTCCGGGTGCTGCTGCCGTCGCGCGACATCGACCTGGCCTTCCCGGCACCGGTGGACGCCTCGCCCGACGGCCGGCTGCAACAGCGCTGGCTGACCCAGCGCAACGCCCAGGGGCAGGTGCTCCGCCACAACCTGCTGGCGCTGCGCGCCACGCACGGTATCGACGTGCGCGTCTCCTTCCGCGCGCTGCCGTTCACGCCCCCGGTCAAGCTCTACCTGCTCAACGGGGCGGAGGCGCTGTTCGCCTACTACACCCTCACCCGCCGGGAGACGGAGATCGGCCAGGAGCAGGTGGAGACATACGACGCGGAGGGCACCCGGTCGATGCTGTTCGCCTTCCAGCAGGGCGCCGGTCCGCGCGACACCACGTTCGTGGAGCAGTCGATGCTGTGGTTCAACGCGCTGTGGGAGACGATCAGTTCGGAGCTGACGCTCACGAGCTGAGGTCTCCCACGGGGGTGGTGCGGGCCGGCCGTGCGGTCACAGGGCCGGTCCGGTGAGCAGCAGGGCGAGCAGGACGGCCCCGGCGGAGCTGACCGCCGGGCTCTTGGCCTTGGTCCCGACGCTGAGCAGCAGCAGGCCGACGACGCCGGTGGCGCCGTACTTCCACTGGACGAGCTGCTCGAAGCCGATGGACAAGACGGCGGAGAGGAGGGTGGTGACGGGCACGGTGGTACCCCCTTCGGGCAGTGAGGAGGCTGAGGGCGGAGAGGAAGCAGAACTTCCGCCAACTTGTCGAAGTTGGCAACCAACTACACTTAAGTTGTCCCCACTTGGTAGCCCGTCATAAACAGGTTCCGAACAACTCCCTCCAGCTGGGGCAGAGTTGTACCGTCTGGTCGTGACCCAGGAGAACGTGGCAGTGAACGGCAGCAGAAGGCTCTCGCCGCAGGAGATCGCCGACATCCTGCGGGAACGCATCCGGGCCGGAGAGCTGAGGCCGGGGGAGCGGCTGCCCACCCAGGCCCATCTCGCGGAGGAGTTCGCGGTGGAGCGCGGAGCCGTCCGCCAGGCGCTGCGCATCCTCCAGGACGACGGCCTGCTCACCCACGTCAGCAAGGGAAGCCCGCCCCGGGTCGCAAGGCCGTCCCCCGCACGGGGCGAACCGCAGCCGACGATGGTCGGCCTCGCTCCCCGGCTGGCCGCCGCGTTCTCGGCCCGGCACGTGCGGATCGACGCGGCCTGTCTGACGGCCGAGACCCTCATCCTCGCCCTGGGCGAACCCCTCCGTCAGATCCACCAGGGCCGGGTCCGCCCCGAGCGGATCGAGGTCCGCGTCCTGCTGCCGTCCCGCGACATCGAACTGGCCTTCCCGGTCCTGGTCGACGGCTCCGTCGACGACGACCCGATCCACCAGCGCTGGCTGGCGATGCGCAACGCCCAGGGCCAGGTCCTCCAGCACAACCTGCTCGCCCTGCGGGCCACCCACGGCATCGAGGTCGACGTCACCTTCCGCGCCCTGCCGTTCACCCCGCCGGTGAAGCTCTACCTCCTCAACGGCGAGGAGGCACTGCTGGGTTACTACATGCTCACCCGGCGCGAGGAGGAGTACCGCAGCCAGACCCTGGACATGTACGACGCGCTCGGCTCCAAGTCCCTCCTCTTCTCCTTCGAGGGACGCGCCGGTCAGCGTGACGCCGCGTTCCTGGAGCAATCCCAGAAGTGGTTCGACGCCCTCTGGGAAACCATCACGACGGACCTGACACTCTCCTAGTGACCTCTGACACGACGCAGACCGAACCGGTGGCAGCCGAGACCGAGTACGACACGCGAAGGCTTCACGAACTGATCGAACGCGCCCGTTTCGTGCTCTGGGACTTCGACGGCCCGATCTGCCGTCTCTTCGCCGGACACTCCGCGGAACGGGTGGCCGGCGACCTCGCCGACTGGCTCGAAGGGCGCGGTCTGCACGGCCTGTTGACGGAGACGGAACGGGAGTCGCTCGACCCGCACATCGTGCTGCGCGCCGTGGACCGCAGACACCCCGGCAGCGACCTCGTGGCCGAGCTGGAGGAACGCCTCACCAAACAGGAGATGCTCGCCGCCGGATCGGCGATGCCCACCGCCTACGCCGACCCGCTGATCCGCACCTGGAGCGCGGTCGGCGCCCGGCACTCGATCGCCACCAACAACTCGCCCGTGGTGGTCCGCACCTACCTCACCGGCCGCGACCTCATCGGCTGCTTCGCCCCGCACGTCTACGGCCGTACGCAGGACCTCCAGCGCCTCAAGCCGGACCCGCACTGCCTCAACCGGGCGTTGAGCGCGCTGGGCGCCGCCCCCGCCGCCGCCCTGATGATCGGCGACGCTCCCTCGGACCTCGAAGCCGCCCGCCTGGCCGGCGTCCCGTTCCTCGGCTACGCGCGTAACGAACGGAAGGCGAAGCTCCTGCGGGAGGCCGGAGCGCAGGACGTCGTCGGCTCGCTCGAACCACTCCTGAGCGTCCTGCGCGGTTAGCCGTGCCTGCGGCCGACCCACGACGCGCCCCCTCCCGCACCCCCGCGCCGGCTGTGTCAGGCGGTCAGGCCGGCGCTGACCAGCCAGATGTGTTCGCAGGCCGGGACGCCTTCCGCGGACTCTCCCGGGACTCCCGCGCCCGCCGGTGCCGGACAGCGGGCGAGGAGACCACGGCTCCGGACGCTGCGTTCGGAGCGGCCGGGTCTCTGCGCTACAGTGCCCGCACCGCGTGAGTGATCGCGCGTGTCCGTCCGTACGCAACGACGAAACACGCCATCCTCGAACCAGCCCGCGCCCGCGAGTGGCACACCACTCCCCGGGTCCACTCGGCCGTAGCTCCAGTTGCGGAGAGTTCAGTGGCTCTTAGCGTTGCCTCGTAGTCCACCAGTCCACCAGTCCCCCTCAGCGGCATCTCTCGCGCGAATCCCCGGAGCGGCCAGTGGGCGCACCTCCCCTTCCCCGCCTCCGCCCCGGGCAAGGCGTCGCCGGTGACGTACTGACCGCGACCGGCGAGGCCTTCAGGAGGAGCGCCGAGCGGCAGGGCCGGGCGAGCGGCGGACACCACCACCAGAACCACGTGCTGCCGCTCACCCCCGGACTCGCCCGCCTGCTGGGCCGCCCGCCCGGCGAGCCGGTGACCGTGCGTGTCCGGCGGCCGGACGCCCTGCCCGTGGTGATCAGGACCTGGCAGGACGAGGCGCGCGTCCTCGACGGCGTGCGGGACGTACTGCCGCACGCGCCGCGGTGCCTGTACGAGGGGAACGGGTTCGCCCTCCACAGCCATGTCGAAGGGGTGCCGCTCTCCAGCGTCTGCGGAGACGACGGACCCGTCGACGCCCCGCTGCTGAAGGCGCTGGCCGGAGTGCTCGCCGGCCTGGCCCAGGTGCGCCGCGGCGCGCTGCCGCCGCTGCCCTCGCACTGGCCCGGCAACCACACCGACAGCAAGGGCTTCCTGCGGACACTGGTACGGCTCGCCGACCGTCAGATCCGGCAGCCCAACCAACCTGAATTCGGTGGCCTGTTCGCGGCCCTGGGCATCCCCGAGGACGCCCTGGCCCGACTCGCCGAACGGGTCCCCGTCATGGCCCGCCGGCCGTACAGCCTGCTCCACACGGATCTGCACCGCGACAACGTGATCATGCCCCACGGCGGAGTGCCGCCGCTGGTCTGCGTGGACTGGGAGCTGGCCGGCTACGGCGACCCGCTGCACGATCTCGCCACCCATCTGGTCCGCATGCGCTACCCCGAAAACCAGTGGGCCGAGGTGGTCGACGCGTGGGCGGAGGCGATGCTGCGCGTCCGGCCGGCGGCCGTGAACGGGCTGGCCAAGGACCTGCGGCACTACGTCGCCTTCGAACGGGCGCAGTCCGTCTACCCGGACGTGATGCGCGCCGCGCGCTCCCTCCAGGACGGCTCCGGCCAGAAGGGCCTCGACGAGGCCACGGAGTCGGTCCGGCGGGCACTCGCCGCGGCCCAGGACCCGCTCCGGCTGCGCTGCGTGCCCGGCCCGGCGGAGATCGAGCGGATCCTCTTCCGCTGGCACGCCTCCCGCCCGGGGCCCCGTCCGGCCCGCGCCCCCGCCGGCCGCGGCATCGAATGGCGACGCGACAAACGGGTCCCGGCCCGCGACGACTTCACCGCCGAGGCGGTCCGCGACGCCCTTCTGGCGGAGGGAGCCGCACCGGCCGGCCGGGTCTTCAAGGGCACCGCGCACCTCAACTCCGTTGTCACCGTGGCCGGTTACCCCACACCGGTCGTCGTACGGCGCAAGGTGGCCGACGTGCCTCGGCGCGAGCAGGGCTTCCTGAGCGAACACGCCGTGCTGCGGGCCATCGAGGAGTCGGGCGTCGAGGTCGCCGCCCCGCGGATCCTCGCCCTCGGCCAGGGGTACCGGGGCGAGACCTTCGCCATCCACACCTACGTCGGGCCGGACGACATCGGCCGGCCGCCCGACCACCCCGTGCACGGGCTGCTGCCGCACGAGGCGGACCGGCTCGTCGACCAACTCCGGGCGCTGACCGGTGTGAACGCCCTGGAGGTCGACCCCGCCGCCGGAGAAGGCGACTTCCACTCCTGGCTGACCCGGCAACTGGTCCGACTGGTCGACGAGTTGCCCAGAAAATCCCGCCAACTGGCCCGTGTTCTCGATCTCCCCGACGGCGGACGCCTGCAACAGATTCTCGGCCGCCACAAGGTGAGCCGGCGCCACCCCGCCCTGCTGCACGGCGACCTCAACCCGTGGAACCTGGTCCGCAGGGACGACTCCCGCGCCCTGACCATCATCGACTGGGAGATGGCGGTGGTCGGCGACCCGCTCTACGACCTGGTCCGCCACATGCATCTGACGCCGACCAGACCGGAGATCCGCGACCGGATGTTCCGGCGCTGGGAACGCCTGCTGCCCGCCGAGTACACCGCCGACTGGGAGCGGGACTGGCGCGTCTACCGCTGGATCGAGATCGTCCGCTCCGCCTACGTCGACCTCGACCGCCTGGTCACCGGCGCGGGCCTGGACGCCCCCAACGTGCGGCGCGCCGTGGACTCGTACGCGATGACCCTGGCGGCGGCCCACGGATCGCTCGGCCTGCCCGGCCGCCCCGCCGTGAACCCCTGTCTCGCCCGCGTCCTGGCCGGCGGCCACCACACCGGGACCAGCGAACGGATCTGACGGGACCGGCCCGAGGCCGACCCGGCAGGCGCCGGTCACGGAAGGGGCGGCAGCGAGAAGTCAGGACCGCTCCCACGTCGGATCTCACCTGGCCGACGGAGGCGACGCCCGGACCGGTGTGACGCAGGGCACGGGAACTCGCCCGCGCGCACAGGCAGTTCAGGACGTGACCACAGATATGCGAACCCGAGTGCGGACGGGAGATCCGGACGCCTTCGCGGAACTCTTCGACGCATACGCCCGCGCGGTGTACAACCACGCCTTCCGGCTGACCGCCGACTGGTCCGCGGCCGAGGACGTCATGTCGACGACGTTCATGGAGGCGTGGCGGCGCCGAGCGTCGATCGAGACCGAAGGAGGCTCGCTGCGACCGTGGTTGCTGGGCATCGCGACCAACGTCGCCCGCTCCCAGTACCGCGGCAACCGGCGCTACCGGAACGCGGCCGAGGCGACGGCAGCGGCGGGCGCCGCCGGAGAACGGGTCGAGGACCACGCCGAGGAGACCGCGGGACGGCTCGACGACCGGCGTCGGATCGCCGCCACGCTCACCGCGCTCAGCCTGCTCGGACGCCCCGAACGCGAGGTCCTGACGCTCTGTCTGTGGGAGGGCATGGAGTACGCGGAGGCCGCTCGGGCCCTCGGCATCCCCGTCGGCACCGTCCGCTCCCGGCTCTCCCGTGCCCGCGGCAAGCTCCGCAAGCTCGCCGACGCGGAACTGCTCAGGAGGAAGAGCGCGGAACTGCTCAAGAGGAAGAGCGCGGAACTGCCTGGACGAGAACGGGAACTCACCACCGCGAGACGGCAGATGACAGGTGATCGCGGATACGTGATCCGGTCCGCACAGGAAGGAAACCAATGAAGGCCAGCCCCTCCCAGCCGCACCCGGCCGAGTGGACGGAGACCCAGGACCTCCTGCCCTCCGTCGCGCGGGACCTGCCGGCGGGCCGTCACCGGTTCCACAAGGAGCAGATGATGACCCAGATCCACCAGGACCTCCGCACCACCCGCACCGACAGCAGGCCGGCCGTCGCCCTGCGGCACCGCAACCCGTTCCTGCGCCGTGCGGTCCTGCTGCCCGCCGCGGCCTTCGGCCTCGCCGGCGCGGTCGTGGCCGGCGTCGCCCTGTCCGGCGGCGACGGGGGCGGCGGCAAAACCGCTCTGGCCACCGGTCCCGCGCTGACCACCCGGGTTGGCGCCGTCGACGCCGAGGGCGCCCCCAAAATGCTCGACCGCATCTCCCTGGCCGCCGCCGACGTCTCCGAACCGACGCCGCACGCCGGCCAGTTCGTCTACATCGCCTCGAAGGTGGACAGCACCTACCCCCGCACCATCGACGACAAGACCACCGTGGTCAGCCGGGGGCTGCACTCCCGCCAGGTCTGGAACTCCCCCGACGGCAAGCAGGGCTGGCTGATCGAGCCGGGCGAGACGAGCGACAAGGGCATGACGCTGTCCAGCGACACCCCGCTCGACTCGGCCTACGACGCCCTGGCCGAACTGCCCACCGACCCCGCCCTGCTGTTGCGGCGGATCTACCGGGACTCCGACGCCGTCCGGGACCACGAAGTCCCCCGCGACCAGGCCGCCTTCGTCGCCATCGGTGATCTGCTGTCCGAGAGCTACCCGCCGGCCGGTCTCGCCGCCGCCCTCTACAAGGCCGCGGCCAGGATCCCCGGGGTGGTGGCGGTGGACGACGCGGTCGACGCGGTGGGCCGTCACGGTGTGGCGATCGCGCGGCAGGACGACACCGCGGGTGAGCGCACCGAGTGGATCTTCGACAAGAAGACCCTGAAGTTCCTCGGCGAGCGGAACGTGGTGGTCAAGAAGGTGGCGGGCAGCCCGTTCAAGGTCGGCACCGTCACGTTCACCAGCGCGATCACCCAGCGCGCGGTCGTCGACGCCGCCAAGCAGGTTCCGGGGCGGGTCGGCTGATGCGCGTCGGTTCCTCGTCGGTGGCGTCGGCCGCCCTGCTCGTCGCGGGAGTGATGACGGGCGTCTCGCGAGGACGCCCTTGAGGCCGTCAGGACCGCGACCGAGCGGTGCACCGCGAGGCCCGCTCGAACGCCGCGTCGCGGCCCGGCCCGGCTCGTACTCGCCACGTGCCGGGCCGGTGTCGCGCGTCAGCGGTGGTCGACGCGGGCGACGAGTCCGCCGCCGGGCAGGCCCACCGCGCATCCGCGCTGGAAGTACACCCCGGCGCATGCGCGGGGGTACCGCGCGGCGGTCATCGCGTACGGCGCGCGGCCCGATGTCCACCCTCGTTGTCACGCCGACGGCGGGGTGATCCTGGCGGCCACGGCGTCGAGGACCCAGTCCAGGCCGGTCGCGAAGGATGCCTCGGCGTCCACGTGCGTGCCGTCGTGCACGGCCCTGGCCAGCGCCGGGAAGCGGCCCGTGGCCAACATCCTCGTCACATGCGGGCCGGAGGCGCGCTGCCAGTCGCGCTTGGACAGGCCCGTGGCGCGCTCGGCCCGCACATTCGCGATCTCGCGCCTGATCGCGCCGGTGACATAGGCGCTGACCGTCTCCACGGCGCGCAGGACGGTGTCCACATCGGCGAGACCGTCGAGGGCGGCCAGCTTGGCCTCGGTCACGGCGAGGCCGTTCGGGCCCAGGGCCGGGCGGCCGCCGAGCAGGTCGGCCAGCCATGCGTGACGGAGAGCGGCCTGCCTGGTGCGGTGGGCGAGGACGCGCAGCGCCTCCCGCCAGTCACCGGGCCGCTCCTCGGGGAGGATCTCGGCCTGGACCTCGTCCACCATGAGGTCGAACAGCTCCTCCTTGGTGGAGATGTATCCGTACAGCCGCATCGGGCCGGCGCCCAGCCGGGCGGCGACCTTGCGCAACGACACCGCCTCCAGCCCGCCCTTGTCGGCCAGCGCGACGGCGGCGGCGACGATCCGCTCCCGGTCGAGCGGCACGGGGCGAGTCGGCGGCTCCGGCCGGTCCCACACAGTCATGGTCACATCGTACTGTTGCGATGCACCGTACCGAGAAAATACAGTGTATAGGCATGAGACATCGCATCGCCGTGGTCGGCGGCGGCCCCGCCGGCCTCACCTTCGCCCGTGTCCTGCACCGCCATGACCACCCCGTCACCGTCCTCGAACGTGACTCCGGCCCCGACGCCCGCCCCCCGGGCGGCACGCTGGACCTGCACGAAGGGCTGGGCCAGCTCGCGCTGGACAAGGCGGGGCTGCTGGCGGAGTTCCAGGCCCTCTCGCGTCCCGAGGGGCAGGCCATGCGCATCCTGGACACGGACGGGACCGTCCTGCGCGACTGGCGACCCCGTGGCGATGACCGGGCCCATCCCGAGATCGACCGCGGGCACCTCCGTGACCTGCTGCTCGGCCCTCTCGACGTCCGGTGGGGGCGGGGCGTCACCCAGGTGGTGCCGGGGACCCCGGACGGCGTACTGGTCCGTTTCGCGGACGGCCGGCAGGAGACGTTCGACCTCGTGGTCGGCGCAGACGGCGCCTGGTCCCGGACCCGCCCGGCGGTCTCGCCGGTGACGCCGCACTACACCGGTATCACCGCGGTCGAGACCTCCCTGGACGACGTCGACACCCGCCACCCCGGCCTCGCCCGGATGATCGGCGACGGCTCCGTGGCCGTGTACGGCGTGAACCGGAAGCTCGTCGCCCAACGCAACAGCGGCGGCCACGTCAAGGTGTACGCCCAGTTCCGCGCGCCGCTGGACTGGCACACCGACCTGGACCTGGCCGACGCCGACGCCGTGCGATCGAGCCTGCTGACCCTCTTCGACGGCTGGGCCGCTCCCGTCCTCGACCTCCTCCACCACGGCACCGCCTTCGTCCACCGCCCCCTCCACGTCCTGCCCGTGACCCACACCTGGACCCACGTCTCCGGGGTGACGCTGCTGGGCGACGCCGCCCATCTGATGCCCCCGTTGGGTGCGGGCGCGAACCTCGCGATGCTGGACGGCGCCGAACTGGCCGAGTCCCTCGCCACCGGCCCCGGAAACCTGGACGACGCCGTCCGCGCCTTCGAGGAACGGATGTGGGCGCGGGCCGGCAGGTGGGCGAAGATCACGACGGCCGGTCTGGAACGCCTCGTGAGCCCGAATCCCGCCGAAGCCCTCGCCGTCTTCGACCAGGTCCAGCCATCCTGACCCCCGAGCCCGAAAGCACCGGCACCACCTGCCCACCACGGCTGCACGCCGCAGTACGGCACCACCCGCGATCCCTTCCGGCACCGCTGACTCGACGGGCAAGCGCGGCCGGACCGGGAGGGGGTGTGGGTGAGTGCGACCGGCGGCACCGGTCCCCGCGTGACGCGGCACACTTTTGCAAGCAGTTCGCTTGCAATAGTTAGCAAGGCGGGTGCAGAGTGGAGTCATGGCATCGCTCAACGTCGGCAATCTCGGTGAGTACCTGCGTGAACAGCGGCGCAACGCGCAGCTGTCGCTCAGGCAGCTCGCCGACGCCGCCGGGGTGTCGAATCCGTATCTGAGCCAGATCGAGCGCGGGCTGCGCAAGCCGAGCGCGGAGGTGTTGCAGCAGGTCGCCAAGGCGCTGCGGATCTCCGCCGAGACCCTCTACGTGCGCGCCGGCATCCTCGACGCCGAACGGGACCGTGACGAGGTGGAGACGCGCGCCGTCATCCTCGCCGACCCCACGCTCACCGAACGGCAGAAGCTGGTGCTCCTCCAGATCTACGAGTCCTTCCGCAAGGAGAACGGGTTCGAGATCTCCGGAGCGGACGCCCTCGCCGAGGCCGGCGAGGCGCGCGACGACGCGGAGACCGCCGACCGTACGGCCGACGGCGGCGACGCCGACCCGCGGGAAGAGACGGCCGGTTAGGACCGGTCGGAGTACTTTGATCCAGTTCAACATGGTTCGACACGGTCCGTCGGCCCACCGTGGACACACCCCAGACCCTCAGCCGAAAGCAACCACCAGGAGAACCGTCACCATGGCCATCACCGACGACCTGCGCAAGACCCTCAGCGACCCCACCCCCCTCTACTTCGCCGCCGGCACCGCCGACCTCGCCCTCCAGCAGGCCAAGAAGGTCCCCGGACTGGTCGAGCAGCTGCGTGCCGAGGCACCGGCCCGGATCGACACCGTGCGCAACACCGACCCGAAGGCCGTCCAGGAGAAGGCCGCCGCCCGGGCCAAGGAGGCGCGCGAGAAGGCGAGCGAAAGGGCGAAGGAGGCGCAGGAGACCGTACAGACCAGGGTCAACGAGTTCCTCAACGCCCTCGACGGTGACTTCAAGAAGCTCAGCAGCACGCTCGACGCCGACCTGAAGAAGTTCGGCGAGTCCGCGCAGGACTTCGCGCTGCGCGGTGTCGGCGTCGCCGCCGAGTACGCCGTCAAGGCCCGCGAGGCCTACGAGAAGGTCGCCGAGCACGGCGAGCAGGCCGTGAAGACCTGGCGCGGCGAGGCGGCCAACGAGATCGAGGAGCTGGCCGTCGCCGTCGAGCCCGACCCGGAGCCCGTCGTGGTGAAGGCCGAGGAGCCCGTCAAGCCCGCCGAGCCCCTCCGGCCCGTCCCGCCGGTCCAGGCCGCAGAGCCCGCCGCGCCCGCCCCGGCGAAGAAGCCGGCCGCCGCGAAGAAGGCTCCGGCCCGCAAGACCACCGCGAAGAAGACGACGCCGCCCGCCAAGTAACACGGACGGGTGATCCGTACCGGGCCGGGCACTCCACGAGTGTCCGGCCCGTTCTTCGGACAGCGGGTCTCCGGTTGCCGGTACGGTGACCGCTCAGGAACTAGCCGAGTCTGGTGGTGGACGTAGTGCTGATGCAGGGGTTCGCAGGGTTCATGTGGCTGCTGAGCGTCGCCCTGATCGTGTTCAGCGGCTTCGCGCTCGTCGACGCCGCCACGCGCCGCGAGGACGCCTATCGCGCGGCCGACAAGAAGACCAAGCCCTTCTGGCTGATCATCCTCGGGCTCGCCTTCGTGGTGAACCTGATCTTCGACATACTGTCGTTCCTGCCGGTCATCGGCCTCGTCGCCACCATCGTGTACATGGTCGACGTGCGCCCCGCCCTGCGCGGTCTCCCCGGCGGTGGCCGCATGCGCAGGGGAGGCTCCAGCAGCGACGGCCCGTACGGCCCGTACAACGGCGGCCGCTGAAACGCGCTGAAGCCGTACGACACCGGGCAGCAGGCTGCAGGCATCAGGCAGCAGTACCCGCGTCCGCGTACCGCCGTCCGTATCCCGTCCGCACGGCCGTCGCTACGACCGCCCCTACGGCCGTCCGTCTGCCGTATCCGAAGGCCGCCCGTGCCTACTCCGAAGGCCCGTGCCTACTCCGAAGGCCCGCGCCTACGACGCCCGGTCCAGCAGCAGCACCGCCACGTCGTCCGTCAGCTCGCCGCCGTTGAGTCCGCGCACCTCGTTCACCGCGGCCCGGAGCAGTTTCTCGCCGCGCAGTCCCTCCGCGAGCTGGCGGCGGACCATGGCCACCATGCCGTCCTGGCCCAGCCGTTCCCGGCCCTCGCCGACACGGCCCTCGATCAGGCCGTCGGTGTAGAGCATCAGGCTCCACTCCGAGCCCAGTTCCACCTGCGTCCGGGGCCAGCGGGCACCGGGCAACAGACCCAGAGCGGGACCGTTGTTGTCGTAGGGCAGGAGGTGGGCGGGGCGGCCGGGGCGGGCGAGCAACGGGGAGGGATGACCGGCCAGGCACAGGCCCGCGCGGCGGCCGTCGGGCGCGATGTCGACCGTGCAGAGCGTCGCGAAGATCTCCTCGTCGGAGCGCTCGTGCTCCAGGACCTGCTGCAACGTGCCGAGCAGCTGGTCGCCGCAGAGTCCCGCCAGCGTCAGCGCGCGCCACGCGATCCGCAGCTCCACACCGAGCGCGGCCTCGTCGGGCCCGTGGCCGCAGACGTCGCCGATCATGGCGTGCACGGTTCCGTCCGGCGTGCGCACGGTGTCGTAGAAGTCGCCGCCGAGCAGGGCGCGGGAGCGGCCGGGCCGGTAGCAGGCGGCGAAGCGCAGCGGGGAGCCGTCGAGGAGGGGGGTGGGCAGCAGGCCGCGTTCCAGGCGGGCGTTCTCCTGGGCCCGCAGCCTGGACTCGGTGAGCCGGCGCTCGGTGATGTCCGAGCGTTTCCTCTCCACGGCGTAGCGGATCGCGCGGCTCAGCAGCCGGCCGTCCAGCTCGTCCCGGAAGAGATAGTCCTGGGCGCCCACGCGTACCGCCTCCGCGCCGCGCTCGGCGTCGCCGGACGCGGTGAGGGCGAGGACGGCGTGCCGGGGGGCGATCTCCAGTACGTGCTTGAGCACGGCCAGCTCGTCGTCGTCCGCGCCGTCGGCGGCGCGGCCCGGGGCGGGCAGCGCGAGGTCCAGCATGATGCAGTGGACGTCGTCGGTGAGCAGCCGTCCGGCCTCGGTGAGGTTGCGGGCGGTACGCACCCGGATCGGCCGGCCGGCCGGGTCGAGCAGGTGGGGCACGAGCGGCGAACCGGCCGGGTCGTCCTCGATCAGCAGCAGGGTGAGCGGCGCGTCGCCGGGAGCGAGTGCCGGGCGCGCGCCGGCGTCGGCCGCGCAGCCCTTGACCCGGTCGCCCGCGCGCACGGCGTCGCCCACGGCGGGCGTGCGGTCCACGGCGCCCGTGCGGTCCGTGCCGGTTGCGCGGTCCTCCCCGGTCGGGTGGTCCGTGCGGTCCGCTCCGGCCGTTTGGCCCACGGCGGCCGTGCGGTCCGCCCCGGACGTGCGGTCCGTGCGGGTCGGGTGGGCGGTGTCGTCCATCCGGGCGGTGTCGTCCGTGCTGTCGGTGCGCTCCGTGCTGCGCGGGCGGGCCGAGCGGTCCGTGCGGGCCGGGTCGTCCTTGCGCGGGGCCGCTCGGGCGGGGCCGTGGGTCGCGGGCGGGGCCTGCGCGTGACCACACTCCACGGCCGGGATCGCTCTCTGCCGCGGTACGGGTACGGGCATTGTCCTGGTTCCTTCCCTCCCCCCGAGGGCGCGGCGGGGCGAGGGACCTCGACCCACCGACGGGGACCATAGCGGTAGTCGGCGCCGCAACGGAATGGTGTGAGGCAGGTCGCTCGGCGGGTCGCCACCGTCATATGCCCTGATCCGTACCGCAGTTGGACGGGGCGGCCGGAGAGCCGGGATGACGAAGGTCACGCGCGGCGGCTGCCCGGCGCCGCACGGGCGTGCGGTGGCTCACACCGTCCGGGGCGCCGGGTCGGGCCGGGGGAGTACACCGTCCCGGAGTGCGCGAACTGTGCGCAGTACCCACAAAGTACGTATCAGTTCGCATCAGGTCGCACAACGCCCAATATCGGCATGGAGCCCGCTCCGGCGATCGTCACCGTCCGCCCGGGGCGGGGGGCGTGGATGATCGCGCCGTCGCCGATGTACATGGCGACATGGCTGGCGTCGTCGAAGTAGATGATGAGGTCGCCGGGGCGCATGTCCCGCACGTCGACGTGGCGCAGCTGCTTCCACTGCTCCTGCGAGGTGCGCGGGACGGGGTCGCCGGCCGCCGCCCAGGCCTGTGAGGTGAGCCCGGAGCAGTCGTAGGAGTCCGGACCCTCGGCGCCCCAGACGTAGGGCTTGCCGAGCTGGGCCGTCGCGTACGCCACTGCGGCCTTGCCCTCCGCCGTCGCCTTGCCGTTGACGTCCTTGAGGACGCCGGAGTCGAGCCAGGCGGTCTGCGCCTTGTAGGCGGCCTGCCGCTCCAGCTCGGCCAGGCGCTCCTTGTCGCGCTTCTCCAGCCGGGACTCCAGTTTCTCGGCCGCCGCGATCTGGGTGGTGATCTTCTTCTTGGCGGTCGCCCTGGCCTTGCGGTCGGTCTCCAGCCGCGCCCACTGAGTGGAGGCGTCGGCCGCGTACTGCTTCAAGTCCTGCTGGGTGCGGGTCATTTCCTCGATCAGACCCCGGGTGGCGCGCTGGCCCTCGATCACCCGGCCGGCGCCGTCGAGGAACTCCCCCGGGTTGTCGCTCAGCATCAGCCGGGCCGCGTCCGGCAGCCCGCCGGTGCGGTACTGGGAGCGGGCCGCGGCGCCGGCGCGGTCCTTCAGGCCGTCCAGTCGGGCCTGGCCCGCGACGATCTTCTTCGCCAGCGCGACGATCTCGGCCGACTGCTTCTTCGTCTTCTCCTCGGCCGCGTTGTAGGCGTCGGTGGCGACGGCCGCGTCGTGGTAGAGGCCGTCGAGCTTCAGGCGTACGGCCTCAAGGTCCTTGCTGGGTGCGGGAGTCGGGGAGGCGGCAGGCGACGGGGTCGCCGTGGGTGTGGGTGTCGGGGCCGCGAACGCGGTGCCGGGTGCCGCCAGTACGCTGATCGCGCAGACCACGGTCACGGCCGTCGCGATCAGGGTGCGCCTGCCCGTTCCCATACCTCTGCCCCCAGATCTGATTTACCGTCAGTAACTTACGGATCTCCGGGGGATCGTGCCATGCCCGCGCGCAAAGTGACAGAGGTCGTACTCGTGCCGCTTGCGGTGCTTCCGGTACCTCTCGCTGCTTTCCCCGCTTCCCTCCCCGTCATGACGCTCCGGGCACTCGTGTGACGCACGGCTCACCGAGATCGTTCCCCAGGGCCGGGGAGGCGGCCAGATCTCACCCGCGCGGGGCCAACGCCGGCCACGCCACGGTCACTTCGCCCTGCCGCCACCGCGCCGGTCCGTCCGTCACCGGCCAGTCGGCCGCGAGGTCCCGCACCGCGCGGATCCAGCGCTGGCGTGCCCCGTAGGAGGCGTAGGGCGCGGCGGCGGCCCAGGCGCGGTCGAAGTCGCGGAGGAAGGCGTGCACCGGTTCGCCGGGCACATTGCGGTGGATGAGCGCTTTCGGGAGGCGTTCGGCGAGGTCGGAGGGGCGTTCCAGGGAGCCGAGCCGGGTCGCGAAGGTGACCGTGCGCGGCCCCTCGGGCCCCAGCGCCACCCATACGTGCCGCCGCCCGATCTCGTCGCAGGTCCCCTCCACGAGCAGCCCGCCCCGGGAGCCGTCGGCCGCCGGTGCGAGCCGTCCGCGGAGCCGCTCCCAGACCTCTGCGACGCGTTCCTCGTCGTACTGCCGCAGGACGTTCGCCGCGCGCACCAGCAGGGGCCGCTGAGGGAGGGGGATCTCGAACCCGCCGTGCCGGAAGGCGAGTCCGTCCCGTTCGTAGGGTTTCGCGGCGGCGACCCGGGCCGGTTCGATCTCGACGCCGACCACGCGCGTGTGCGGCGCGACCGTGCGCAGACGGCCCAGCAGTTCGACGGCGGTCCAGGGCGCGGCGCCGTAGCCGAGGTCGACGGCGACCGGGTCGGCGGCCCGGCGCAGTTCGGCGCCGTGCGTCGCGGCGATCCAGCGGTCCATGCGGCGCAGCCGGTTGGGGTTGGTCGTCCCGCGCGTCACCGTTCCCACGACGGGGGTCCTCCCGCTCGAACGGAGTCGAGCGTGGGGGAGGGCGGCTGCGCGGGCTGTCATGCGTACGAGGGTAGGCGGCCCCCGCAGCGCCGGCGTCAGCGTCAGCGTCAGTGCCAGTGCCGGTGTCAGTGCCAGTGCCGGTGTCAGCGCCGGTGCCAAGGCCAGAAGGTCGGGGTTAGAAGGTCTGGGCCGGGTGTCGTCGCCGGTCGTCGGGGCAGGCGTGCGTACGCCGTCGGGCCTCGAACGGTTGAGCGGGTGACGGCAATATTTCGGCAAAGCGGCCCGGGACGGAAATGGCCGCGGCCCCTCCCGGTGTTGCACATCCTTGGAGGGCTTCCCAGGCCCGCCGTCCGGCATGCCCGCAGCGAGGAGGAACGCCACGTGAGCCAGTACGCCAGCAGGCTCGGGCGCCGTTCCCCGGCGACGCCCCCGCGGCTTCGGCTGCACCGCAGGCCGCGGCGCGTGGCCATGCTCTCCGTGCACACCTCGCCGCTGCACCAGCCCGGCACGGGCGACGCCGGCGGCATGAACGTCTACATCGTGGAGCTGGCCCAGCGGCTCGCCGCGCTCAACATCGAGGTGGAGATCTTCACCCGGGCGACCACGGCCGCCCTCCCCCCCAAGGTGGAGCTGGCGCCCGGTGTCCTCGTCCGGCACGTGGACGCGGGGCCCTACGAGGGCCTCGCCAAGGAGGACCTCCCCGCCCAGCTGTGCGCCTTCACGCACGGCGTGATGCAGGCGTGGGCCGGCCACCGTCCCGGCTACTACGACCTCGTCCACTCGCACTACTGGCTCTCCGGCCATGTCGGCTGGCTCGCCGCCCAGCGCTGGGGCGTCCCCCTGGTGCACGCCATGCACACCATGGCCAAGGTCAAGAACGCCAGCCTGGCCGCGGGCGACACCCCCGAACCCGCCGCCCGGGTCATCGGCGAGACCCAGGTCGTGGCCGCCGCCGACCGCCTCATCGCCAACACGGCGGAGGAGGCGGACGAACTCGTACGGCACTACGCGGCCGACGCCGGCAAGGTCGCCGTGGTCCACCCGGGCGTCAACCTCGAACGCTTCCGGCCCGCCGACGGACGGGCCGCGGCCCGGGCCCGCCTCGGCCTGCCCCAGGACGCCCTGATCCCGCTCTTCGCGGGCCGCATCCAGCCCCTCAAGGCCCCGGACGTGCTGCTGCGGGCGGTGGCGGTGCTGCTCGACGAGCGGCCCGAGCTGCGGTCGAGGATCGTCGTGCCCGTCGTCGGCGGCCCGTCCGGCAGCGGCCTCGCCAAGCCCGAGGGGCTGCAGAAGCTGGCCGCGCGGCTCGGGGTCGCGGACGTCGTACGGTTCCGGCCGCCGGTGGGGCAGGAGCAGCTGGCGGACTGGTTCCGGGCCGCTTCCGTGCTGGTCATGCCGTCCTACAGCGAGTCCTTCGGCCTGGTCGCCATAGAGGCGCAGGCGACCGGTACGCCGGTGCTCGCGGCCTCGGTCGGCGGCCTCCCGGTCGCGGTGCGGGACGGGGAGACCGGCTTCCTGATCCCGGGCCACGATCCGGCGGCGTACGCGCGGGTGCTCGCGGCTCTCGCCGACGACCCGCACCGCGTCTCCCGGATGGGCGCCGCCGCCGCCCGGCACGCCCGGTCCTTCGGCTGGGACACCGCGGCCGGCGCTACCGCGGACGTCTACACGGCCGCCACGCAGGCCCACCGCCGTCGCGTACGCTCGCACCATGGGTGAGCATCGATGAGCGTCGCGGGCGAGCCGGAGCGACGGGCGGCGCAGGTCATCGAGGGTTTCCTCAAGAGCGCCGAACTCGACTGGGAGAGCCCGGAGTCCGGGTCCTACGTCGTCCGACTGCCCGGTGTGCGGAAGCTGTCGACGACCCTCTCGCTGCTCGTCGGCCGCCACTCCCTCTCCCTGAACGCCTTCGTCGTCCGTCACCCCGACGAGAACGAGCCGGCCGTCCACCGCTGGCTGCTGGAGCGCAACCTCAAGCTGTACGGCGTGAGTTACGCCGTCGACCGGCTCGGTGACGTGTACGTCACCGGCAAGCTGCCGCTGGCCGCCGTCGTCGAGGACGAGCTGGACCGGCTCTTCGGCCAGGTCCTGGAGGCGGCCGACGGCGCCTTCAACACGCTCCTCGAACTCGGCTTCGCCTCCGCGATCCGGCGGGAGTACGCGTGGCGGGTGGCGCGCGGCGAGTCGACGCGGAACCTGGACGCGTTCACGCACCTGACCCAGCGGCCGACGAACTGACCCGCTGATCCCACCCGGTCCGACCTCTTTCCCTGCGCGGTGGCCCCATGGCATGCTCACGGCTGACGCAGATCTGAACGTCGTTCACATCCATGAAGAGTCGCATGGAAGGACGTACGGGCATGAGCCGTATGCACGTCACCCGCCGCACCCTGCTCGGCGGCACGCTCGCCCTGGCGGCACCGTTCCCCGAGCGCGGGCCCGGCCCGGCCGGTGGCGAAGTCCCGTCCCTGTGGCGGGAGTTCACCCGCACCCCCTTCACCCACCCGCAGATCCCGTACATCGGCGGCGCGGGCGCCAAGCGCCACCCCCGCCGCCCGCTCGTGCTCGACGTCCGCCGCTACGGCGCCGTGGCGGACGGCACCACCGACTCCGCCCCCGCGATCAACCGTGCCCTCGCCGCTGCCGGCAGGGCCGGCGGCGGCACGGTGCTCATCCCGCCCGGCACCTTCCGCATCGACGACCTGATCCGCGTCGGCCACTCCGGGGTCGTGCTGCGGGGCGCCGGCAGCGACCGTACGAAGCTGTACGCGACGAAGAACCTCACCGAGCTGATCGGCGTCTACGGTTCGCGCTACGGCGGCGACAAGTCCTCGTGGTCCTGGGCCGGCGGCCTCATCTGGCTTGCCCCCAGCGCCCGTTGGGACTCGCTGGTCGCCGCGATCCGGGCCCGGGCATGGCCCTTCGAGGGCTGGACCGGCAACCGACGGGACGAGTGGCGGCCCCTGACAGCTGTCGAGCCGGCCCGGCAGGGCGCCTGGACGGTGCGGGTCACCGACCCGTCCGGCCTGCGCCCCGGCCGCCTGGTCCTGCTCCGCCTCGCCGACGACCCCGGCCACACCCTGCTGGAACACATGTCGGGCGGCGGCCCGGGACCCGAGGCGTACTACTGGGACGACAAGACCAAACTGCTGTCGTACGTCCCCTACGAGTGGCCCGTCCGCATCGCCCGCGTCCGGGGCCGCGAGGTCACGCTCGAACGCCCCCTCCCGCTCGACATACGCCCCGAGTGGAACCCCCAACTCACCACGCACGTAACGGAGTTGACGGGCTCCGGCGTGGAGGGGGTGACCCTCGAAGCGGTGGAGACCCCGCAGTCGCCGCACCTCCTGGACAAGGGCTACAACGGAGTCGTCCTCCAGTGCGCCTACGACTGCTGGATCGACGATGTGACGGTCCGTCACGTCGACAACGGCTTCGGGCTGGTGGCGGCGTCGGCGTGCACCCTGCGCGGGACGCGGGTGGCCGGCCGCGGCTCCCACCACCCGTACTTCTGCCGCGAGGGCTCGCACGACAACCTCGTCGAGGACTTCACCATCGAGCAGCGCACGGTCCCCGCACCCACCACCACCCAACTGCACGGCATCAACGTCGAGGGGCTCTCCTCCTACAACGTCTGGTCGCGCGGCACGATGGAGATGGGCACCTTCGACAGCCACCGCGGCCTGCCCTTCGCCAACGTCCGCACCGACATCACCGTCGACAACAACGGCCGCCACGGCGGTGACGCGAGCGCCGGCCCCCTCTTCGGCGCCCGCTTCACCCACTGGAACATCCGCGTCACCAACGGCCGCGCCGGCCTGATGCGCATCGACGGCCTCGCCCCCTTCTCGGCCACCGTCGGCATCAACGAGGTCACCGAGTCCGACCAGATCGACGTCCCCGACTTCACCGGCGACCTCCACTCCCGCCTGGAGCTCTACGGCACGACGGACGCCGTACGCCCGCGCAACCTGTACGAGGCACAACGGGAGCTGTGAGAAGGCGAGTTGGCGAGTCGGGACGCGGGGACGCGGGGACTCGGTGAGCAGGGAGACGGGGAGCCGGTTCAGGCGCGTGGCGGGCCCGGCCGTGGGCCGGTCCGCGCGTAGCGCCCCGGGGTGACGCCCACCAACTTCCGGAAGTGCCGGGTGAGATGGGACTGGTCGTAGAAGCCGGTCGTCGTCGCCACCTCGCTCGGCGGGCGCCCGTCGAGGAGGAGGCGGCGGGCGCGGTCGACGCGGCGGGACATCAGGTACTGGTGCGGTGCGATGCCGTACGCGCCGCTGAACGCCCGTACCAGATGGGCGGGATGGGCGTGCAGCAGGCGCGCGGCCTCGTCGAGGCCGATGCCCGGGGTGACGTGCGCGTCGAGGAGTTCGCGCAGGGTGCGGGCGAGAACGGGAGAGGTGCGGGGGGCCAGGACGGGAGCGGTGGGGCGGAGCCGCGCGCGCAGGCGTTCGGCGATGAGCGTCAGCCTGCTCTCGGCCTCCAGTTCGTCGCCGGGGTGACCGAGCGCGGTGTGCAACCGGCTCACCCGCGACCGTAGGTGCGCGTCCCGCAGATCGGGGCCGTCGACCGCCGCCCCGATGAGACCGTCCGGGAGGTGGGTGGCGTCGAGATAGACGACCCGTTTGCGGAACCCGTGCGCGGTGACCGGGGAACCGTTGTGGGGGACATGCGGCGGCAACAACGACACCGTGTCGTGCGGGGTGCCGTGCTCGTGCCGGTCCAGGTCGTACCGTACGGCCCCGTCGTCCACGATCAGCAGCGTCCACGCCTCGTGCACGTGCATCGGATACGCGTACTCGGTGAAGTGGGCGTGGAAGACCTCGACGACACCCGGGACACGCGGGCGCCAGGCGGAGACCTCCGGCGGAACGGCCATGCAAAGAACGTACAAGACGACGCCGTACGCCGGTCGGCAGTCTCGACGGGTGAACAGCGAACCGAACCCCCCGGCGCCCCCGGCCCCCGCCGTCCCTGCGGTCCCCCCGATCCGCTTCGACACGAAGCTCGTCGTCCTGCTCCGCGACGACCTGGAGACCTGGCAACGCCTGAACGTCACGTCCTTCCTGGTCAGCGGCTTGGGCACACAGATCCCCGAGGTGATCGGAGAGCCGTACGAGGACGCGGACGGGGTGCCCTACCTGCCGATGTTCCGGCAGCCGGTGCTGGTCTTCGAGGGCTCCAAGGAGACCCTGACGGCGGCCCACACGCGCGCCCTGTCCCGTGCCCTGCCCCGCGCCCTCTTCACCTCCGACCTCTTCGCCACCGGCAACGACCACGACAACCGTGCCGCGGTACGGGCCGTCCCCACCGCCGAGCTGGACGTGGTGGGCCTGGCGGTGTACGGACCCCGCAACGCGGTGGACAAGGTGGTCAAGGGGGCGCGGATGCACCCGTGAGGCCGCTCCCTCCCGGGGCGGCCCCCGCGTCAGGCCGCCCCGACCTCCGGCTCGGCCGGCACCGGGTCCCCGGCGCCCGCCCCCGCGCCGGGGCCCGTCTCCGCCGTCGGCACCCGCCGCATCAGCGCCCCGTACCCCACCGCCGCCCCCGTGCCGACGACGGCGCACGCGCCCCACAGCCAGTCGGCACCGAAACGGTCGATGACGAGGCCGGACACCAGCGGGGCGACGAGCGCGGCGACCGACCAGGACAGGGTGTACACGCCCTGGTAGCGACCGCGGCCGTGGGCCGGGGAGAGCCGGACGACCAGACCCGTCTGGGTGGGCGCGTTGATCATCTCGCCCACCGTCCACACACAGACCGTGAGCGCGAGGACGACGACCGGGCCGGCGAACGCCGTGAGGGCGAAACCGTAGCCCGCGAGAAGCGAGGAGACCATCAACAGCCGCTTGGCGTCCCGGTGTTGGATGAGGCGGGTGACCGGGATCTGGAGCGCGACGATCAGGAAGCCGTTGACGGCCATCGCGGCGCCGTACTCGGCGGGCGAGTGACCGGCCTCGCCCATCGCCACGGGCAGACCCACCGCCCCCTGCTGGAAGACCAGGGCGACGAGGAAGGACAGCCCGACGACGCTCATGAAACGCCCGTCCCGCAGCACGTTCGTGAGCCGCACCGCGTCGGCCGCGGCCCGGCCGGCCGGGGTGGCGACCGGCCGCGACTCGGGCAGCCGCAGGAAGACCACCACCGCGCAGGCCGCCGTCATGGCCGCCTCGATCAGGAACCCGGCGCGGTAGCTGTACCCGGCGACGAACCCGGCGGACAGGGAGGAGACGGCGAAGCCGAGGTTGATCGCCCAGTAGTTGAGCGAGAAGGCGCGCACGCGGTCCTCGGGCCGGACGATGTCCGCCATCATCGCCTGCACGGCGGGCCGGGAGGCGCTGCTCGCCATCCCGACGAGACAGGCGACACCGGCGATCGCGACGGGGTCCCGCACGAAGCCGAGCAGCGCGACGGACGCGGCGGTCGACGACTGCGCGAGCAGCAGCGTGGGCCGTCGCCCCAGCCGGTCGGCCAGCACGCCCGCGCCGAACGAGGAGACGACCCCGCCGAGACCGTGGAGCGAGGCGACGAGACCGGCGTAGGAGGCGGAGTAGCCGCGGTCGATCGTCAGATACAGGGCCATGAAGGTGGAGACGAACGCCCCGAGCCGGTTGACCAGGGTGCTGATCCAGAGCCACCAGAACGCACGGGGGAGACCGGAGACGGTCTCGCGGCTGGCACGCCTCAGCGCGGCGAGTGGCATGGTCGGATCCCCCACGGTCGGACAGGTACAGGCACGTGAACGACAGGCTGGTAAGCGTCTCAAGCGGTGCGCACACCTTACTTACCGGACGCCCTGGAGGGCCACTCGATTAACAGAAGGTGTCGGCTGTCCGGGTCCCGGGCGGGCGAGCGGCCGGACGAAGGCTTCCATTACGCTCGTACGCATGGCCGACGCACCGTACAAGCTGATCCTCCTCCGCCACGGCGAGAGCGAGTGGAACGCGAAGAACCTGTTCACCGGCTGGGTGGACGTCAACCTGAACGAGAAGGGCGAGAAGGAGGCAGTCCGCGGTGGCGAACTCCTGAAGGACGCCGATCTCCTCCCCGACGTGGTCCACACGTCCCTCCAGAAGCGCGCGATCCGCACGGCCCAGCTGGCCCTCGAATCCGCCGACCGCCACTGGATCCCCGTCCACCGCTCCTGGCGCCTGAACGAACGCCACTACGGCGCCCTCCAGGGCAAGGACAAGGCGCAGACCCTCGCCGAGTTCGGCGAGGAGCAGTTCATGCTCTGGCGCCGCTCCTACGACACCCCGCCCCCGCCCCTCGAGGACGGCACGGAGTTCTCCCAGTCGGACGACGCCCGCTACGCCTCCATCCCGCCGGAGCTGCGCCCCCGCACGGAGTGCCTGAAGGACGTCGTCCTCCGCATGCTCCCGTACTGGTACGACGGCATCGTCCCCGACCTCCTGACCGGCCGCACGGTCCTCGTCGCGGCCCACGGCAACTCCCTCCGCGCCCTGGTCAAGCACCTCGACGGCATCTCCGACGCCGACATCGCGGGCCTGAACATCCCCACGGGCATCCCCCTGGCCTACGAACTCGACGCCGACTTCAAGCCCCTCAACCCGGGCGGCACCTACCTCGACCCGGACGCAGCAGCGGCAGCGATCGAGGCGGTCAAAAACCAGGGCAAGAAGAAGTAGGGTTTGTGATCATGCCTCCCACCTGCGCGAACGGCGCGGATGGGAGGCATTTTCATGCGCTGGAACCTCTCTGGAACCTCAGCCCGTGGGGTCCTGCGGCCGGAGCGCTCGCCCGAGAGCCTTCCGGGCGCGGTCCCGGCTGCTCGGCATGAGGTGCGCGTACACCTTCAGCGTCAGCCCCGGATCGGAGTGCCCGAGGTACTCCGCGAGAGCCTTGATGCTCTCCCCGGCGTCCAAGAGCACGGACGCGTAGAAGTGCCGGAGGGCGTGCATCCCGTGCTCGCGAGCGGCGGCGTGCTCGCGGCTCTTGGCCTTGGGGATGACCCCGGCCTTGGCGAGCGCGGGCTTCCAGTGGTCTTCGTTCAGCGACGTACGCCAGACGTGCCCGCCGTTGGGGCCCGTGAAGATGAGCCGCCGGGTCACCGGCTGGCCGTTCGCCCGCATCCACGGGAGCTTGATCTCCACAGGCGGGAACCGCTTGATGTGCTCCTGCAGCGCCTCCGCCACGGGGTCGGGCAGAGGCACGTCACGGAGCTTGCCGCCCTTCGGGGGCGCGAACACGGCCTTGCTCAGACTCAGCTTGAGTTGCTGCACCACGTGCAGGGTGCCGCTGTCGAAGTCGATGTCATCGACGGACAGACCGAGGATCTCGCCTTGTCGCAGACCGCACCCTGCACCGACGTCGACCATGGGCCGGAAGCGTTCGACCATGGCGGCGCGCATGGCAAAGACGCGCTCAGGCTCCCAGGGGACGACACGGCGTGCACCGATGGCCGGCGGGGTCACCGTGTGCGAGTTGCAGGGGTTCCGGCGTAGGCATCCGTCCTCGACAGCGGCGGAGAGCACGGCGCGGACGTTGGAGAAGATGACGCGGGCGTACGAGCCGGACATGCCGGTCTCTTCGAGCTGCGTCACGAACTCGCGGATGTGGCTCGGCTGGAACGACCCGAGCTGACGCGACCCGATGCGCGGGAAGGCGTGCAACTTGAGCTGAGACTCCATCGACGCACGGGTGTTGGGGTCGCCGCTCTGGCTCGCGAGCCACTTCTCCGCGAACTCCTGAAACGTCGTACGGGACGCGTTCGGGTCGATGAAGTCGCCGCGGGCCACGTCCGCCTGCATGGCGCTCAGCCACTGCTCGGCGAGGCGCTTCTGTCCGTCGGGGAAGGATTTGTTCTTCCGCTTGCCGTCGGGTGTGAGGTAGCGGGCCTGGTAGCGCATCCCCGTGCCGTAACGGTCGGTCTTGACGCGGATGGTCTTGCCGTTGGCGTCGGTGGTGGTCTTGATCCAGCGGTCGAAGATGTGGCCAGCCATGAGGGCTGTCTCCTTCGGTTGGTAGCAGGGCGGGGCGGGGCCGGGTGGGTCCCGTCGGGCCGGTTTCGGGGTGTGCTGGGCCGGGCCCGCTACTCGCTACGGGCCTGATCACTTGGCGTTCGGGGTGCTAGCGGGGTTGCTACCGGTAGCGGGTGGGGGTGCTACCGGTAGCAGGGCCCGGCGGGGGTTCAGGGAGGCGGCGACAGGGGGTGCCGGGTGCCTTCCTGAGGGGGTTTCGGGGGCGCTGGGGGCGTGCCTCCCTGCCTCCCTGAGAGGCCATCTGCGCTGATCAGGTAGAGGGAGGCGGGTAAGGGAGGCGGTCAGGGAGTTCTCCCTGCCTCCCTTGGCGGGCGGGCCGTTCGTCCCTGTCTCGCGCCGTGTCCGCCGGGCCCGACGGGGAGGCGGGGACAGCGGCCCCGCGGGGCTCTGTGAGGGGGTGTTCGGGGCGGTTGCGGCGGCGCCTCCCCGCCTCCCCGAACGGGTCTTTGCACTGATCAGTGCGGGGGATGCGGGGCGGGGAAGCGGTTGGGGAGTTCTCCCCGCCTCCCCGGTCGGGCGGGGCTGCCTCCCCGCCCTTTAGCGCCGGTTCCGGCAGTGCCGGCGGGCGGGGTGCTAGACGCTAGGCCGCAGGCCAGAGGGGGGATTGGCTGCTAGCGGGGTTGCTAGACCTAGCGGGGGCGGGTGCTAGGTCTAGCAGCCGTTCACGCCGCGTCATCGAGGGCGGTCCGTTCCTTCTCCCATGCCTGTACGGCGGCCGGGTTGAAGCGGAGGTAACGCCCGACGCGGAAGCCGGGCGGGCCGATCCGCTTGCGGCGCCAGGCGTAGACGGTCTCGACGCTCGGGAGGCTGAACATCGTGACCAGGTCTTCGGGAGTGAGGTAGCGGTCCGGGAGGCCGCCGCGCAGGGTGGCGCGCGGGTTGGTCGGCTCGTCGGTGGCCATGGTGTTGGTGACTCCTCGTGTCCGTGGGGGCGGTGCGTGGGAGTGGTGCCGGTCGCCGTCCTAGAGAGTTGGTGTATTTCAGCGTCCGCAGCGTCCCAGCGTCCGCAACGCTGGATTAGCGCAGGTCAGTTGGGGGGAGGGTTGCGGACGCTAGTGCGGACGCTGGACGGCTGTAGCGTCCGCAGGTTCGACGTGTCCGGGCTGCTGTGTGCGGCCCGGCCCGGAGGGTTTTCCGGCTACGTCATCCCTGTTCAGGCCATGCCTCGCGCTCCCGGGGCGGGCCGGTCTCCGGCCAGAGAGAGGTCTGGTCGGGTGCGGACGCTGACTCGTCGTCGGGTGCGCGGGAGAGGGTGAGGAGCTTGTTCCGCATCCGGTCAGAGCTACGCTGCGTGTCGTCCACCATGATCCCGATGGACCGCAGCAGGGGCGCGAGCCGCTTGACCCGGCCGCCCGCGCGAGTGGCGTCCACAGGCCAGTTCTTCGGCCTCACCAGCGGGACGGGCAGGACTTCGAGCAACTGGCCAGCCGTGCCCTGCCAGATACCGGCCTGGTCGACCAGGTGGGCGATGGCCATCGCGAACGGGTCGCCCTCCATCGCGTCCGTGGCGACGTTCGCGGACGTGGCCAGGTAGTCGCCCAAGGTGTTCCAGCCCTGGGTCTGATCGACGGCCGCCAGCACGCGGGCGAAGTCGGCCATGCGCGGCATGGACTCCAGCCGGATGGACGGCAGGACCGCGAGCGCGCACGCCAGCACGTCGAACAGGGCCCCGAGGACGGCCGGACGGACCACGTCGAACGTGGCGTCCAACTCCTCTTCGGAACGGCGCCGGGTGGCGTCGATCAGTTGCAAGTCGAGCATGAGGACGCGTTCGGCCAGGTCCCCCGCGAGTGCCCCGGCGTCGATCGTGGTCATGGCGAGCACACGCTTGAAGGTGAGCACCACCACGTCGTCGTCGGTGTACAGGGCCCGGTCGACCACGCCGTCACCGGTCACGGCCTTGCACAGGGTGTCCGACAGCCACGGCGGGATGGTGGAGATGTTGTCCAGGCACAGCGCCCATGAGCTGAACGCCTGCCGCGACCACGCCTTTTCGTCCCGTGGCTGGCTGCGCTTGGCGGCCGGGGACGGGTCGATGAGGTTGATGAACATCTGCGCGGCCTTGGACTTGCCCGTGCCCTGTTCGCCCTTGCAGACGAGTGCCGGGTGCGGGATGTCCGGAATCCACGCGGCGATGAGCCAGGCAACGAGCTGATGGAACGCGGACTTATCCATGTTCAGCAGGGCGTGCAGCTTGGCCAGCCCGTCACCGTCCAGCACGGGTTCGGGCATGGGGGCCATCGCACCGGAGCGGCGGAAGAGCGCCGGGGCCCGGTCGACCACCTGCCAGCCGATCCCGGAGACGACGACCGCGCGGCCGTCGGCGCTGCCGAGGTCGACCACGATCGCGCCGGACGGGTCGCGGCCCACCCGCAGGTTCACGGGCACCGGGTCGTTGTCTTCGGCGATGCCTTCCAGGACCGTCATGGCGTCCGCGAGGGCGGACTGTGAGGCGACCTCCCCGGGGTAGGCGTCGGCGAACTTGCGGGCGAGACGCTGCCGTAGACCGGCCTTGCCCCGGAGCGGGAGGGCGATGTTCGGGCCGCCCAGGGCGACCGCGTAGGGGCGGCCGTCGGTGGACATGACGAACCGGTACTCCTCACGGGCCATGGCCACGATCCGCGCGGCGGCCGGCGGAGGCTTCCCGTCGTCACCCGCGCCCGTGGTCGACCGGCGCCGTGTGTTCACGGCCTTGCCGGGGGTGTTCACGGGACCGTTCATCGGGTTCACGGGTCGGGTCGACCCGTTCACGCGGGGGGTTGATCCGTTCACGCTGCCGTTCACAGCGTTCACGCGAACACCGCCTCTCCAGTCGGGCCCGTGCACGTCCGCACGGGTCGGGGCGCGCGCAGGCAGTCGGGTCGGATCGACGCACGGCGCACGACCGCGCGGCAGACCGGTCGGGCCGACCGTGCCGGGCCGTGACGCCGGGTGTGACGCGGCTCGTCACGCAGGTCAGGGGTCGATCGACGGTCGATCGGGTCGGGCGTCCACACCGCCTCGTATGTCGACCGGTTGGCGTGGGCGAGTCGGGCCAGCAGGGGCCAGACGGCCGGGTCGAGGGTCGGCTGAGTCGGGTCGGCCCACCGCAGCACGAACAGAGCGAGCGAGAGCGGGAGGCGGTCGGCCTTGGCCTGGTTGCAGTCGCCGCACGCCAGCATCAGCGAGGTGACCGACCACGACCGCCACAGCGACTTGGGCGCGATGTGATCGAGGGTGGCCTGAGTCAGGTCGGTGAACGGGCGGCAGCAGTAGGCGCAGTGCTCCCCGTGGCGGCGTGCGAGCTGTTCCTTGCGCACGCGCCGCTTGGCGGAGTTGATCGGGTGAACGCCCACGCCTACCACTCCGTCCGGGCCGACCGCAGCCACAGGCCGTCCGGTGCCGGGGGCGGGGTCAGTCCGACCAGGTAGCCCCCGGCGTCCGGGCGCACGATCAGGGGCGCGGGCTGGCTGCGGTCCCAGCGCACCAGGTCGAACGCGAACCGGCGGCGGTGGTAGTCCGGCAGAGCCTGCTTGTACAGCCACTCACGGTCCCGGTCGCGGTCGGCGGTCCGGCCGAACTCGTCGGACATGAACGCCCCGAGACGGATCAGGGTCTCGGTCGGCACGGCCGTCACACCCTCGTGGATGGCACGGGCCAGCATCAGCTTGCGGCGCGGGAGCTCCCGGAACTCCGTCATGCGGTACCGGTCCAGGCTGGACAGGTAGATGGCCACGCCGACTTCCCCGGCCGTCATCGGGCGGGAGCGGGCCCCCTCGTACCAGAACGACAGGGCGAGCCGGTAGGCGAACCGGCGGCAGTGCGCGACCTCGGGGAACTCATCTGCGGGCAGGTCTTCGAACGTGGGCGTGACGCCCGCGATCCCCGCCGGACCGAGCGTGCGCACGGCACCGTTGAGCGCGTCATAGAGGGTGTCGGTGTCGGGGACCGGCACGGCCAGTTCGTCGGCGGCCGTCTCGAACAGCGCGGCAGCGGCTTCCGTGACCGTCAGTTCCAACCCCATGATCGGGATGGTGGGGAAGTCCTCCCCGGCGGGGCGCCGGTCCATCTCCGCGAGGGAGAAGACCGGCGCCGCGCTCGGAGCGACCTGCGCGTACAGGGCGTCCGTCGCGTTCGTCACGCCGTGACCCCGTACACGCGGGTGATCGCGGCGGCCAGAGCACGGGCCCACTTCACGCTGTCCGTGTCCCCACGGCCGTGCAGGAGCGCCAGGGCATCGGCCGCCTGGTCCTCGAACATGACGACGTCGGTGGCCAGAAGCGCGAAGTTCAGCGCGTCCCGGACGGCTCGGTCGTCGTCCAGCTCCCCGTACACGAGGCCGCCCGACCCGATCAGCAACGCGAGCATGTCGGCGAACGACAGGTGCGCCACGACCGGAACTGCGACCCGAACGAACTCCTCTTCGTCCGGCTCGCCGAAGACGTTCACGCGTCGGCCGGGCAGGGCCGGAAGGCCGGACAGGAGGGTTGCAGGCATCATGGATGTACCCCTTCGAGGGTCAGGGAGCGGCTATCTGCTTGGCGGTGGAGGCCGCTCCTTGCTGTTTCCTGGTGTGACCAGGACTTTTACGCGGGATTCCCGAGTATTTCCGGGAGCCGCTTGATGACTAGCTTGCACTAGTCTGCTGTGGTGCACAACCCCTGTGGAGTGGTGTGCACTAGTCCGCTGTGATGGGTACGCTCAGGGCATGACTGTCACAGGAGGGCCCAAGCCCAAGGCGGTGCAGGTCGCGGACGCGCTCCGCGAGGAAGTCAAGCGGATGAAGCCCGGTGACAAGCTCCCCTCGCAGCGGGAGCTGATCGAGCGCTTCGGATTCGCGAGCCAGACCATCCAAAACGGGTTGGCCGCGCTTAGGGCCGAAGGGCTCATTGTGTCGGCCGGCAACCTCGGTAACTTCGTTGGTGACGGGACCGTTCCCCGTGACGACGTGCGGGCCGAGATCAATGAAATCCGCTCCCTGATTCAGGCGTTGGCTGAACGAGTGGAAGTGCTCGAAGAGCGCTCCACCGCGAGTGGTGCTTGATCTGCAACCAGCATGCGGGGAACGGAGCGTGTCCGGTAAGTGACACCGAGGGGGCAGACGTGAGAGCTGGGGACATGTCCGCTGTCCCTTCACTGTCCCCTTCCCTGTCCCCGGGGGCGAGGCGTGAGACTCGGCGGGTAGGCACTCGGAGGAGGAGCGTATGAGCGACGGCAGGCCTGCATGGGCACAGCGCATCGCGGCTGAGCGGGCCGCGCGTGATTGGTCTCAGCGGGACGCAGTGAAGGCGCTTCGAGCGCACGCTCAGGAAGAGCTTCCGGCCGATGAAAGCCTGATCCGGCAGTGGAAGCGGTGGGAGTCCGGACAGATCCCTAACGAGTTCTACCGGCCGCTTATCGCGGCGGTCTTCGGCACCGTGACGCACGCCCTCTTCCCTGCGCCGACGCGCCGCGACGGGGGCAGAGAGATCTTGGCCGTGAGCGGCATGGAGACGCTGGAAATCGTGAGCCGTCTCAACCGATCCGACGTCGACGCGGCCACGCTTGACGCGCTACGGATCACGACCGATCGGCTTTGCTCGGAGTACCCGTACATGCCGAGCGCACAGCTCCTCATTGAGGGGCGCCAGTGGCTCCGTCGGGTCGTTGAGCTGCACTCGAAGAGCCTCACTCTCTCGCAGCACCGCGAAGTCTTGGCGCTCTCCGGATGGCTCGCCCTCCTTGTCGGGTGCGTGGAGTACGACATGGGCGACCGGCACGCTGCCGAGTCGACGCGTCGGGCCGCGCTCTCGTTGGCGACCGAGTCCGAGCATGCCGAAGTCGCTGGTTGGGCTCACGAGATGCGAGCCTGGTTCGCCCTCACGACTGGCGACTATCGCGGGGTCATTGCCGCAGCGCAGGCGGGAACCGAGGTTGCCGCCCACCAGGGCGTAGCCGTTCAGCTTGCCGGACAGGAAGCCAAGGCGTGGGCCCGACTCGGGGACCGTCGGCGGGTTGAGGTCGCGCTCGATCGGGGCCGCAACCTGCTCGAAGCGATGCCGCACCCCGAGAACCTGGACAACCACTTCGTGGTGGACCCGGCAAAGTTCGACTTCTACGCGATGGACTGCTACCGCCTGGTGGGAGAGGACAAGTTGGCACGCACGCTCGCTGAGGAGGTTCTGCGCGCGGGCACGGACTTCGACGGCACGGAGCGATCGCCCATGCGTAACGCGGAAGCGCGGGTCACCTTGGGTGTGACGGCCGCGCGGGAGGGTGACCTCGAACAGGCGCTCATCATGGGGGAGCGGGCCCTCGAAGGGGAGCGCCGATCAATGCCGTCGCTCATCATGACGAGCCGCGAACTGGCGGCGGAGATGAGGCGGAGCTACGCGGCGGAACCTGCCGCTCAGGACTACCTTGCCCACCTGCGGGATCTAGGGCAGTCGGTTCCTGGCTTTCTCCCGCAGTGACCTACTAGGTGCGACCTACGGCCGCGCGTCCCTTGGCAGCTCGCTCCGCTCGCGCGCGGGGGCGCTCGGGAACTCCCGACCGTCGCGCTCTTGCGGTGAGCCAGTGGCAGAGGACGAAGAGACCACCCCGCCTCGATGGGGGTGGTCTCTTCGTCGTTCCGGAGCGGCCAGTGTCCGCAGCGTCCGCAGCCCTCCCGCTACTAAGAGCCGCCTTGACCTGGGGAAAAGCACTCTTAGTAGCTGGGGATAACCGGACGCTGCGGACGCTAGCGGACGCTAAACATTTTGTTTAGCGTCCGCGTGAACGGTGCAGGTCAGAGGGGGTGAGCGATGCCTAGCGGACGCTGCGGACGCTATCTTCCCTCAACTCTCTAGTAAGAGAGTGCAGGACGGCTCTTCAGGAGGGGGATCGCGGTGCTCACGGCCATCCGTCCCCACCTGAAGAGCCGTGGCGAGCCGGGCAGAGCGGGAGGGGCGGGCGGCGCTCACCCATGCCTGCCGTCCGCCCCTTGGGAGGTCCGAGGACGGCAATCCAGGCGGGGAGGCAGGTCCGTCAGGCCGAGTCTTCCCCGGCCGTGAACGACTCAGGCTCGTAGCGCTTCATGGCCTCGCGGCGTTCCTTCGCGTACTGAGCCTCGATCATCTCGGGAGTGATCCCCCGCTTCCTCGCCAGAGGGTCAAAGACCCTCTCGGTCAGACGCTCGTCTGTCTGGGTGAACAGCCGACAGTCCGCCTTGAGGTCTGCGCACATCTTGGCCCGACTCACCTCGGCGATTACCTCTTGGATGCGCTCACGCCAGAAGTGGTGAACCAGGAAGTTACGCCGCTTCAGGCTGTTGGTGAGGTCGCCGACCACTTCCGGGTAGGCGCTTACGTGCGGCTCGGCACGCCGGATGAGCTTGCCCATCATGTCCTTGAAGCCCTGCGCCCAAGGGTCGCGGATGAGCCGTTCCCCCTGCTCCTCCGCCGTGATGAGCCTGGCCATGGCGAGGGTGTTCACGAGGGTGTGTTCAAGGACGTTGGCCTTGTAGATGGCCAGCCCGAAGAGGGCGTACAAAGTCTTCTCGTCCGTGCCGTTGTCATACTCGTCGTCCGGCTCTGGGTCCGGCTCCTCCCGCCAGGTCGGCTCATGCCTGACCACATACAGTCCATCCATGCCTTCCAGTGTGCTGGGAAGATGCGCCAACTCGTACTGATTTTTGGGTAGTTGATCACCAGTCGTCATGAGCCGGCCGTCCGCCCCTTGGAGGGCCCGAGGGCGGCATTCCAGGCGAGGAGGCAGGTCTGCCGTCTCCTGGATTGCCCGGGCGTACATGCAAGAGGAGCACCGCGCGCCGCCCGGGGTGCTCCTCTTGCGTCAACGCTCTCGCGTGCCCGCGCCTTACGTCAGGTCGCCCTCCCGCCCGATTTGAGGTGGTTGATATCGCCAGTTGCGTCGATAGCGCCGGTTGACCCCTGCAACCGGCTCCGACCTGCGGGTTTCCAAGTTGCCACGGTTTCCGGGGAGGGGTCCCTACGCGCACGCGCGCGTAGGGACCCGGAAACTACCTCATCGCAGCGCTTCCGTGACGCCGTGGGCGGCCGTTTACGACCCTGGGGGTCTATCCATCCCGCGCAAGGGGGTCCAAGTGCCCTGGAAGGCATTCACGGCCTTCGCCCCCGACGACGGTAGCCGCGCGAGCGTAGCGAGCTGCCAAAGGGTGCGCGGCCGTAGGCCGTTCGTTCATGCCCTTCCTCCGCCGGGCGCGCCGGCACAGCAGATGCTCTTGTCGCTTGTCTTGTCACTTGTCGTGACAAGACGGGGCCGCACTGCGGGGTACCCCGATGCAGGCTTTGACCTGCGAGCCGACAAGCGACAAGCGACAAGACAAGCGACAAGCGGACCAGGCCCGTGGGTTAGCCCAGGCATGGCGGCGGAAGGATGCTGGCATGCCCAAGCCGAAGAGCTTCACCGCATGGTTGAAGACCCACGCCGATCAGCGCAATGCCATCGGAGATCTCGCGCGGGACGTCTCCGCTGATCCTGACTGGCCCTCTCGCAAGGGGAAGCAGGGACAGCTTGACTACCTCGAAGAGCGCGGTGCCATCGACGCGGCTATCGAGACGCTCGAACGTGCCTGGGCTCGGTACGAGGCATATCGGGCCGCTCAGACAGATACCTGAGCGGTCGGGAAGCGGATGACCTCATCCGTCGTAGACCATGTGCGCGCGGGCCCGGAACCTGTATGGAACCTCCGAGGTCAACAAGCAACGACCGACAACGACCACCAACGACAGCCCCGCCGCAGGTCAGTTGCGGTGCACGTCCCGCTGATCAGGGCCAAAACACGGGCGGTCGAAACCCAGGGCAAGAAGAAGTAACGCATCCTCACTTGCTGGTCAAGCCTCCTGCCTGCGGGTTCTCCGCTGGGGTAGGGGGCTTTTCCGTGCCCACGGCGTTCATCTCGCCGCTCCCGTCGCCCCCCGTCGCCTGTCTCCCCTCGTCCGGAAGTGGATCGGAAGTGGGTCGGCGGTGGTGGCGGAAGCGGTGGGGCTGGTGGCATGCAAGGTGTCAATCAGCCTTTCGCGCGCTGTTTTCCGCCGAGTCGTGCGGGGGTGCGGGGGTGCGTGTCAGTGCACTGTCGTGATCGTTGGGGTGCCCCATGAACCACTTCGGACCGCCGCTGTCCCCCGCCGCGCCGTCGCCTCCGTCGCCCTACCGGGCCGATGGGCTGATACCGCCCGCCGGGGCCGCGCGCACCTGGGGGCTCACCGTCATCGGAGTGCCCCTGTTGGTGCTTCTGCTGCTGAGTCTGGTCGGGGGAGGCTTCGGCGGCGAATCCGGAACCGCGGGTATCGGTTCCGGGTCCAGCGGCGGTAGCGGCAGTAGCAGCAGTAGCGACGGCAGCGGCATCGGTTCCGGCTCCGGGGGGCTGGAGCAGCCGTGGGCGTCGGCGGCGTCGTCCACCGGAACCGAGGTGCCGGACCCGTACGGCACCTCGTCCGCGACGCCGGGCCCGTACGGCACCGTCTCCGTGACGCCGGATCCGTATGGTGCCTCCGGTACGGCCGGGCCGCGGGAGGTGGTCGTCGGCTACTTCGCGGCGATCAACAAGCGTGACTTCGGGACCGCCTGGGAACTGGGCGGCAAGAACCTGGACGCCGACTACACCTCGTTCGCCTCGGGGTTCGCCACCACCCTGCGGGACACCGTCAGTCACGTGTCGGTGCGGGGTGACGTCGTGCGGTTGGTCCTCAACGCCCGTCAGACGGACGGCTCTTCGCGCTCGTACTCCGCCACGTACACCGTCCATGACGGTGTGATCACCGCCGGCAGCGCGACCCCCATCACCTGACCACCCGGGCGTACCCGGGCCGGGTACGCCCGCACGAGCGGAGCGCTGATCCATCGTGAGCACCCAGACACTGCATCCCCATCTCCCCGGCCGCCCGCCCGAGGCGCCGCGGGCCGGCCGCGCCTACGCGCGGACGAAGGCCACCCGTCTGCTCTCCGCGGGCACCTACCTCGACCCCGGTTACCGCCGGGCCGTCATCCGGGAACTGGTCGAGAACCGCTTCAGAGTGGTCGCGCCCGCGTACGGCTACGACGCGGTGTCGGTCCTCGCCCACGCGCTCGCGGCGCGCCGACTGCGCCGTATCCAATGGGCCGTCGCCGCCGGCTCGGCCGTCGGGCTCCTGATGCTGACGGGCGGGGGCACCCTGAATCCGCTGATCGCCGGGGCGCTGCTGTGCTGGGTGCTGTGGGGCACGGCCTATCTGCGCCGTGTCGTCACCCTGCACATCCTGATGACCCGGCTGAAGGAGACCGGTGCCGACGGTGGCTTCGACGGCGCCTATCCGACGGGCGGCAGGCTCACCGACGCGCTGGTCGGCAAGATCGATCGCGAGCAGTCCACCGACAGCGGCCTCGTCTTCTACGGCGGCTTCCGGCCGTTCGTCGGCGCCGGCGAGCCCCTGCGCGACTGGGCCAACGCCCAACTGCTGCTCGGCGCGCCGAAGAACCGCCTCGCGGCCCGCAAGGACTTCGACGCCTCCGGGGGTGACCTGGACGTCGTGGAGCGCGAGGCCGTGCTGCCGTTCACCGTCCACGACATCACCACGTACGTCGCCGCGCGGATGGGCGCGGAGCTGCGGGAGGAGGCCCGGCGGGACGAACGCATCGAGGGGCTCGCCGTCGAGCAGCGCCGCTTCACGACGGCGATCCGCACCAACGACCGTACTGTGGGCGCGGGTTGGTCCGAGCTGCCGGGTATGGACGAGCTGCCGGGCGTCCACTGGCGGGAGGACTACGACTCGGCCCGGGAGTACCTGTGCGTGCGGGTCGGCTCCTGGAACGAGGAGTTGGTGACCTCGATCTTCGTCGGCTTCGACCTCAAGGGCGACACCCTGCACACCGAGTTCCACACGTACGTCCTCGGGCCGCTCGTGCGGGAGTTCCACCTCGTCGACCGGCTGCCGGACCTCTTCGACGCGCGCCTCGCCCTGCGGGTCGCGTGGGACATGGTCAAGGCCGCGCCGCGTCGGTGCCTCATGCTCTCGTTCTGGCCGCTGCTCCTCATCCCGGAGCGGTTCCGGCCCGCGCGGGTACGCCGGCTGACGCGGCCCGGACGGGGCGGGCGGACGGCCGTCGAACTGACCGGGGAGAACACGGCGGCCGACACCAGTGAATTCCGGCTCGCCCGCTACGCGAACGCGTCGGTGGACTGCGGCGCGCTGACCAGCGTCCGGGAGATGGCCACCAGCGACACCTTCCACCACTTCTTCCAGAAGACCGACGCCCTGAAGTACGCGCAGATCGTCGAGCGCCGGCTGCTGCACACCATCCGTCTGTTCCTGAGCGAGCACCACGTGGATCTCGCCGACCACGACCGCGCGCAGACCAACATCCTCTTCGGCGACAACACCCAGGCGATCCTGGGCGGCCACAACGAGAACTTCTCCTACAACCACCAGACGCCGGGCCCCCACGCGCCCGGCGGCCGAGGAGCGCAGTCCGTATGAGCGAGAGCCACACTTTCGGGGACAACAGCCAGGTCGTCCTCGGCGGGGAGAACGCGCACTTCGGCTACAACTACCACGCGGCGCCGACAGGACCGGCCGCGCGGCCCGGGACGTCCGGACAGACGGGCAGGTCAGGGCAGGCGGCCGGACAGGAGGGCGGTCAGACGTCCGGGCAGGCCGCTCCCGGCCACGACCGGGAGCGCAGTGTCTTCGTCGTGCACGGGCGGGACGAGGAGGTGCGGCGGGCGATGTTCGGGCTGCTGCGCCGGCTCGACCTGCGACCGTTGGAGTGGGAGGAACTGGTGCGGGCCACCGGCAGGACCGCGCCCTTCCTCGGTGAGGTGGTCATGAACGCACCGGCGCAGGCGCAGGCCGCCCTGGTCCTGCTCACCCCGGACGACGTCGCCAAGCTCCACCCGCATCTGCTCGGCAACCAGGAGCGGGACGACGAGACCCAACTGACCGGCCAGCCACGGCAGAACGTACTGATCGAGCTGGGCATGGTGCTGATGGCCTACCCGGAGCGGACCGTCATCGTGGAGGTCGGCCGGCTGCGGCACGTCGCCGACACCGCCGGCATCAACGTCATCCGGTTCGACGGCACGGAGTCCTCCCTCGCCAAGATCGCCGCGCGGTTGCGGCTGGCCGGCTGCCGGCTCGACGACACCCGGCCGGAGTGGCGCGAGACCCGGCACTTCCGGAACCTCTCCGCCTACCGGCGGCTTGCCTGAACCGGCGCAGACACCGCTCGCCCGAACCGGCGGAAACACCGCTCGCCCGAACCGGCGGAAACACCGCTCGCCCGAACCGGCGGCGGCGGAGGCGCGGGGGCGGCTTCATACGCGGTCCAGTCCCGACGCGAGGCCGCCCAGGAACGCCCGCACCTCGCGCATGTCGATCCGTTCCAGGTCGGCGGGGCGCACCACCACCCGCAGCTCCCGGCAGACCGCGCCCTCGCGTGACCGCGCGACGAAGGACATCAGGATCAGCCGCAGCAGGCTGTCCTGGTCGAGGTGGTCGAGCCGGGCCAGCCCGGATCCGACCAACGGCATGGCCACCCGCTCCAGTTGGGCGTGCCGGTGCAGGGCGTCCCAGAGACGGCTGAGGCCGGACCAGAGTTCCTCCACGCTGGAGGCGGCCACACAGTCGTTGCCGATACGGCTGTAGGCGACGGCGAACACCAGCCGCGGGCGGGTTCCCAGGACCGCCACCGTGCCGACGGGGTACCGGTCCAGTTTGCCCAGCCGCTTGCGGTCCCGGTCCTCCCGCCCGGCCGGCGGGACCCCGGCGAGCGCCGCGACCAGTTCCGCGTCCAGCCGCTGTACGTCGTCGTCGTACCGCCGGGACAGCAACTGCCCTTGTACGCTGCCTGAGTTGATGACCGCGCCGTCGGCCGTCGCGGTGTCGAAGGTGTCGCAGAAGCCGACGACGAGGTGGGCCGGCTGGTCGAAGACGTCACCCGCCTCGACCACCACCCGCATGTCGGGGTGCCGGAACACCTGCTCCACCCGCAGCACCGGGCGGGCCCGGCTCAGCCCCCACACCAGGCACGCCGCCACCGACATTCCGGTCACCGTGCCGGGGCCGGGAAAGGTACGCGGGAAGAATTGCCCGACGAACTGCAGCACCGCGGATATTCCGCCGAAAGCCGCCATGGTGTTGCGGGCGAATACCGCGCGGGCGCGCCGGGTGCCGTAGAGCCGCAGGAATCGTACTGGTATCCGAAGTCGGGCCTGGATACGCGTTCGCCATTCCGCCCGGCCGCGCGCCGGATTCTGTCCACGGGAATCACGCGAACACACGGTTCCTCCAAGCCAACATGATAATCTGATCGTCACTTTGCAGTAACGCAGAGTGATATAGAGGCGCGGCGGGGGCGACGCGGGTGGCCGAGGGAAGAGCGCACATCCGGGTGAAGGTGCTGGGGCCGGTTCAGCTCGAAGTCGACGGAATCCCGGTCCGGCTCACCCCGCTCACCACCCGCCTGCTGGTCCGCCTGGTGGCCGCGGAGGGCGAGGCCGTGCCCGTACGGCGACTGCGGCGCGACGTGTGGGGGCTGGCGGACGAGCCGCGCCACCTGGACCAGCGCAATCGCAACGAGGTGCAGAAGCGTGTCCTGGAGCTGCGGCGCGCCCTCGACCCGGGCCAGGACGGCACCGCCGCCCGAGTGCTCCGCACCGAGCAGCAGGTCACCGTGCACGGCCCGGAGACCGCCTACCGTCTGGTGCTGCGGGCCGAGGAACTGGACAGCACACGCTTCACGGCGGTCGTCGGCGCCGGACTGCTCGCTCCGCCCGCCACCGCCGCCCACCGGCTCGCCGAGGCGCTCGCCCTGGTCCGCGGCCGGCCGCTGGCCGAGGTCAACGGCGAGAGCTTCGCGGACCCCCTCATCCGCCGGCTCACCGCCCTCCAGGACTCCGCCCGCCGCGAACTGGTGCGCGTTCAGGCCGACTTGGGCCGCCCCGACCTCGCGTTGCCGGTCGCGGAGCTGCTCGTCCGGGACCATCCGGACGACCCGGAGGCCGCCCGCACCCTCGACGCGCTGCGGGCCGCGCTCCGCGCCCGCCACGGCGCCGAACTGCTGCGCCACCGGGTGCCGTTGGCCGGACAGCGGGCGGACATCGCCCTCGTCCGGGGGGACTTGTTCGAGCAGCCGGAGTGCAATCTGGTGGTCGGCTTCACCGACACCTTCGACACGGAGACCGACGAGTCGATCGTCATCAGCCGCGACAGCGTGCAGAGTCAGCTGGTCGACCGCCTCTTCGACGGTCAACGCCGCCTGCTGGACGAGAAGTTGCAGGCCGGACTGCGCACCGTGCGGCCCGTCGGCACGGAGAGCGTCCGGGCCAAGCCGCGCGGCCGGCGGGTCCGCTACCCGGTGGGCACCACCGTGGTCGTACCCGTCGAGGGCCGCCGGATCTTCGCGGTCGCCTACTCCCGGCTCGGCAACGACCTGGTGGCCAGGTCGGACTACGCGGACCTGCGGTCGGGCCTGGACAACCTCTGGGCCGCGGTCGCCGTGCACGGCCTGTTCAAACCGGTCGCCGTCCCGCTCATCGGCTCCGGGCTCGCCCGCGTCACCGACCTCGACCGCGGCCAGCTGGTGGCGCTGATCGTCGACTCGTTCCTCGACGCGTGCGGCCGCTACCGCGCGCTCACTCCCGAACTCCGCATCGTGGTACGCCCGGAGGACCTGGCCAGGACCGATCTGTCGCCGGTGGAGCGCCGTTTCCACGAACTGGTCCCCGACCTGGAGCCGGGCGCGGACCGGACGGACTGACCGGCGGCGGGCCGCCCGCTCACGAGGCGGTACCGGGCGGAGTGACCGGCGGCGGCCCGCCTCGACCCGAGGTGAGGCCGGGCGGCTTCCGGTGCCCGCCCCCCGACCCGATGGCCTTCTCCGCATCCTCGGGCTCCCCATGCGGCCTCGTCCACCGGCGCGGGCCCGCCACCGCCGCCCGGCCTCACCGGAGCCCAGTGGACCGTCCCCGGCGCTTCCGCGGGTAGCCGCCGTCCGCTTCCGAACCGGTTCCGACGCGTGCGCTTCCGGTCGCGACGCGCGGGTGCGGGCGGCCGGTTCCGATTCCGGGCAGGCGGACGGCCCGGGTGCAGCACCCGGGCCGTCCGTCCCGCGGGACGCCCTGTGTCTGTGTCGACGTCAGGGCCAAGTCCCTTACGGGGAAGCTCCGTTCAGTGCCGTGCGTCAGCCGTGGCGGTTCGCCTTCGCCAGGGCCTGCACGAAGCGGTTCGCGTCCACCGTGCCGACGCCGGTGGCCATGTCGTAGCCGTTGACGGCCGTGTAGCCGGTGACGCCCGCGTACGTGTTGTTCGTGCCGTCGTTGACGTCGACGATGCCGTTGCCGGCGGCGTGGTGGTGCCCGGCCAGGGTGTAGAGGGCCGCGTTGATGTCGCCCACGCGGTGGCCGGCCGCCTGGTCGGCGAGGGCGATGATGCCCGAGAAGAGGGGGCTCGCCTCGCTCGTGCCGCCGTAGACGTCCCAGCCGACCGCGGTCGGGTCGAAGCTGGAGTAGGTCCAGGCGCCGCCGTCGACCGCGGCGGCCATCGACACGTCCGGGGTGCCGCGCCGGGAGCCGACGACGTTCTTCACGCCGTTCTGGAAGGACGGGCGGGTGAAGACGTGGGACTGGCCGCCGCCGCCCGCGCCGTAGTCGTTGTAGACGCTCTCCGGCGAGGTGCGCTCGCCCTTGTCGTTCAGGTGGAGCTGGGTGCCGCCGATCGACGTCACCAACGGGTCCGAGGACGGCCAGGAGTTGACGGGCTTGTCGTAGTAGCCGTTGCCGTCCGCCGTGCTGTCGGTGGCGCCGCCGTCGCCGGAGGAGGCGAGGACGGTCACGTGCTTGCGGCGCGCGTCCTCGAAGGCGTAGCGCAGCTTCCTGATGCTGGAGAAGTCGCCCTGGTCGAAGCCGGGAAAGGTGTTCTCGGTGGCGCCGAAGCTCTGCGTGATGACATCGCCGACGCCGCGGTCGATCAGGTGCTTCTCGGCGTTCATCATCTCCGGCAGACCGGTGACGCCCTCGGTCTCCGCCACGGCCGTCTCGACCAGCACGATCTTCGCGTCGGGCGCGACGGCGTGGGCCATCTCGACGTCCAGGGTGGTCTCGCCCGCCCAGCCGGTCATGTCCGCGTTCCTGGGGTCGAAGACGGGGACGTCGCCCCACTTGACCACGTCGACCTTGGCGCTGCGCAGCCCGAACTGCTTGCTGTAGACGTCGAGATCGTGCTGGATCGTCGGCGAGCCGAACGAGTCGACGATGACGATGGTCCGTCCCTTGCCCGTGATGCCCTTGCGGTAAAGGGAGTTGAGGTTGTACGCGGTGCGGTACTGGAGCGGGCCGTAGCAGGCGATCCCCCACTTCGCCTCGCACTGCGCGCTGGTGAGCGGAGTGGCCACGTCGTGTGCGAGGACGTGCCCGGCGACGGCCGGGACCGCCTTGGTGTGCGGTACGGCGACGGGCGCGGCGGAGACGCCGGCTGCCGGGGCGGTCGACAGCGCGGCGGCGGCGAGGGCGGCGGTGACGGCCGTCGAGGCCGCGACGCCCCGCCCGGTACGGGCTATGTGCATGAATCCCCTTGGGTGGTTCCGCGGACTCGCTCTCCGTGTGCGGTACCGGCGCAGCGAGTGGTCTGCGTGCATCTCACCGAGTAGGACATGGACAGGACAAGGGTAGGGGCGGAGGGTTGAACCGCCGATGCCGAACCCTTTACCGAAACACCACCTCCCGGCACCCGCCCGGGGACGCGGCGGCGGGGTGCGGGGTGTGAGGGTTTGTGGCGGCTATCTTCGATCCGGACATCAGACGTTCGGAGCCGCCAAGACGTCCGGAGCCGCTATGCAGGAAACGCAGGAACTGGTTGGGGGAACGGAGTCCCTCGCCCCAGGGCCCACGCCGGACGGCGGCGCCCCCGCCCGGGACCGGCCGCGCCTCTCACCGCTCTGGCTGGTGGCCGCCGCCGTGCTGCCGGGCACCCTGCTCTTCGTCATCGGCCGCTGGGCGGACGCGCCCGCCGTGCAGGCGTGGCGGACGGTGTGTCTCGCCATCACCGTGCAGGCGCTGCCGTTCCTGCTGCTCGGGACGGCCCTGTCCGGGGCGATCAACGCGTTCGTACCGGCGCGGGTCTTCACCCGGGTGCTGCCGAAGCGGCCGCTTTTCGCCGTTCCGGTCGCCGGCGTCGCCGGGGTCGTCCTGCCGGGCTGCGAGTGCGCGTCCGTGCCCGTCGCGAACAGCCTGATCGGCCGCGGGGTCCCCCCGGCCGCCGCCTTCGCGTTCCTGCTCTCGGCGCCCGCGATCAACCCGGTCGTCCTGACCGCCACCGCGATCGCCTTCCCCGGCAACCCCGCCATGGTGCTGGCCCGCCTCCTCGCCTCGCTCGCCACCGCCTCCGTCATGGGCTGGCTCTGGCTCTGGCTGGGCCGGGACACGTGGCTGCGCCCCGTCGTACGGCACAGCGGGCACGAGCCGGGGCACAGCCGCTGGACCGAGTTCCGGCAGGGGTTCCAGCACGACTTCCTGCACGCGGGCGGGTTCCTCGTTCTCGACGCGATGGCGGCGGCCACCTTCAACGTCACCGTGCCGCGTTCCGTGCTCGACACCTTCTCCGGCTCGCCCTGGCTGTCGGTGCTCTTCCTCGCCGCCCTCGCCATCGTGCTCGCCGTCTGCTCCGAGGCGGACGCGTTCGTCGCCGCCTCCCTCACCGGGTTCTCGCCGCTGGCCCGGCTGACGTTCATGGTCGTCGGGCCGATGGTCGACCTGAAACTGATCGCTCTTCAGGCCGGCACCTTCGGCCGCGCCTTCGCGGTGCGCTTCTCCGCCGCCACGACCGTCGTCGCCGTGCTGTGCAGCACGCTGATCGGAGGGACGCTGCTGTGAAGCGGCCCGCGCAGATCCTCCTGCTCGTCCTCAGCGGCCTCGGCCTGCTGCACGCCTCCCTTTTCACCGACCTCTGCCTCCGCTACGTCAAGGCCGGCATGCGCCCCCTGCTGATCGCCTCCGGAGTCCTGCTCCTCCTGCTGGGCGCGGCCGAGGCATGGTCGTACGCGAGGACGTTCCGGAGACGGCACCGGGCACCGCACGCACCGGGCGGCGCCTCCGGCGAGGACGCCGAAGCTCGTGCAATCCAGGCCGGCCAGGAGCACGCGGACACCCACGACAACGGTCACGGGCACGACCACTCCGCCGTCCCCCGCGTCGCCTGGCTCCTCTTCGTCCCCGCCCTGAGCCTGCTCTTCTACGCGCCCCCCGCGCTCGGCGCCTACACCGCCGCCCGCGCCGCCCCCAAGGCCGTACCGCGGGAGCAGTCCTTCGATCCGCTGCCAGCGACCTCGCCCGTCCCCATGACGCTCACCGACTTCACCAGCCGCGTCCAGCAGGACAAGAAGCTGGCCATCAAGGGGCGCAGCGTCCGGCTGACCGGGTTCGTCACGCCCGTCAAGGGCGGCGGGGGCTGGGATCTGACCCGGATCATCTTCTCCTGCTGCGCGGCGGACGCGCAGACCGTGAAGGTACGCATCGACGGCACCGAGCCGCTGGCCCCGAACACCTGGGTCGCGGTCACCGGCGTCTGGCACGCGGGCGGCACCCTGGGGACCAGGACGGCTCCGGCCGCCATGGACGCCCGTACCGTCGAGGAGATCGCCAAGCCGGTGAACGCCTTCACCGACGACCTTCCCCTCACCCCCTCCCGCTGACGGGCACCGTTCGGCCGCGAGCACGGGGAAGGGGCCCTTCGCGCGGGCCCCTTCGGCGTAGGACGTGCGACGTGACTACCGGCGTACGGCGGTCAGCCGCACTGGCACGGGTTGCCGGACTGGCACCCGCACCCGCAGCCCGAGCCGCAGCCGCAGGCGCCGAAGAGCGGGAGGCTCTTGGTCTCGGCGGGCTGCTGCGTCTCGCGTTCCTGCGTGGGATCGGGCGTCGTACCGGGAGATGCGGGGGATTGGGCCATGGGTCCCTCCTCGAGGCTGGAGCCTGTGTCCATTGGACGCCCGTTCCCGTGGGCGCATCAACGGCGCACTGAGGCTCCCGCACTCCCCGAGCAAGCCGCGCACGCCCCGCTCAGGGGCGGAAGCGGGGCCGGACCGCACGCCCCCCGCACCGCGTCAGGCCCCCTCGACGCCCGTCACCGGCTGGATCTCGGGGGTGAAGTCGTCCGCGTGCTCGCCCGTCACCAGGAACACCACACGCTTGGCGACCGACACCGCGTGGTCGGCGAACCGCTCGTAGTAGCGGCCGAGCAGCGTCACGTCGACCGCGGTCTCGATACCGTGCTTCCACTTGTCGTCCAGCAGGTGCTGGAAGAGGGTGCGGTGCAGCAGGTCCATCTCGTCGTCGTCCTGCTCCAGCTGGAGCGCCAGGTCGACGTCCTTGGTGATAATCACCTCGGCCGCCTTGGCCATCAGCCGCTGGGCGAGCTGGCCCATCTCCAGGACGGTGGAGTGCAGGTCGTGCGGTACCGCACGCTCGGGGAAGCGCAGCCGGGCGAGCTTCGCCACGTGCTGGGCGAGGTCGCCGGAGCGCTCCAGGTCGGCCGACATGCGCAGCGACGTGACGACGATGCGCAGATCGGTGGCGACCGGCTGCTGCCGGGCCAGCAGGGCTATGGCCCGAGCCTCCAGGTCGTGCTGGAGGTCGTCGACCTTCTTGTCGGCCTCGATGATGCTTTCGGCCAGCTTGAGATCGGAGTCGAGGATGGCCGTCGTGGCGCGTCCGATCGCGGACCCGACCAGCCGGGCCATCTCCACCAGACCGTCGCCGATCGAGTCAAGTTCCTCGTGGTACGCGTCCCGCATCAGGTGTCCCTCTCGTACGTTCGTTTCGGGGGCTGAGGGGGGCCGGGATCCGGCGGTCTGACTCAGAGACCGGCCCTTCGCACCCCACGCTCCCACGTTCCTGCGCCTACGCGACGGTTTCCGCCATCCCGAATGAACCCATACTGGCTCCAAGGTGAACTCTGGGCGACGAGTGTTCGAGGTCGCACTCCGATGGCTGTGGCCAGGACGTATCCCATGCCTAACCTGGGTGCATGGACGTGAACGCGGCGGTCGCCGCAGCGGCAGCGATCGCCGGGGTGCTCACCGGTGTCATCGCCGTGCTGGCGTTCCGCTGGAGCGAACGCGACCAGAAACGCCCCACCCGCAGCTCCCTGCACACCGACCCGATGCTGCCGCCGGGCGTGGACACCGTGCTGTCGGTGCTCCGCTCCTCGGCCGTCGTCCTCGACGAGGCGGACGCCGTGGTCAAGGCCAGCTCGGCGGCGTACGCCCTCGGGCTGGTCCGCGGCGGCAAACTCTCCGTCGAACCGATGCTCCAGATGGCCCGGGACACCCGGCGCGACGGGGAGATACGCCAGGTCGAACTGGACCTGCCCCGGCGCGGCACCGGCCGCGGCGAGGCGCTCGCCGTCTCCGCCCGGGTCGCGCCGCTCGGCTCCCGGCTCGTCCTCCTGCTCGTCGAGGACCTCACCGAGGCCCGCCGTATCGAAGCCGTACGACGGGACTTCGTGGCCAATGTCAGCCATGAGCTGAAGACCCCCGTGGGCGCCCTCTCCCTGCTGTCCGAGGCGGTCATGGACGCCTCCGAGGACCCCGAGGCGGTGCTGCGCTTCGCCGGCCGGATGCAGATAGAGGCGACCCGCCTCACCAACCTCGTGCAGGAACTCATCGACCTCTCCCGGGTGCAGAACGACGACCCGCTGGAGGACGCCGAGCCCGTCCGCGTGGACGAACTCGTCGCCGAGGCCATCGACCGGTGCCGGCACCAGGCCGGCGCCAAGCAGATCACCATGGCCTCCGGAGGCACCGCCGAGTTGCACGTCTGGGGAAACCGGGGCCAACTGGCCGCCGCCCTCGGCAACTTGGTCGAGAACGCCGTCAACTACTCGCCCGCCCGCACCCGCGTCGGCATCGCCGCCCGCCAGGTGACCGCACCCGGCGGCGACCACATCGAGGTCGCCGTGACCGACCAGGGCATAGGGATATCCGAGAAGGACAAGGAGCGCGTCTTCGAGCGCTTCTACCGAGTCGACCCGGCCCGCTCCCGCGCCACGGGCGGTACGGGGCTCGGGCTGGCGATCGTCAAGCACGTGGCCGCCTCGCACGGCGGGGAGGTCACGGTGTGGAGCTCCGAGGGACAGGGCTCCACGTTCACCCTGCGGCTGCCGGAGGCGGGTGCGGCCCGTGACCGCGCCCACCAGCACCCCGACCTCGACGACGAGGCCGGGGCGTCCCCTGACCCATCCCCGTACGAACCGCTTCCCGCCCCGGAGGTCCTTCCGTGACCCGAGTGCTTGTCGTCGAGGACGAGGAGTCCTTCTCCGACGCCCTGTCGTACATGCTCCGCAAGGAGGGCTTCGAGGTCGCCATCGCGACCACCGGGCCCGACGGTCTCGACGAGTTCGAGCGCAACGGCGCCGACCTCGTCCTGCTCGACCTGATGCTGCCCGGCCTGCCGGGCACGGAGGTCTGCCGCCAGCTGCGCAGCCGTTCCAACGTTCCCGTGATCATGGTCACCGCCAAGGACAGCGAGATCGACAAGGTGGTCGGGCTGGAAATAGGAGCCGACGACTATGTCACCAAGCCCTTCTCCTCACGCGAGCTGGTCGCCCGGATCCGGGCCGTCCTGCGCCGCCGCGGCGAGCCCGAGGAGGTCACCCCCGCCGCCCTCGAAGCCGGTCCGGTCCGTATGGACGTGGATCGCCACGTGGTCACCGTCTCCGGCGCCAAGGTCGACCTGCCCCTCAAGGAGTTCGACCTGCTGGAGATGCTCCTGCGCAACGCGGGCCGCGTCCTGACCCGTATGCAGCTCATCGACCGGGTCTGGGGCGCCGACTACGTGGGCGACACCAAGACCCTCGACGTCCACGTCAAGCGGCTCCGCGCGAAGATCGAGCCCGACCCGGGCGCGCCGCGCTACCTGGTGACGGTGCGCGGCCTGGGCTACAAGTTCGAGCCGTAGACCGCCCGGCCCTCACCGGCCCTCACCGGCCCTCACCGGCCCTCACCGGCCCTCACCGGCCCTACGGCGAAGGGCGGGACCTCGCGCAGAGGTCCCGCCCTTCGCCGTAGCCGCGCCTTGGTCAGCCGGCGGAGGCCGAGGACGACGGGCTGCCGCTCGCGGAGGCGGACGCCGAGCCGGTCGGGGTCGCGGAGCCCGACGCGCTGGTGGACGGCTGCGCGGAGCCGCCCGCCGTGGGCGTCGGGATCGAGCTGGGGCCCCACTTGGTGAAGTAGCTCGAGGCCGGCACGACGTAGGCGGCCAGGCTCACGTCACCGGTGCTGCTGAGGCTGAAGGTGACCTTCTGGGCGTTGCCGTCCACGATGCTCGCGCCGGGACTGCTCAGCGCGGCGGAGGCGTTGCCCCGGCCGCCGAGGATGAGCGAGCCGTGGGCGGGGACGACCAGCTTGCCCTTGCCCTTGGCGGGGGTGAGCGTCGCGGAGCCGGCCCCGCCGACGGAGACGGAGTCCAGCGTCTGCGGCGAGGAGCCGCTGTTGAACAGGGTGGCGGAGATCACCGCGGGGCCAGAGGAGGCGTTGGGCTGGGTGATGACGATGGCGCCCTGCACGCTGAGCGTGCCGACGGTGGCAGCCGCGTTGTCCGGCTGGACCTCCAGCGTCTGGGCGTTGTTGCCGGCACCGCACGCGGCGAGCGAGGCGATCGAGAACGCGATGGCGGCGGCGGCGAGGGCGCCGCGTCGAAGGCTGCTGCTCACGGCGGCGGCAACTCCTTGAACGTGGGCGGAGCAGGGCGACTTCCGGAATAAAGCCGCCCTAAGTGTCTGTCAGCGGGCTCAGGTTACCGAGCCGTTCCCGTGGCGCCGCACCCGACCCGCCTCTTCGGCCCCGCCGGTGCGGCCGGGACGTGCCGCCGGTGCCTCCGTCCCCGCGCCCGGGTGTCTCCTCGTGCGGCTCCCCAGTGACTTTCGAGCGGCTCCCCAGTGACTTCCGGCTCACTGGGGAGCGGTACTCGTCCTGCATTCACATAAGCACCTCGGACACCGGCTCGCGGATTCCGCGTGAAGAATGCGCGACGTCCGCGGAATTGATCACGGGTCACTCGTCCGGCCCGCTCGGGCCGCCGTGGTGATCAATTCCGGAAACGTTCCCCGACGCTCTCCGCATCCCTCTCGGCAACCCTCTCCGCACCCCTCCGCACACCGAACGGAGTAGCGGAAGTCGAGCACTTGGAACCAGACATTTGGGGACGTTCGTCCACTTGGGGCGGCCTTCGGGTGTGTGTAACGTACGCGTTTCACCTTGCCCGGAGAGCCGCTCCGACCTGCGAATACCCGCTTCCGTGTGGCCTCCGCAGCACGTTCCTGTTGCTGTTGTCAAGCCCCGAGATATGCCCTGACCTGCGAAAACGCCATTCAGAACCCGCGGTTTCCGTGTTACTCTGGATAGCCACGGAAGGGGTACCTGTCACATGACGTTCAAGGTTGGCGACACCGTGGTCTATCCCCATCACGGGGCCGCGCTGATCGAGGCTATCGAAACTCGCCAGATCAAAGGCGTGGACAAGACCTACTTGGTGCTGAAGGTCGCCCAGGGTGACCTGACGGTACGTGTGCCAGCGGACAATGCGGAGTTCGTCGGCGTGCGTGATGTGGTCGGTCAGGACGGGCTGGACCGGGTCTTCGAGGTGCTGCGCGCTCCGTACGCCGAGGAGCCCACGAACTGGTCCCGTCGATACAAGGCAAATCTGGAGAAGCTCGCCTCCGGCGATGTCATCAAGGTCGCGGAAGTCGTACGTGACCTGTGGCGTCGTGAGCGCGAGCGCGGACTCTCCGCGGGAGAGAAGCGCATGCTCGCCAAGGCCCGCCAGATCCTGGTGAGCGAGCTCGCCCTCGCGGAGAACACGAACGAGGACAAGGCCGAGGCCCTGCTCGACGAGGTCCTCGCGTCCTGACGCAGACGCTGAGCAAGCTCCGCTCTGCACACTGAACTGCCGCGGTGCCCGATGACATCTCCGCTGTCGCCGGGCGCTGCGGCATGTCCATGCCCGCTTCACCTGCCTGCCCTGCCCGCCTGCCCGGAAATCCGGGAAGAACACCCTCCGACCGCGGTGTGCCGGACCCGGGCAGCGGGTCGACCGGTGTCACGGAAGGGTCCGGTCAAGGCGTCGCGCCCGGCACTTCTGAGGCCATACCCACGTAGGTCGAGCACACAAACCTGACAGGAACCGATGTCTGACGATTCGCGCTCCGCACCCGTGGAGGCACCCTCGGCGACCCGCCGGGAGACCCGCCCCGAACTCCGGACGGCCGCGGTCATCCCGGCCGCCGGCCGGGGCGTACGGCTCGGCCCCGGCGCGCCCAAGGCGCTGCGCGCGCTGAACGGCACTCCCATGCTGATCCACGCGGTGCGCGCGCTCGCCGCGTCCCGGGCCGTCTCCCTGGTCGTCGTTGTGGCTCCGCCCGACGGCGCCGCCGAGGTCAAGACGCTCCTCGACGCCCACGCGCTCCCGGAGCGGACGGACTTCCTCGTCGTCCCCGGCGGCGACTCCCGCCAGGAGTCCGTGAAGCTCGGCCTGGACGCGCTGCCCCCCGGCTACGGCATCGTCCTCGTGCACGACGCGGCCCGCCCGCTGGTCCCGGTGGACACGGTCGACGCCGTCATCGAGGCCGTACGGGACGGGTCCCCGGCCGTCGTACCGGCGCTGCCGCTCGCGGACACCGTCAAGCAGGTGGAGCCGGCGGCCCTGCCCGGCGGCCCCGAGCCCGTCGTCGCCACCCCCGACCGGGCCCGGCTCCGTGCCGTGCAGACACCGCAGGGCTTCGACCGCGCCACGCTGGTCAGGGCCCACGAGACGGTCACCGACGACGTCACCGACGACGCGAGCATGGTCGAGCGGCTCGGCCTCCAGGTGGTGGTCGTCCCCGGCCACGAGGAGGCGTTCAAGGTCACCCGCCCGCTGGACCTCGTCCTCGCGGAGGCGGTCCTCGCCCGCAGGAGGCTCAACGATGGCTTCTGAGCCGTACCCGCTCCCCCAGGTCGGCATCGGCACCGACACCCACGCCTTCGAGGAGGGCCGCGAACTGTGGTGCGCCGGCCTGAGGTGGGAGGGCGAGGGCCCCGGGCTGGCCGGCCACTCCGACGCGGACGTGGTCGCCCACGCGGCCTGCAACGCCCTGTTCTCCGCGGCCGGCCTCGGTGACCTGGGCCGGCACTTCGGCACCGGCCGCCCCGAGTGGTCCGGCGCCTCCGGCCTCACCCTCCTCACGGAGGCCGCCCGGATCGTCCGCGAGGCCGGCTTCACGATCGGCAATGTCGCCGTCCAGGTGATCGGGCCCCGCCCCAAGATCGGCAGGCGCCGGGACGAGGCGCAGAAGCTGCTGTCGGAGGCGGCGGGAGCCCCCGTCTCGGTCTCCGGCGCGACGACGGACGGGCTGGGCTTTCCCGGCCGCGACGAGGGCCTGACGGCGGTGGCGACAGCGCTGGTGATCCGGCGGATCTGAGCGGGCCGCCCCTCCACCGCGGGGCGCGGCGTGCCCGACCCCGCGGGCCCGCGGGGGCCGAAATCCACCAAACCGCCGGAAGGCGTGAGGCACTGCCCATGGCCCACTACCCTGGTGGGGTGACCATTCGTCTGTACGACACCAGCGCCCGGCAGATTCGTGACTTCGCCCCGCTCACGCCGGGTTGTGTCTCGATCTACCTGTGTGGTGCCACCGTGCAGGCCGCCCCGCACATCGGCCACATCCGCTCGGGTCTCAACTTCGACATCCTGCGCCGGTGGTTCGAGTACCGGGGCTACGCCGTCACGTTCATCCGCAACGTCACCGACATCGACGACAAGATCATCGTCAAGTCGCGCGACCAGGGCCGCCCCTGGTGGTCCATCGGCTACGAGAACGAGCGCGCGTTCAACGACGGCTACCAGGCCCTCGGCTGCCTGCCCCCGACGTACGAACCGCGCGCGACCGGGCACGTCCCCGAGATGATCGAGATGATGCGCGGCCTCATCGAGCGCGGGCACGCCTACGAGGCCGACGGCAGCGTCTACTTCGACGTGCGCTCCTACCCGGAGTACCTGGAGCTCTCCAACCAGGACATCGACGATCTGCGCCAGCCCGCCGAGGACGGCATCACCGGCAAACGCGACCCGCGCGACTTCGCGATGTGGAAGGCGACCAAGCCGGGCGAGCCCGACTGGGAGACCCCGTGGGGCCGCGGCCGTCCCGGCTGGCACCTGGAGTGCTCGGCCATGGCGCACAAGTACCTGGGCTCCGCCTTCGACATCCACGGCGGCGGCCTCGACCTGATCTTCCCCCACCACGAGAACGAGATCGCCCAGGCCAAGGCGTACGGCGACGAGTTCGCCCGGTACTGGCTGCACAACGCCTGGGTCACCATGAGCGGCGAGAAGATGTCGAAGTCGCTCGGCAACAGCGTCCTCGTCTCCGAGATGGTCAAGCAGTGGCGGCCCGTCGTCCTGCGCTACTACCTCGGCACCCCGCACTACCGCTCCATGATCGAGTACAGCGAGGAGGCCCTGCGCGAGGCCGAGTCGGCGTTCGCGCGGATCGAGGGGTTCGTCCAGCGGGTCGTGGAGAAGGCCGGCGGAGTCGTCGAGCCGGCCGCCGAGGTGCCGCCCGCCTTCGCCGAGGCGATGGACGACGACCTGGGCGTACCACAGGCCCTCGCCGTCGTGCACACCACGGTCCGGCAGGGCAACAGCGCGCTGGCCGCCGACGACAAGGAGGCCGCCGTGGCCCGCCTCGCCGAGGTGCGCGCCATGCTGGGCGTCCTCGGACTCGACCCGCTCGACCCGCAGTGGGCCGGCGAGGGCGACCACGGCGAGGACCTCCACGGCGTGGTGGACACCCTGGTGCGGATGGTCCTCGACCAGCGCGAGGCCGCCCGGGGCCGTAAGGACTGGGGCACCGCGGACGCCATCCGCGACCAGCTCAACCAGTCCGGACTCGTCATCGAGGACGGCCCCCAGGGCCCCCGCTGGACCCTCGGCCCACGCTGAGCCCGCCCCGGTCACCGAAGATCGACTGTGCCGCCCGGCGCTCCGGGCGGCACACTGCATAGACGTACGTACGCACCGCACCCCCCGACGGATCACAGAGACAGGTAGGTCATGGCAGCCAACAACCGCCGCATGTCCGGCAAGAAGGGCGCGCAGGTCGGCAGTGGCGGCCAGCGGCGCCGGGGCCTCGAAGGCAAGGGCCCCACCCCGCCCGCCGAGATGCGCAAGGGCCACAAGAAGAACCGCATCGCGGGCGCCAAGTCCAAGGACGCCACGCGCCGTCCGCCGCCGCGCGGCCGGGGCGGCAAGGGCACCTCCGAGATGGTCGTCGGCCGCAACTCGGTCGTGGAGGCGCTGCGCGAGGGCGTCCCGGCGATCACGCTCTACGTGCAGCAGTTCATCGACAACGACGAGCGGGTGCGCGAGGCGCTCCAGCTCGCCGCCGAGCGCGGTGGCATCCACCTCATGGAGGCCCCCCGCCCCGAGCTGGACCGCATGACCAACGGCCTCAACCACCAGGGCCTGGTCCTCCAGGTCCCGCCGTACGAGTACGCGCACCCCGAGGACCTCGCCACCCAGGCGCACGACCAGGGCGAGGAGCCGCTGATCGTCGCCCTCGACGGGGTGACCGACCCGCGCAACCTCGGCGCGGTCGTCCGTTCCGTCTCGGCCTTCGGCGGCCACGGCGTCGTCGTGCCCGAGCGGCGCGCGGCCGGCATGACCGCCGGCGCCTGGAAGACGTCCGCCGGCGCCGCCGCCCGTACGCCCGTCGCCCGCGCCACCAATCTGACGCGCGCCCTGGAGGCGTACAAGAAGGCGGGCATCACGGTCGTCGGTCTCGCCGCCGACGGCGAGGCCGAGATCGGTGAACTGGACGCGCTGGCGGGCCCGGTCGTCATCGTCGTCGGCAGCGAGGGCAAGGGCCTCTCCCGGCTCGTCGGCGAGACGTGCGACTTCCGGGTGCGGATCCCGATGCCGGGCGGCACGGAATCCCTCAACGCGGGCGTCGCGGCCGGCATCGTCCTCTACGAGGCGACCCGCCGCCGCGCCTGAACGGGCGTTCGGTACCGTCCCCCACTCGGTTCGTTCGGGGCGTCCGGCACCACCTTGACGGGGTCCGGACACTTCCGGCGAGTCAAGGCAGTGTCCTAAACACACGTCACTCGGTTAGATGAGTGTGGACACCAGAACACCCCGCACACCCACGGGGGACGGCCCGTCGGGCTTCGACGACGCTCCCGCGCTGAGCATGGTGAAGGTGCCGAGCGATCCGGCGCAGATCATCGTCAATCATGCGAGCTTCCGCGTGCAGTTGGGCGCCTCGACGCGCTCCCCGTCCCCGCGGATCGCACGGCAGCCGAGCGCCGCCCAGGACGGCCGGATCCCCGCCGGTTCGTCGGCGAGAGCGGGCGCCGGCGCGCGCCGCCGGCCCGTCGTCTGGAGCGGCAGGTCCGCCCCGGACGACACCGGCGCCCACCGGCTGCTCCAGGCCGTGCGCGGCACGGGCGTCCGCCACGGTGACGCCCCGACCGGCGACTTCGGCGCCACACAGGTCATCCCCCGTATGGGCGGCGGCGGTTACGGCGGCGAGCCGACCGCGCAGACCGTCGAGACCCCCGTCGTCGGCGCCCAGCGCGGCCACGGCCACGACACCGGCGAAGGCCGACTGCTGCCGCCCATGCGGCCGGTGGACAGCGCCTACGACGAAGCCGCCTACGACGAATCGGCCTACGACGAGTCCGCTTACGACGAAACCGCCTACGCGGGCCCGGAGTTCGACGACTTCGAGGAGACGGAGCGCGAGCACCGCACCAGGCGGCGCTCCAACGAGCCGGTACGGCACGCCTATTACCCGGGCCGCCGGATGAACCTCGGCGTCGTCCTGCTCCCGCTGCGCATCTTCCTCGGCTTCATCTCCATCTACGCCGGCATGGGCAAGCTGTGCGACCCCCTCTACTTCGACGGCGGCAAACGCGGCTCGATGGCGAAGTGGCTCAACACCCTGCATCCGTGGGAAGTCGCCGAGCCACTGCGCCAGTTCGCCCTCCAGCACCCCGTCGGTTCCGGCCTCGTCATCGCCTTCCTCCAGGTCGTCGTCGGCGTACTGACCGTGCTCGGCCTGTGGCAGCGGGTCTCCGCCGTCTTCGGCGCGCTGCTCTCGGCGGCACTCATCGTCACCGTCAGCTGGAAGACCGTCCCGGTCTACGACGCGCCCGACATCATCTACCTCGCCGCCTGGTCCCCGCTGATCATCGCGGGCGCCCCCGTCTACTCGGTCGACGGCCGGCTCGCGGGCGGCGCCTGGCGCACCCTCGGCCCCCGCGTCGACATCTGGGAACTGCGCGGGTACGTCCTGCGCCGGGGCGCCCTCGTCACGGCCGTCGTGGTCGGTGTCACGTTGCTCGCGGGCTCGCTGCTCGGCGGCGCCGTACGCGACGTGGACCGGGTGGTCGTGCCCCGCCCCGGCGAGGCCCCGCGCAACGAACTGCCCGGCGCCCCGCTCCCGCAGGAGCCCGGCGAGCGGCACAGCGAGAGCCCGGTGGCCTCCGGCCGGCCCACCCGCCCGGCCTCCTCCGCCACTCCCTCCGGCGCCCCGACGACCCCGGGCGCGGTCCACAGCTCCTCCGCCCCGGCGACCGGCGGCGGTGCCCCCAGCCACAGCCAGGGCAGCACCACGGGCCGGATCCCGCCCCGGCAGCCACCTCCGGCCGGACAGGCCCCCAGCACCAGCTCCGGCCCCACGTCGGGCGGCAGCGCGGGCGCCTCCACCGGCACGAGCGGCTCCACCGGTTCCGGCTCTGGCTCCGGCTCCACCTCTTCCGGCCAACCCGGCCTGGTGGGCGGCCTGTTGGGGTAGCCGGGCCGGTGGGTGGCCTGCTGCCTCCGCCCACCGGCTGACCCGACGACGGCGAACGAAGGGGCCCCGCACGATCCACGTGCGGGGCCCCTTCGGCGTACGGGCGGGTTTCCTACCGTCCCAGGGCGGCCAGTTCCTTCGCGGCCTCCCGCAGGTCCTTGGCCGTGTCGATGGCGCGCCAGTACGCGCCCTGCGGGATCGGGAAGCCGGCCAGCCGCCGCTCACGGGCGAGGCGGGGGAACGTGGTGCGCTCGTGGTCGCCGCGGGCCGGCAGCAGGTCGGCGAAGCCGGCGGAGAAGACGTAGACCCCCGCGTTGATCTCGTTCGTCGTCGGCGGGGCCTCGATGAAGTCGGTGATGCGGCCGAAGCCGTCCGTCTTCACGGCGCCCCACGGGATGCGCGGCCGGGCCAGCGCGAGGGTGGCGACGGCGTCCCGCTCGGTGTGGAAGTCCGCCATGTCACGGAGCGAGAACCGGGTCCAGATGTCGCCGTTGGTGGCGTACCAGGCGCGCTCGGGGTGCGGCAGATGCGCGGCGGCGTACTTGAGACCGCCGCCGCGGCCGAGGGGCTCGGTCTCGACCACGGTGGTGACGTGGACGGGCAGGTCGGCCGTCGCCAGCCACTGCTGCAGGACCTCGGCGAGGTGGCCGCAGCTGACCACCACGTCGGTCACGCCCTCCTCGGCGAGCCAGACGAGCTGATGGCCGATGATCGGCGTCCCCGTGCCGGGGATCTCGACCATCGGCTTGGGCCGGTCGTCGGTGTACGGACGCAGTCGGGAGCCCTGGCCGCCGGCGAGGATGACGGCTTGGGTGGGGCGCGACGCGGCGTTCGGATCGGTCATGCCCGAACTGTACGTGGCGCCCGCACCGGGATTTTCGGCCGCAGCCGTTCCTTGATCAGCCGTTACCTTCTTCCGAAGTTCGGTAGTTCGGTAGTTCGGAAGTTCGGCGGTCCGGAAACGCGGAGATTCCGAGGTGTCGAGGTTCCGTACCCGTCGGACCTTCGTTCGGGGGGTGGGTCAGCTGTGCGCCGCCATGACCCCGGACGCGAAGGCCGTGTCGCACACGGGCCGGGCGTACGACTGGGCACGTGTCGCGCCGTAGATACGGACCGCGGCGCGGCCCAGGGCGCGGGCGATGGTCGAGCAGTGCGTGGCGAGCGACGGATGGCCGTTGACCGCCTCCTGGAGGTGGGTCAGGACGACGCCCGGGTCCCGCTCCTGGAGTTCGGTGAGGAGGTGGTCGCGCAGCACGTCCTGCGGGGCGCGTGCGGCTGCCCGGGAGGAGACGCCGACCGCCGTGACGTCGGTCGCGGTGAGCATCGAACTGGAGGGGCTCCCCGACCAGTTGACCCGGGTCACCGCCAGGGTCCCGGAGAGGACCATGACGACGGGCAGGACGAGGGCGAGGGTGCGGCCGACCCGGCGGGCGGGGCCCTGGCCGCGTCGCGTCTGATGGTTAGTGGAGTGCTTCACGCGTGAGAGGGTAGCGCCCGGTAATGCTTTGGCGACATGCAGTCACCGGTTCGGGGGATGCGGCGGTAGCTCCTACGGGGTACGAGGTTGACGCACACCGCTCGAAATGACCGGTCTGCCGGGGTACTTGCCGGCAACGGGGAGAAGGGCCCCGCGGAAACCCGCGAAGCCCTTCCCCGCATGCTCGTTCAGCCACCCACCGCGGCCACCACGTCCAGTCGGTCGCTCAGTCGGTGAGGCGCTCGCCCGTGGAGGTCGAGAAGACGTGGGTCTCGCCCGGCCGCGGCACGACGTGCAGCGTGGCGCCCTTGTCCGGGACCGCGCGGCCGCTGACGCGGACGACCAGGTCGGTGAGGGTGTCGTCGACCTTGGCGCTGCCGTAGACGTACCCGTCGGCGCCCAGTTCCTCGACGACGTTCACGGTGACGGCGAGGCCCGCCGGGGCGTCCTCGGAGTCCTTGGTCAGCGAGGAGGCGACGGCGCCGTTCTGCTCGACGATGTCGAAGTGCTCCGGGCGGACGCCCACGGTGACCGTGCGGTCGCCCTTGTCGGTGGCGGCCTTCAGGGCCTCGCGGTTGACCGGCACCACGCTGTTGCCGAACTTCACACCGCCGTCGGTGATCGGGACCTCGACCAGGTTCATGGCCGGGGAGCCGATGAAGCCGGCGACGAAGAGGTTGGCGGGACGGTCGTACATGTTGCGCGGGGAGTCGACCTGCTGGAGCAGACCGTCCTTGAGCACCGCCACCCGGTCGCCCATCGTCATGGCCTCGACCTGGTCGTGGGTGACGTAGACGGTGGTGATGCCGAGGCGGCGCTGGAGCGACGCGATCTGCGTACGGGTCGAGACGCGGAGCTTGGCGTCGAGGTTCGACAGCGGCTCGTCCATGAGGAAGACCTGGGGCTCACGCACGATGGCGCGGCCCATCGCGACCCGCTGGCGCTGACCGCCGGAGAGCGCCTTCGGCTTGCGGCCGAGGTAGTCGGTGAGGTCGAGGATCTTGGCCGCGTCCTCCACCTTCTGGCGGATCTCGGCCTTGTTGACGCCCGCGATCTTGAGCGCGAAGCCCATGTTGTCGGCGACTGTCATGTGCGGGTACAGCGCGTAGTTCTGGAACACCATGGCGATGTCCCGGTCCTTCGGCGGCAGGTGCGTGACGTCACGGTCGCCGATCCGGATGGCGCCGGCGTTGACGTCCTCGAGCCCCGCGAGCATCCGGAGCGAGGTGGACTTGCCGCAGCCGGACGGGCCGACCAGAACGAGGAACTCCCCGTCCTCGATCTCGATCTCCAGCGCGTCTACGGCGGGCTTCTCGGAACCCGGGTAGATCCGGGTCGCCTTGTCGAACGAAACAGTGGCCATGGTGAAGGACCCCTTCTACCGGCAGGAACGTGCCGGACGATCCGAGTAGGAAGGTGGTGGATGTAGTCCACACGGGTGAACTGGGTCAGGACGGTACCTGGCGTTCACCTGTTCTGTCAGTACCCGGACGACCCCGAACTTCGCGGAAACTCCCGCCAGGGGCCCCCGGCGACCTGGGTACACTGCACGGGCACGCGCTCACACCCGTGCACGCCTCCTTAGCTCAGCTGGCCAGAGCAACGCACTTGTAATGCGTAGGTCGTCGGTTCGAATCCGACAGGGGGCTCTGTGAATGTTCGGTGGAACTGCTCGGTGATGACGTTCGGTTGCGAGAATCGTCTGGAACGCTCTGGGTAGAGCTCGACCCCCGGTAGGGCCCGTCCCTCACCCCTCCTGACCAGGCAGAATGAAGTCAGGGGGTGAGGTTGCGGAGAGTTGGGGAAGAAGGTGCGGCAGCCGATGGGAGGTTGTCGTGGACGGTGGAGATCTGGAACTGGGCGAACTGCTGGCCGCCGCTGAGGCGGCCCCGCCCGGGGAGTCCGTCGACGTGGTGGCGCACGACCTGCAGAAGCGGTTCGGTGCCGAGCGCGTCTCCTTCCTGTTCGCCGACCTCATCGGCGAGCGGCTGGTACGGCTGGTCGCGGCCGGCGACGCCGACGAGGATCTCGGCGAGCCGATCGAGTTGCGGGGCAGTGTCTACGACCACGTCCTGACCAGCCAGCGCCAGCATGTGGAAGCGGACGGCAAGGGCGGCCGGCGCGTGATCACGCCGGTCACCAACCGGGGCGACCGCATCGGCGTCCTGGAGGTGACGTTGCAGGCCGCCGACGACACGGTGTTCCGGCAGGTCCGCGAAGCGGCCCACGCGCTGGCCTACATCATCGTCACGGACCGCCGTTTCACCGATCTGTACCATCTGGGCCGGCGCACCACCCGGACCAGTCTGGCCGCGGAGATCCAGCACCAGCTGCTTCCCTCCGCCCCCTGCTGCGAGGCGGCCGAGTTCACCCTCGCCGCCGGGCTGATCCCGGCCGACGACATCGGTGGCGACACCTACGATTACACCCTGGACCGCGACACCCTGCACCTGTCCATCACCGACGCGATGGGCCACGACACCAACTCCGCCCTGCTCGCCACCCTGTTGGTCGGAGCGCTGAGACAGGCGCGCCGCGGCGGCTGTGACGCCGTCAAGCAGGCCCACCAAGCCCACCAGGCACTGCTCACGCACAGCCGCGGCCTGGCCACCGGGCAGCTGTTCTGTGTCGACCTCGACACCGGCCTGTGCGAACTGGTCAACGCCGGCCACCCCCGCCCCCTGCGGCTGCGCGACGGCACCGTCGAAGAGGTCGAACTCGCCGTCAACCTGCCCTTCGGTGTGGCCGCCCCCACCGGCTACCACCTCCAGCAGCTCCAACTCCAGCCCGGGGACCGCCTGGTGCTGCTCACCGACGGCATGCAGGACCGCGGTGCGGCCGCCGTCGATCTCGCCTCGGTCATCCGGGACACCGGCGCGCTGCACCCGCGCGAAGCCGTCCGGAGCCTGACCGGCGCGGTGCTCGCCGCCTGTTACGGCAACCTCAAGGACGACGCCACGGTCCTGCTCCTGGACTGGCACGGCAACCGCCGCCGCCCCGCCGAGCCCGAGCCCGGGCGCGCCCGCCGCCGCTGACCCGCGCGGCTCCGCTCCTTTCCTCCCCTCTTCTCTTCTCTCTTACGTTTTTTCTCCTTCCCCGAGTCCTTCTCCCTGCCGCGGGGCCGAGTACCGCGTGGCGGGCCTACTCAGGGCGGTTGAGTACCGGCGCTCATCCCCGTCGCACTCCGTGCGGCCAGGATCGGTGCAGCGGCGCGGTCGAGCAGCGCCGGTCCGATCCAGTGCCGAAACAACCACGGAGAAACCCATGTCCCGACGTGTCGCCCTGTCCGTTGCCGCCGGTGTCGTCGTCCTCGGCGGGGCCGGTGCCTTCGCCCTCGCCTACGCCGGGGAGCAGCCCCCGGTGCTCGCGCACAGCACCGCCCGCTACACCGCCCCCGCCGCCCACCGCGCCGGCTCGCTCGCCTTCACCACGGACGTCACGGCGTCGTCCGGGGTCAGCAGCGTGAAGGTGCTGGCATGGCCGGCGCACTCGGCCTTCGCCAAGAAGCCGCTGACGGCCAAGGACATGGCGGAGGTGGAAGCGGCCGTCTGCGAGTCCGCCGGCAAGGAGACCGTGCGCTGCGCCTACACCGCCCGGTTCACTGATGCCGACGCCTCCTCGTCGCCGCGCGGCGCGTGGCACGTCGCCGTCCTGGCCACCGCGCAGGACGGCACCACGACCCTGGACACCAAGGCGGCCGGCTTCACCGTCCGGTGACCCGGAAGCGCGCGCGGGACCCCTCACCGCGCCGGTCCGGCGCCCTTCCGCAGCCTGCGGGCGATCTCCAGCCGCCCGGCCGCCGGCCGCCGGTTCTCCCGCAGGTCCCACAGCGCGTCCTGGAGGACCCGCCCCAGCGTCCAGGCCCGCGCCCGTTCCCGGTCCAGCCCGAGCAGGTCCGTCATCGCCTCGAAACGCCAGGTGATCTCGGCGGGGTTGAACCGGTTGCGGAGTGCGGGGAGGAGTTCGAAGCCCGGGTCGCCCGCGAGGGGTTTGGGGTCGATGGCCAGCCACGGTTCCCGACCGGCGGCGAGGACGTTGTCGTAGTGCAGGTCCCAGTGCAGGAGCCGGTCGCCCGGCGCGGAGGCGACCTCGCGTACGGCGGCGGCGCAGTCCTCGATGAGGCGGCGGTCCGCCGGGTCGGGGAGGCGGGGGAGGGCCCGGGGGACCTCGGCGAGCATGGCCCTGGTCAGGTCGCCGAGACGGCGGGGGAGGTCCGGGGGTGCGGGGAACGCCGTAAGACGGGCGAGCAGGTCGGCGATGACCAGGACGGCCGTACGGGTGTCCGGTTCGCGGGTGAGGGGGCGGGACGCGTCGAGGCGTTCCAGGAGCAGGGTGCCGGTCCCGGCGTCGTGGTCCAGCAGCCGTACGGCGCCGCCCCCGGCCCAGGTGCGCAGGGCGGCCGGTTCGCCTGCGGTCTCCTCGTCCAGGTACGGGAGTTTGAGGGCCGCCCCGCTGCCGTCGGCCCGGACGACCGGCAGGACGAGGGCGGAGACGCCGTGCGCCGGGGGACCGTCGCGCCGTAGCGACCACTCGTCCAGGAAGCGGGCGGCACGTTCGGGGAGCCGCGCGAGGAAGTCGCGGCCCGCCTGCCCGTTGTGCCTCACCTGCGCGGTGACCAGACCGTCCGGGATGTCGATCACGGACGGGACGATACCGGCGTGCGTGAATCGGCACATGCGAATGCGCCGGGGTCTCCACAGGGTGTGGACGTACGTCGCCAGTGCCCCCGGCACGTACGTGTGGCTGGGCATCCTGTTCCTGACGACGGTCGCCCTCCATCGCATGTCACCTGAGTTCGAGACGGACTTCCTGCGGCAGCGGTCGACCAACCTCCATGAGTTGTCGAACGATCCGGTGCGGGTGCTCTTCGCCAGCGCGATGTGGATCGACAGCGGGAAGTGGCTGCCGTACGCGGTGCTGTTCACCGTTTTCCACGCCCAGGCGGAACGCTGGATCGGTACGGCGCGCTGGCTGCTGGTGTGCGTGGCCGCGCACGTCCTGGCGACGCTGATCAGCGAGGGCGCCCTCCTGTGGGCGGTCAAGCATGGGGTGGCACCCCGGTCCGCGGTCAACACCCTTGACATCGGGGTCAGTTACGCGCTGGCAGGAGTCGTCGGGGTACTGGCGTACCGGATCGCGGTGCCGTGGCGGTACCCGTATCTGGTGGTCGTGCTGCTGATCTACGGCGTGCCGCTGGCGACCGGGCGGACCTTCACCGACCTGGGGCACTTCACCTCCGTGGTGATCGGCCTCGCCTGCTATCCGCTGGTCAGAGGCTGTGGAAAAGCCTGGAATCCGAAGGAGGCGGTGGTCGCGCTGATGCGGAACTAGCCGACCTGTGTCGCGTACGGCGGCGGCTTCACGCGGACCTCGCCCCCCGGGCACCGGCCGCAATCGCGGGGCTTCTCGGCGGCTGTGGCAGCAGTGCTGCATGACGGCCGTGCGGTTTCGGAGATCAGGCGACCGACTCGGGTACGGGTGCCCCGTCGGCCGCAGCCCCGTGCCGGGGCGCGCGTGCTGTCACCATCAGCCCCGCGACCAGCCCCGCCAGCAGCATCACGGCGACGGCCCACCAGATGGCGACCGTGTAGCCGTGCACGATGCCCTCGCGGGTGACCAGCGCCTTGCGCGCCGCGTTCGCCGGGTCGTGCAGCCGGGCGGCGATGTACGTCACGCTGGTGGTGGTGGCGATCGTGTTGAGGAGTGCCGTGCCGATCGAACCGCCCACCTGTTGCGCGGTGTTGACGGTCGCCGAGGTGACACCCGCGTCCTGCGGGGCGACCCCGGCGGTGGCGGTGGCGAACACCGGCATGAAGGTCAGGCCCATGCCGAGCCCCATCAGCAGCAGCCCGGGCAGCATCTCGCTGGTGTAGTCCGAGTTCACCGTCAGCTGGGTGAAGAAGACCATGCCGCCCGCCGCCAGGATCATGCCGGGGACCATCAGGGCGCGTGGCGGGAGGTGGTTCAGCAGCCGGGCCGAGATCTGGGTCGAGCCGATGATGATCGCGACGGTCAGCGGCAGGAAGGCCATGCCCGTCTTGACCGGCGAGTAGCCGAGGATGACCTGGAGGTAGTAGGTCAGGAACAGGAACATGCCGAACATGCCGATCACGGCCAGGCCCATGGTGAGGAAGCAGCCGGCCCGGTCGCGGTCCTTGATGATGTGCAGCGGCAGCAACGGGCTCGGCGCCCTGTTCTGCCACCACACGAACGCCGTCAGCAGCACGGCACCCGCCGCGAACAGACCCAGCACCACCGGGTCCGTCCAGCCGCGCGGCTCCGCCTCGCTGAACCCGTAGACGATCGCCACCAGACCGCCGCAGCCCAGCACCGCGCCGGGCACGTCCAGCCGGACGCCCTCGTGGCCTGGCCGGTCGTGCAGCAGGGCGAACGCGCCGACCACCGCGACGATCGCGATGGGGATGTTGACGTACAGGCACCAGCGCCAGTTCAGGTACTCGGTCAGCAGCCCGCCCGCGATGAAACCGATCGCCGAACCGCTGCCCGCCAGCGCGCCGTAGATCCCGAAGGCCTTTCCGCGCTCCTTGGGATCGGTGAAGGTCGTGGTCAGCAAAGAGAGCGCGGACGGGGCGAGGAGGGCGGCGAAGACGCCCTGGAGGGCGCGGGCGCCGAAGAGCATCCCCGAGGTGGTGGCCGCGCCGCCGAGCGCGGAGGCGCCGGCAAAACCGATCAGGCCGATGATGAACGTCCGTTTGCGCCCCACCAGGTCGGCGACCCGCCCGCCCAGCAGCAGCAGTCCGCCGAAGGCCAGCGTGTACGCGGTGATCACCCACTGCCGGTCGCCGTCGGACATCCCCAGGTCGCGCTGGGCGGAGGGGAGGGCGATGTTCACGATCGTCGCGTCGAGGACCACCATCAGCTGCGCGAGGGCGATGATCACCAGACCCCACCAGCGCCGGGGGTCGGGCTCCGCGGCGGCGGCCCTTCCGGGTTCACCTGAACGGGTGACACTCATCTGGTCAGAACACCATGAATCAGTACGTAGCGCATCCGCGCGGCGCCTTCATCCCAGCGCCTCCGGCCCCAGACTGCGCGCTCTTGGGTCGCCACTTCCGGGTCTCGGCTGCCGGGTGTCCGCTTCCGCGTGTTCGCTCCGGTGTCTCCGCTGCCGGGTGTCCGCTTCCGGATCTCTGCGCCCCGGCCTCATGAGCGCTGGGTGCCGAGGGGCAGCGCGCCGGGTGGTCGGCGCGTCCCGTGTGGCGGGGCCGGGCCGGGCCGGTTGTCAGTGGCGGGGTGCAGGATGGGGCCATGGTGAGGAAAGCGACGGGCGGGGCGGCCCGGACCGGGCGGACCGACAGGGCCGGTGCCTCCGAAGGGTCCGGTTCGCGTACGGCGGTGAAGGCGGCCCGGCGGCCGGAGGTGCGGTTGCCCGGTCTTGAGCCGTACGGCGGCGGGGAGTTGGAGCCGGACGGCGACTACGACGGGCTGGACTTCCAGGAGCAGGACTTCGTCGGGCAGGACGGCGCGGGCGCCCGTTTCATGGACTGCGCGCTGACGGGTTGCGCCCTGGACGAGACGCGGCTGCACCACGCGCGCGTGCTCGACTCGGTCCTGACCGGCATACGGGGCGTCGGCACCGACCTGGCGGAGTCCACCCTGCGTGACGTCGAACTGATCGACACCCGGATGGGCGGGGTCCAGCTGCACGGCGCCGTGCTGGAGCGGGTGGTGATCCGCGGCGGCAAGATCGACTATCTCAACCTGCGCAGGGCCCGGCTCCGGGACGTCGTCTTCGAGAGCTGCGTCCTGGTCGAGCCGGACTTCATGGGCGCCCGGCTGGAACGGGTCGAGTTCTTGGACTGCACGCTGAAGGGGGCTGACTTCACCGACGTGACGTTCACCGACGTGGATCTGCGGGGGGCGGCGGAACTGGAGATCGCGCGAGGAGTCGAGCGGCTGGCGGGCGCGGTGATCAGCATGAGCCAACTACTGGACCTGGCACCGGTGTTGGCGGGACAGCTGGGAATCCGGGTGGAGGGATAGACGGGGGCGGGGGACGGGGTGGGGGCTGGGTAGGGGTTAGGGATGGGTGCAGCGGCAGGGATGAGGACAAGAGGCGAGGGCAGGGACGGGGAGGGGTAGGGGCGGCGACGGGGACGGAATGGGGGGCGTCGCTTTCGACCCGGGCCCCGGCAGGGACGCTCACCGCACCCTGGGGAACCGGGCCTGCAACGTCCAGACCGCCGGATTCTCGCCCAACTCCTCGTGCAGATCGACCAGATCGGCGATCAGGTCGTGCAGAAAGTCCCGCGCCTCGCGCCGCAGCTCGGCGTGCGAGAAGGTCAGCGCCTTCTCGTCCCGCCGCATCCAGTCCGCCTCGACGTCGACCCACCCGAAGCGCCGCTCGAACAGCATCCGGTCCGTGGACTCGGTGAAATCCAGCTCCGCCCGCTGGGGCCGGGACGCGCGCGACCTCGCCGGGTCCTGGTCGATCCGCTCGACGATGTCGCACAGCGCCCAAGCGAAATCGAGCACCGGCACCCACCCCCACGCCGTGGACAGCTCCCGGTCCGCCTTGGTGTCGGCGAGGTAGACGTCACCGCAGAACAAGTCGTGCCGCAGCGCGCGGACGTCCGCGCGCCGGTAGTCGGTCTGCGGGGGGTCGGGGAAGCGGTTGGAGAGGGCATAGCCGATGTCGAGCACGTAGGAGATGGTGTCACGCGCCCCGCCGGGTACCCGCGTCCGCTCCCTGCGGGGCCGGGCCTGCGGGCACGCGTTGGCGTATCGCCGTATCGCCGTATCGCCGTATCGCCGTATCGCCGTATCGCCGTGTCGCGCCGTGGCGGAGTATCGGGGCTTGGGGGCTTGGAGGGCTGGGTTATCGATCGCGCCGCCGGACGTTCCTCGCGTTGCTTGTGCTCGCGGCGTCGGCTTGTGTGCGCGGGGCTTCTGAGAGTTACGGGTCAACTGGGTTCACGGGACTTGCTTTTGTGCACGGCGCTTCTCGGGCTTACGGCGTATGTCGCGTTCACGGCGCTGTTCGTGGTTACGACGCCTTTCGCGCACTCTGCGCTGGTTCGTGCTCACAGTGGTCTTCCCGTTCACAGCGCCGGCCCGCGAATACGCCGCTTCTCGCTAACTCGGAGCTGGTCGCGTTCGGCGCCGCTCACCTCCACCCACGCTCCTCGCAAACACAGCCCTGGCCGGTGTTCATAGAGTTACCCGCGTTCACGGCCCTCGCTCGTGTGAACGCCGTCTCCCCTCCGGCCCCGCGACCTTGGCGCTCCTAGTGTGAATGCCGCCTCCCCTCCGCCCCCGCCAACTCGGCGCTCTTCGTGTGAACGCCGTTCCCCCCGCCGCCCCCCGAACTCGGCGCTCTCCGCACGCACCCGTTCCCCATGTTCCCTGCGTCCGCTCGTGTTCACCGTGGGGCTCGCGCTCGTAGGATCGCGGTCGTGTACCGACCCGTGCCGTTCGCGTCCAGGCTCACCCCCGCCGCCTCCGTCCCGGCTGCCGTTCTGGCTGTTGTGCTGGCCGTTGCCCTGACGGCGTGTGCCGGGGTCGGGGTCCGGGGCACGCCAGGGGGTTCCGGTGTGCGCGATCCGTACTTTCCGAAGGCGGGCAACGGCGGCTACGACGTCACGCATTACGCCCTGGCCCTCGCCTACGACCCCGGTACCCACCACCTCACCGGCACGGCGCGGATCACGGCCCGGGCGACGCGGGACCTCTCCGCGTTCGACCTGGACTTCGAGGGCATGGACGTCCGCTCGCTCGGCGTCGACGGGAAGGACGCCCGCTGGAACCGCTCCGGCCAGGAACTGACCGTCCGCCCGCGGGAGGATCTGCGCAAGGGCAGGACGTTCCGTACGACGGTCCGCTACTCCGGCACTCCGGTGACGATCACCGACCCGGACGGTTCGCGGGAGGGCTGGCTGCGGACGGCGGACGGCGCGCTGGCGCTCGGCGAACCGACGGGCTCGATGGCGTGGTTCCCCGGTGACGACCACCCCTCGGACAAGGCGTCGTACGACATCGCGGTGACGGTTCCGAAGGGGCTGCAGGCGGTGTCCAACGGGGAGTTGGCAGCCGGGCCGACGACGCGCGGCAACCGCACGACCTACACCTGGCACACCGCGGAACCCATGGCGACCTATCTCGCCACGGTCGCGATCGGCCACTACGACATCAGCCGTACGACGACAAGAAGCGGCCTCCCGGTCTACGTGGCGGTCGACCCGCAGCAGGCGGCCGCGAGCCGGAAGGTGCTGGCGAAACTGCCGGAGATCATCGCCTGGGAGGAGGCCGCCTTCGGTCCGTACCCCTTCTCGTCCACCGGCGCGATCGTCGACCGTCCCGAGGACGCCGGCTACGCGCTGGAGACCCAGAACCGCCCCGTCTTCCCCGGCGCCCCCGAAACCGGCACCCTCGTCCACGAACTCGCCCACCAGTGGTACGGCGACTCCGTCACCCCGAAGAGTTGGCGCGACATGTGGCTCAACGAGGGGTTCGCGACCTACGCGGAGTGGCTCTGGGACGAGGACCACGGCGGCGACACGGCACAGCAGAGCTTCGACGCGAACTACAGACGCAAGTCGGCCTGGACCTTCCCGCCCGCCGACCCGCCGGGCGCCGCCCACATCTCCGACAGCCCGGTCTACGAACGCGGCGCGATGGTCCTCCACAAGATCCGCCTGACCGTGGGCGACGCGGCCTTCCGTGCCATCCTCACGGGCTGGGCGGCCACCCACCGCCACGGCAGCGCGAACACCGCGGACTTCACGGCGTACGTCGAGAAGAAGGCCCCGGGCAAGGACTTCGACGAGATCTGGAAGGACTGGCTCTACGGCAAGGGGCGGCCGGCCCACGAGTAAGGGGACGACGGTTCCGGGAGCAAGGGGGGCGTGGCTTCGGCGCGGTCGTCGGGCCGGCCGGCGTCATCCGCTCCATGCGCCCAGCTTGCCCTCCTCCAACTCGTCGAGGTAGCGGGCGAGTTCGGGTGGCCACACGGCCTCCGTCGTGGTGGCGAGTTCCGTTCGCGGCCACCAGCGCCAGTCCAGGATGCCGTCCTCGGCGTGGGCGGCGGCGAGGGGGCCGGTGGGTTCGCGGTGCGGGCCGTGGGCGACGTAGATGTGCTCGTGCTGGTGGACGGGGATGTCGAAGCGGGTGAAGTCGTGCTCCCAGGTACACAGCAGCGGGCCGGGCCGCAGGTCGGTCCAGCCGGTCTCCTCGGCCAACTCCCGCAGGGCGCCCTGGCGCGGTGTCTCGGCGCCTTCGATGCCTCCGCCGGGGAGCGCCCAGTGGGCGCCGACCTCGTCGTTGTCGTACCGGAAGAGGAAGACGGAGCCGGCGGGGTCGAGTACGGCGACCCGGGCGGCGCGGCGGGGGGTGCGCAGGACCTTGCGCAGCACGGCGCGGCGGCGGCCGGGGCGGCGGTCCTCGCGGTGGCCGACGACCTCGTAGCCGAGGGCGGTCCAGAGGGCGAGGTCGTCGGCGTTGTCTTCCGGCACGGCCAGCCGCACGCCGTACCGGCCGTCCGCCCGCAGGCGTTCCTCGACCAGGGAGGCCAACTTCCCTGCGGCGTCCTGCCGTTGACCGACTGCCCCTGCCCCAACCCTTGAGCCCGCGCCCGCGCCCGCCTCCGCGTTCCCGCCCGTGTCCGCGTCCGCGTTCCCGTACCGGCCGTCCGCCCGCAGCCGTTCCTCGGCCCGGGAGGGCAACTTCCGGACGCCTCCCTGCCGTTGACCGCCCGCGCCCGCGTCCACCATCAGCAGCCCGATCCACGGATCGGGATCGGCGTCGGGGCCGTCCTGTCCGGCGAGGGTGATGACGACTCCGGTCAGTCGTCCGGCGCTCCGCCCGACCAGTACCCGCGCCCCGGGGCGGGCCAGTTCGTCCGCCAGCGCGGTCGCCGCCTGTTCCGGGCGGACGTCGTGCGGGTCCGTGAACTCCCCGGTGTACGCGTGGAAGCGATGGTCGGCGGCGTAGAGCGCGGTGAGTTCGGTGAGCAGCTCACCGGGGAAGGCACCGTCGTCCGTCAGCGAGAGCGATTCGAGGAACATGGGGGCACGCTAGCCGGTGCCGGGAATGTCGCGTTCGGGCGGCGTGCCCGGGCAGGGGGAGTTCCCTGGCGCGCGGAAGCCCCCTGTCGCGGTCGACCGCAGCAGGGGGCTTCCGCGCATCGCGCATCGCGCGTCGCGTCGCGCGCGCCGTGTGTCCGTCAGACGGTCACGCCGAAGTCCTGGGCGATACCGACCAGGCCGGAGGCGTAACCCTGGCCCACGGCGCGGAACTTCCACTCCGCGCCGTTGCGGTACAGCTCGCCGAAGACCATGGCCGTCTCGGTGGCCGCGTCCTCGGAGAGGTCGTAGCGGGCGATCTCGGCGCCGCCGGCCTGGTTGACGATGCGGATGTAGGCGTTGCGGACCTGGCCGAAGTTCTGCGAGCGGGTCTCGGCGTCGTAGATCGAGACCGGGAAGACGATCTTTTCGACGTCGGCCGGGAGGCCGGCCAGGTTGACGTTGATCGCCTCGTCGTCGCCGGCGCCCTCACCCGTGCGGTTGTCGCCCGTGTGGACGATGGTCTGGTCCGGCGTCTGCTTGTTGTTGAAGAAGACGAAGTGTCCGTCCGAGTAGACCTTGCCCTCCGGGTTCACCGCGATCGCCGAGGCGTCGAGGTCGAAGTCCGTGCCGGTGGTGGTGCGGACGTCCCAGCCGAGGCCCACGGTGACGGCGGTCAGGCCCGGAGCCTCCTTGGTGAGCGAGACGTTGCCACCCTTGGACAGGCTTACAGCCATTGTGGGGAGTCCTTCCCTCGTTGCGGTGCGGGCTTCGCACTGTGGACGAAGCTACCGGTACCTCTATGAACGCCAAGGGGGGTGTCAAAGGTTCCGGTGGCTTTACTTCCTTTACCCGGAACACCTGGGGTAATCGGGGTGACGTGGGCCGGATGGACGCGCGACCATGGGGCCATGTCCGGTCCCTATCTGATCCGTGGCTCCGTCTCCCTGCCCGAGGCCGAGCTGATGTGGCGTTTCTCGCGGTCGTCCGGGCCCGGCGGACAGCACGTCAACACCAGCGACACCCAGGTGGAGCTGCGGTTCGACCTGGCCGGGACGGAGGCGCTGCCCGACGTCTGGAAGCGGCGGGCGCTGGAGCGGCTGGCGGCGCGGCTCGTCGACGGCGTCGTCACCGTCCGTTCCTCCGAGCACCGTTCCCAGTGGCGCAACCGGGAGACCGCCGCCGTGCGCCTCGCGTCGCTCCTCGCCGAGGCCACCGCGCCGCCGCCCAGGCCCCGCCGGGCCACCCGCATTCCCCGGGGCATCAACGAACGGCGGCTGCGCGAGAAGAAGCAGCGTTCCGACACCAAGCGGGGGCGCTCCGGCCGCGACTGGGGTTAGCGGACCGTCGCCTTCCTGTCCCTGCTGCCCCTCCCGTCCCGCCCGCCGCGTGTCCCGGCGCGGCCCCCTCAGCCCAACTGCCGGTAGCGGCCCCGGAAATACGCCAGCGGTCCGGCGTCCGCGCTGCCCACCTCCGCCGTCAGCACCCGGCCGACGACCAGGACGTGGTCGCCGGCCGGCACCCGCTGCTCCGTGCGGCATTCCAGGGTGGCGAGGGCGCCGCGCACCAAGAGGGCGCCGGTCGCGCCGCCGCGGGCGTAGGGGATGTCGTCGAAGAGGAGGCGGTCGCTGATGCGGCCCTTCATGGCGAAGCGGCCGGCGATGTGGCGCTGGCTCTCGGAGAGGACCGAGACCGCCCACAGGGGCTGTTCGTCGAGCAGGTCGTCCATCCGGGAGCCCTCGCGCAGGCTGACCATGACCAGCGGCGGGTCCAGGGAAACCGACAGGAACGCGGTCGCGGTCATGCCCACGTCCTCGCCGTCCGGTGCGTGCGGGTCGTCCGGGTCGAGCGGCGGCTCGTGGGCGGTCACCAGGACCACGCCCGCGGCCAGCCGGGACATGGCGGCGCGGAACTCGTCGTTGCTCACCCCCACAGGATGCCCGGCGGGGGCGGCGGCGAGGGCGGGAGACGGGGCGGGGGGAGTGTTCAACACCTTCGGAACGCTAGTCTCCGGTCCCCGCGCCCGCATCGGACCTCGGTCTTGTTCCGGACCTAGGACCAGCGGACGACGATCTCGTGCATCATGTCCCCCACCGACAAACTTTGCGATCAGGAAGCGCACAGAGAAAATGCAGAATCTCCACTCAATTGTTCATGTTTCGCTGTGACTTGAGTCACAAGGGGCATCAATTGTTGACCCTGTGTACCGAGTGGGCAGCGCGCTGTGATTCAGTGGCGGGGAGGATGCAAGAGCACCACCGACGAGAAGCGCCGACAAGAGCACGGACAGGAAGCGCCGAACAGAACCCTTGATTCGCTGCGAGGTCTCGGGGGGAGGGCGAGCATGGAGACCGAGTCGGAACCCTACGTCCGCCTCACGACCCTGCGACAGCTGCATCAGGTCATGGCGGACATGAACACGGCCCGCAGCCTGGCGGACACGCTGCAGACCGTCGCGGACGGCGTCGTGAACGGCCTCGGCTACGAGCTGGCCTGCGTCAACCTCGTCCGCGGGGACGGCGATCTGGTCGTCGCCGCCTTCGCCGGGAACGCGGCCGCCGAGGCGCTCATCACCGGCCGGGTCGGTTCGCGCCCCTCCTGGGAGCGCCGGCTCACCATGGGCGAGGCCTGGGGCGATCTGCGCTTCATCCCGCACACCGAGGGCTGGGTCCTCGACGAGGACGACGTACCGCAGTGGTACACCGACGGTCCCGCGCCCCGCTTCGAGGACGAATGGCACCCCGCCGACCGGCTCTTCGCGCCCATGTACACGCCCGGCGGCCCCGGCAACGCCTGCGGCGAGCTGATCGGCGTCCTCTCCGTGGACCGGCCGCGCAACGGACGACGGCCGGGCGCGTGGGGGCGCGAGGCGCTCCAGATGTACGCGTTCCAGGCGGCCATAGCGATCAGCAACGCGCGGCTGCGCGCCAACATGCAGCGCGCCCTGGTCCGGCTCGAAAGGGAGCAGCAGGCGCTGCGCGCCAGTGAGGAAAGCTTCCGGCAGGCCTTCGAGTACGCGCCCTCCGGCATGGCGATAGCCGAGATGGGCGGCGACCAGCACGGCCGCATCCTGCGCAGCAACGACGCCCTGTGCCGGCTGCTCGGCCGGCCCGCCTCCGCGATGCGCCGCTACTCCTTCTCCGACCTCGTGCACCCCGAGGACATAGGCACCCTGCTGAGAACCTCGGCGGAGGGCGGACGCGCGGAGCTGCGGCTCGGCCGCCGTGACGGCACCTACCTCTGGGTCTCGCTGCGCAACTCGGTCGTCGCGGACGCCGCCGACGGACCCCGCTTCCTGCTCACCCACGTCGAGGACATAGAGGACCGCAAGCGCCGCGAGCTCCAGCTCGCCCACCGGGCCTCGCACGACGCGCTGACCGGCCTGCCGAACTCGGCGGAGCTGCGCACCCGCCTCTCCTCCCGCATCTGCCAGCGCCCGCACTCCACGCACCCCGGCGAGATCGAGTCCATCGACGCCGCGTACGGGCATCCGGCCTACGACGGGACCGCGCCCGCGACCGGGAGCGGCTTCGACTTCCGGTCCGACGCGGACGTCCTGGACGCCTACGACCACCATGTGCACGCCATCGCCCCCGAGGGGGAGCGCGACGACGGCACCAAGGGGCTCGCGGTCCTCTTCTGCGACCTCGACGGCTTCAAGTCGATCAACGACCGGTTCGGGCACAATGCGGGCGACGCGGTCCTCATCGAGGTCGCCCGGCGGCTCGGCCGGGCCGTGCGCGACGGCGACACGGTCGCCCGGCTGGGCGGCGACGAGTTCGTGGTGCTGGCCGACGGGCTCGGCAAGGCCGACGCCCAGGACCTCGCCGTACGGCTGCGGAACGAGATAATCCAGCCCATCCGGGTGGACGGGCGCGCCGTGCGGGTCGGGGCGAGTTTCGGCATCGGATGGGCACACTGCGGCAAGACGGCGGACGAGGTGTTGAAATCCGCTGACGAACGGATGTACGTCGAGAAACGATCTCGTCCCAAACAGCACAGACGCGCGGGATGATCTCCAGGTCGGCGAGCTGACACGGTCCGAGCCGCCCCTTCCGGCACCCGTCGGGGGTCCCCCCGTTCGAGCGCGTTCGAGAATGGGGGAGGGTAGGCTCGCTGTTCACCAGACGCAACGCATCCGACCCGCACCTGTTGAGGAGTACCTAGGGATGACGCCCGGCAACAACGGCGCGAGCACGCCCGAGGACGACGACCCGTTCGGCTATCTGTACGCGGATGGCCAGGCCAACGGAGCCCAGCCGCCCTCCGGTGGCGGCGGCTATGGCTACCCGGGATCGGTCAACCGGGTGCGCGCCGTCGGCGAGCGCCAGTACGGCGGCGGCCAGCAGGCCGCGACCGCGCCCTACCAGCAGTACGGCCAGACGGTCCCGCAGCAGCAGCCCTACGGTGCCGCCCCGTCGAACACGCGCTACCAGGCCCCGGAGACCTTGCCCGGCGGCCCGCCCGGAGGCCAGCAGCCCCCCTCGCACGGCGGTGGCGGCGGCCGGCGTGGCCCCAACACCAAGGGCCTGCTGATCGGCGCGGTCGCGGTGGTCGCCGCCGTGGTGATCGGGATCAGCGTCGCGATGATGAACGGCAGCGACGACAACAAGGACGCGAGCGGCTCGGGCGCCTCTCCGGCGGCGTCGCAGAGTGCGGCGCCGAGCCCGTCGGCCAGCAACAGCGCGGCGAGCGAGGAGGACCTTCCGACGATCGACGCGAAGGCCCTGCTGCTCGGTGGCGGCGCCGCCACCGCGTCCGACGTCAAGGGCGCGAAGGCGGACGGCGGCGTCTACGTCAGCGGCTTCAACCAGGTCGGCTCGTCGGTGACGTGGAACGTCAGCGGCATCCCCAAGTCCGGCAAGTACAGCGTGTACATCGGCTACAGCGTCCCCGGCAAGGACGGCAACGCGACGCTCACGGTGAACGGCACGGCCTCCGACACACCGGTCGGCCTGAAGAACTGGGCGTCCGCCGCCGAGGGCGACTACGCGAAGGGCTGGACGAAGACCTACAACTACATCCAGCTCAACAAGGGCACGAACAGCATCAAGGTCTCGTGCGAGCAGGGCAACCAGTGCGACGCCCTGCTGGACCAGATGTGGCTGGTCAAGGGCTGGGTCAAGTCCGGCGGCTGAGCCCCGAAGCGGCGTCCGGGCCGCCGCCCACGCCGGAGGGGTCGCCCTGCCGGTGCCGAACGGAACGCTAGGCGGTCCCGGGCCGCGGGAGCCCCTTGAGCCCCTTGCCGGGACGCGCCCCTCCCGTCACGGTCACCCGTCCCGCCAGCTCCTCGTACGCCGCCCGGTCGAACTCGCCCGCGACGGGGGAGTGAACCGTCGCCGCCGACAGCGCGACCGCGCGGGACAGCCGCTCCGGCCACGGAAGTTGTTCGACCAGGCCGGAGACGAGGCCCGCGACCGCCGAGTCGCCCGCGCCCGTCGGGTTGCCGCGGACGCGGGTGGGCGGGGCCGCCTGCCAGCGTCCCTCCGGGGTGAGCGCGAGCAGGCCCCGCGGGCCCAGGGAGGCGACCACCGCGCGGGCGCCCCGGCGGCGCGCGTCCTGCGCCCCGCGCAACGGCTCGTGGGAGCCGGTGAGTTCGGCCAGTTCGTCGGCGTTCGGCTTGACGATGTCGGGGCGGGCGGCCACCCCGCGCCGCAGCGGCTCCCCGCTGGTGTCGAGCAGCACCGGCACCCCGGCCGCCCGCGCACTCCTGATCAGCCCCGCGTACGCCCCCACCGGCACTCCCGGCGGGAGACTTCCGCACAGGGCCACCACCGAGGCGCTGCCCAGGAGTTGACCGTACGCCTCCTGCAACGCCGACCACTCGGCCCGATCCACCGTCGGGCCGGGCTCGTTGAGCTGGGTCGTGTCGCCGGTCCGTCCGTCCACGACGGCTATCGTGCGCCGGGTCGCGCCGGCGACCGGGACGAGCGCGTCGAACACCCCTGTCGTACGGGCCAGTTGCTCCTTTACGACGTGTCCGGTCGCGCCGCCCGTGAAGCCGGTGACCGTCACCTCGTGGCCGAGGGCGGCGAGTACGCGGGCGACGTTCAGCCCCTTGCCGCCCGGCCGTTCGGTCACCTCCAGGACGCGGTGCGAGCCGTGCGGGCGCAACTCCCGTACCCGGTAGGTGAGGTCGAGGGCGGTGTTCAGCGTGACCGTGAGGATCACCTGGTCCGACCTCCCCCGCACAGGCGCGCACACGCTCGCCGTCGCTGTTCCGGCGGCTCGATCATGTCAAAGAGACCGGGGCCGGCCCAGATCCGGACCGGCCACCCCTCTCCCGCGATCCGCCACGGGTCAGCCCAGTCGGGGATCGACCACCCAACTGCCGTGCCGCATCACGCCCTTGAGGTCGAACGCGGAGTCCAGCAGCACCAGGTCGGCGTACTTGCCGGGCTCCAGTGAGCCGATCTCGTCGTACCTCCCCAGCAGCCTGGCCGGGTTCACCGACAGGGCGGTGACGACGTCCTCCACCGGCAGCCGGTCGACGGTGACCGCGCGTGTGAAGGCCCGGTCCAGGGTGAGCGTGGAGCCGGCGATCGAACCGCCCTCCACCAGCCGGGCCACGCCCTCGCTGACCTCGACCTCCAGCGGGCCGAGCAGGTACCGCCCGTCGCCGAAGCCGGCCGCGTCCATCGCGTCCGTGATGAACGCCACCCGCTCCGCGCCCGCGTGATGGAACGCCAACTGGAGTGCGGCCGGGTGGAGATGAGTGCCGTCGTTGATCAACTCGACGGTGACGCGGCCGTCTTCGAGGAGCGCGGTGATCGGGCCCGGCTCACGGTGGCCGAGCGGTGGCATCGCGTTGAAGAGGTGCGTGGCGACGGTCGCGCCGGCGTCGATCGCCTCGACCGTCTGCTCGTACGTCGCGTCCGTGTGACCGATCGCGGCGATCACGCCCTGCTCGGCGAGGAGCCGCACGGAGTCGATGCCGCCGGGCAGTTCGGTCGCGAGGGTGACCATCGCGGCCCGGCCGCGCGCCGCGTCGAGCAGCTTGCGCACGGCCGCCGGGTCCGGGTCGCGCAGCAGCGCCTCGGAGTGCGCGCCCTTGCGGCACGGCGAGATGAACGGGCCCTCGAAGTGGACGCCGGCCAGGTCGCCCTGCTCGACCAGTTCGGAGAGCAGCCCCGCGCGCCGCACGAGGAAGTCCATCTCGCCGGTGACGGTGGAGGCGACCAGGGTCGTCGTGCCGTGCAGCCGGTGGGTGCGGATGCCCTTGAGGACCTCCTCGACCGTGCCGGAGGTGAAGGAGGCGCCGCCGCCGCCGTGGTTGTGGAGGTCGACGAAGCCGGGCACCAGCCAGTGGCCGGACACGTCGATCACCTCGGCCTGCTCCGGGGCGCTCCCGGCGATGCGTTCGCCGTCGACGACCACCCGGCCGCCGCCGACGGTTCCGGTGGGCAGGACCACCCGGGCGCCGGACAGGACGAGGGGCGCCGGGCCGGTCGCGGGCCGCGGGGGGTGGGTGGCTGGTCGCGCCTCCGGGTCGGCTGCCATCAGGTGGTTACCTCCGTACGGTCGGTCGTGGTCAGGAGATCCCAGGCCAGCAGCCCGGCACCGAGGCATCCGGCGGTGTCCCCGAGGGCCGCGGGGACCAGGGACGGCAGCTTCTGGAAGGTGACGCGCCGCCGGACGGCGTCCCGCAGCGGTGCGAACAGGGTCTCGCCCGCCTCGGCCAGCCCGCCGCCGATGATGAGCGTGCGCGGGTCCAGCAGGGTGAGGGCGGTGACCAGGCCGTCGGCGAGCGCGTCGACGGCGTCCTGCCAGACCTGCCGGGCCCGGTGGTCCCCGGATGCGACGGCCCGGGCGCAGTCGGCCGCGTCCGCCGCCGGGTCGCCGGACGCGGCGGCCCAGGCCGCGCTGACGGCCGCCGCCGACGCGTACCGCTCCAGGCAGCCGCGCTGCCCGCACGGGCAGGGGGTTCCGCCGGGCCGTACGACGACATGGCCGATCTCGCCCGCGAAGCCGTGCGCGCCCGCCTCGATCCGGCCGTCGATGCCGATCGCGCCCGCGATGCCGGTGCCGAGCGGTACGAAGAGGAACCGGTCGGCTCCCCGGCCCGCGCCGATCCGGCCCTCCGCGAGGCCGCCGGCGCGCACGTCGTGGCCGAGGGCCACCGGGACCCCGCCGAGCCGGGCGGCCAGCAGGTCGCGCAGGGGCACGTCGCGCCAGCCCAGGTTGGCCGAGTAGGCGGCGACGCCCCGCTCGGCGTCGACGATGCCGGGGACGGCGACCCCGGCGGCGGACGCGGGCTCGCCGAACCGCTCCTCGCCGTGGGCGCGCAGCTCGGCGGCGAAGCCGAGGATCGAGGCGACGACCGCCTGCGGTCCGCGCTCGCGGCCGGTCGCCCGACGGTCGGTGTGGAGCAGCTCGCCGGCGGCGCCGACCAGGGCGGCCTTCATTCCGGTGCCGCCCACGTCGAGGGCGATGACATGTCTCACGGGGAACAGTGTGACCCGTAGACCCATAAGAGGTCTAGTCCACTCACGTGGTGTAGACCTTATGGGTCCAGACAGCGAGCGGCGTGACGGCCGGGCAGGGGATCTCAGCGGTGCAGCGGCGGAGTACAGGAACGATCGCGGGTATGTCCGCATTGGGTATGACAGCGCTCCTCGGGGGCTGCGGCCTGACCGGACACTCCGGTGACGTCACCCTGAGACTCGTCGCCGCCGACTACGGCGACTCCAAGGCCAACAGCTCGCGTGCGTACTGGGACGGCCTGGCCAAGGAGTACGAGGCCAAGCACTCCGGAGTGCGCGTCGACGTCAGCGTCTACTCCTGGAACGACGTCGACCGCAAGGTCGCGGAGATGGTCGACGCCGGGCGGGCGCCCGACATGGCGCAGATCGGCGCCTACGCCGACTACGCGGCGGCCGGAAAGCTCTACAGCGCCGCCGACCTGCTCTCCATCCCGGTCGAGGCCGACCTGACGGGACCGCTCGCCGACGCGGGCCAGGTGAAGCAGGTGCAGTACGGCATCCCGTTCGCCGCCTCCACCCGCGTCCTCTTCTACAACAAGACGCTCTTCGCCCGCGCCGGGCTGACCCCGCCGGCCAACTGGAGCGAACTGGCCGCCGACGCCTGGGCGCTGAAGGCGCAGGGCGTGAAGTACCCCTTCGCGCTGCCGCTCGGTTCCGAGGAGGCGCAGGCCGAGACGATGCAGTGGCTGCTCGGCGGGGACGGCGGCTACACCGACGACGTCGGTACGTACACCCTCGACTCGGCTCAGAACGTGGCCACCTTCAGCTGGCTCAAGGACGAACTCGTCGGCAAGGGGCTGACCGGTCCCGTCGCGCCGGCGAAGCTCAACCGGGCCGACGCCTTCGCGGCCTTCGCCGACGGCGACGTCGGCATGCTCAACGGGCACCCGACCCTCATCCAGCAGGCCGTCAAGAAGGGCGTCGAGTTCGGTACGGTCCCGCTGCCCGGGCGGACCGGCAAGGCCAAGAACACGATGGGCGTCTGCGACTGGATGACCGCCTTCAAGCAGAGCGGCCACCGCGACCAGATCGGCGACTTCCTCGACTTCGTCTACGACGACAAGAACGTGCTCGCCTTCTCCCGCGAGTACGACCTGCTGCCGGTGACCAACTCCGCCTCCGACGTCATGGCGGCGGACAAGCGGGACGCCGCCCTCGGCCCGTTCCTCTCCGAACTCCCGCTCTCCCAGCTCTACCCGGTCGGCAAGACCTCCTGGGCCACCGTCAGCGCCGACATAAAGAAGGACATCGGCCGGGCGGTCGCCCCGGACGGCAGCCCCACGGCCGTGCTCAGCGGGCTCCAGGCGTCGGCCTCGCTGGCGGAGAGCGCCGAGTAGTCCGCGCGGTCCGTCCGGCCGCCCCGGCCGGACGGGCGTTGTCAGTGGCGGCAGCTACCGTTTCTGGCATGGAACAGGAGCCGCTGCACCGGAGGGAACAGGACATCCTCGCCCTGGAACGCAGGGGCTTCCCGGGCCCCGGCGCCAAGGAGCGCGCGATACGCGAGGAGCTGGGCCTGGCACCGGTGCGCTACTACCAGCTCCTGAACGCGTTGCTGGACGACGTACGGGCGCTGGCCCACGACCCGGTGACGGTGAACAGGCTGCGCAGGGTCCGGGAGGTACGCCGGTCCGAGAGGTGAGGAAAACGGGCGGCCCGGATAGGGTCGGAGGTATGGGCAGCCCTCATCAGGACTCCACCGACCCCACCGACCCCCCGGCCCCCCTGCCGACCCCGCTCACCCCGGTCGGCCGCGACGGGCTCGACGCGATGCTCGCCCGGCCCGCGAAAGCGGTGATCGGGCTCGACTTCGACGGCACGCTCGCGCCGATCGTGGCCGACCCGGAGCAGGCACGGGCCCACCCGGACGCGGTCCGCGCGCTCGCCGCGCTCGCCCCGAAGGTGGCCGCCGTCGCCGTCGTCACCGGCCGCCCGGCCGGCGTCGCGGTCCGGCACGGCGGCTTCGCGGGCGTTCCCGGCCTGGAACACCTCGTCGTCCTCGGCCACTACGGCGCCGAGCGCTGGGACGCCGTCACCGGCACCGTCAGCGCCCCCGCTCCGCACCCCGGGGTCGCCGCCGTCCGGGCCGAACTGCCGGGCTTCCTCGACCGGATCGGTGCCTGGCAGGGCACCTGGATCGAGGAGAAGGGCCGCGCGGTCGCCGTCCACACCCGCCGGGCGGCCGACCCCCAGGCCGCGTTCGAGACCCTGCGCGCGCCGCTCACCGAGCTGGCCGCCCGCCACGGCCTGATCGTCGAACCGGGCCGCATGGTCCTGGAGCTGCGCCCGCCGGGCATGGACAAGGGCGTCGCGCTCCTCGAATACGTGAGGGAGACCGGCGCCGAGTCCGTCCTCTACGCCGGCGACGACCTGGGCGACCTGCCCGCCTTCACCGCCGTCGACAAACTCCGCTCCGACGGCGTGGCCGGCCTGCTGGTGTGCAGCGGCAGCTCCGAGGTGGCCGAACTGGCCGACCGCGCCGACCTGGTGGTGGACGGCCCGGCCGGGGTCGTGGCACTGCTGTCGGCGATCGCGGCCCGGCTGGACTGACGGGCCGGGCCGGGGCCGGTCAGCCGGGCTGGGGCGCCGGGGTTCAGCGCTCCAGTGCGTGCAGCTGCTCCAGGAACCACTGGGCCGGCGGAAGCGCCGTGGCCGCCGCCGCCAGCCGCTTGGTCCGCTCGGCCCGCTCCCCGGCCGGCATGGTCAGCGCCTCGTGCAGGGCCGCCGCGGTGCCGGTCACGTCGTAGGGGTTCACCGTGATCGCGTCCTCGCGCAGCTCCTCGTAGGCGCCCGCCTCCCGGGAGAGCACCAGCACGCAGCCCTCGTCGGAGACGACCGGTACCTCCTTGGCGACGAGGTTCATGCCGTCCCGGATCGGGTTCACGAGCGCCACGTCGGCGAGCCGGTAGGCGGCCAGGGAGCGGGCGAAGTCGTCCTTCACGTGCAGCACGACCGGAGTCCAACCAGGCGTCCCGTACCGGGAGTTGATCTCCTCGGCGAGCCGCTGCACCGCGGCCGTGTACTCCCGGTAGACCGCGAGGTCCTGCCGGGAGGGGTAGGCGAACGCGACGTGCACGACCCGCTCGCGCCACTCCGGGCGGTCGTCGAGGAGCTGCCGGTAGGCGAGCAGCCCGCGCACGATGTTCTTCGACAGTTCGGTGCGGTCGACCCGCACGATCGCCCTGCGGTCCTCGCCGATCTCCGCGCGCAGGGCCGTCATCCGCTCCTCGACATCCGGGCGGTGCGCGCGCTCGCGCAGGAACTCGGCGTCCGCGCCCAGTCCGTGCACCCCGATCCGGGTCTCCCCGAGGCCCCCGGCGAACTCCGTACAGCAGGCCGTGAACGCGTCCGCCCAGCGGTGGGTCAGGAAACCCAGCCGGTCCGCCCCGAGCATGCCCGTCAGGATCTGCCGGCCGATGTCGTCGGGCAGCATCCGGAAGTACTCCGGCGGCGCCCACGGCGTGTGCGAGAAGTGCCCGATGCGCAGGTCGGGGCGGAGCTCCCGGAGCATCCCGGGGACCAGCGTCAGGTGGTAGTCCTGCACGATCGCGACGGCCCCCTCGGCCGCCTCCTCCGCCAGCGCCCGCGCGAACGCCCGGTTGTACTCCTCGTACGACGCCCACTGGCGCCGGAACTCCGCGTCGAAGACCGGCTCCAGGGGCGTCTGGTACAGCATGTGGTGGACGAACCAGAGCACCGAGTTGGCGATGCCGTTGTACGCGTCGGCGTGCACCTCGGCCGGGACGGCGAGCATCCGCACGCCCTCCTCGCCGACCCCGCGCCGGACCGCTTCCCGGTCACCGTCGGAGAGCGCGGAGCACACCCACAGCGCGCCCGCGTCCGGCCCGATCGCGGAGAGTCCGGAGACCAGACCGCCGCCACCGCGCCGGGCGTTCAGCGAACCGTCGTCACCCACCTCGTACGAGACCGGGCCGCGGTTGGACGCGACGAGGACCTGGGCAGCACCGTACGTGGAAGTCATATGCCACTACCTAGCCCGGCCCGGAAACGCTCAAACGCACGATCCGTATACGGACTCCTAAGCAACCCTGCGTGACCGGTACTCCCGGATCTCCGCCATCGGCGGGCGCTCCTCGGTGTCCACGGAGTACGTCCGCGGTTCGAAGCCGTCCGGGCCCCGCACGAACTGGGTGAGGGACGGCCGGAGGAGGTGTCCGCGGGCCAGCCTCAGCTGGGCGGTGCGGTAGATCTGGGCGGCCATCCGGCCCAGCGCCTGGCCGTCCTGGTGGCGGTGCTTGCGCACCCCGACGTCGACCTGGGCGAGGGCGTCCAGGCCCACCAGGTGCAGCGAGTCGACGAGCATGCCCAGCTCGACGCCGTACCCGACCGGGAACGGCAGCTGTTCGAGCAGGGAGCGGCGGGCCGCGTACTCGCCGCCGAGCGGCTGCACGAAGCCGGCCAGCTGCGGCCAGTGCATGTTCAGCAACGGGCGCGCCATCAGCTCGGTGACCCGGCCGCCCTGTCCCGCCGCGCCGCCGAGCGGACGGTCGTACATCGCCTTGACGAGGTCGATCCCCGGGTCGGTCAGCAGCGGTCCGACGATGCCGGTGACGAAGTCGGAGGAGAACTCCTTCAGGTCGGCGTCGACGAAACAGACAATGTCACCGCCGGTGACCAGCAGTGAGCGCCACAGCACCTCGCCCTTGCCGGGCACGGCGGGGAGCCGGGGCAGGATGTCGTCGCGGTGGACGACCCGGGCGCCCGCCGCGGCGGCCACCTCGGAGGTGCGGTCGGTGGACCCGGAGTCGACGACGACTATCTCGTCGACGAGCGGGACCTGCCGCACCAGGTCGTGGCGGAGGACGGCGACGATCTCGCCGACCGTCTCCTCCTCGTTGAGAGCGGGCAGCACGACACTGACCGACTGGCCGGTGCGCTGCTTGGCGGCCAGGATCTGGTGGAGCGGGCGATCGGTCAGGGACCAGGAGCGGGTGCTCAGCCAGCGCTCGACTTCCTTCAGCACGTTGCGCGGCTCCTCTGCGTTCTATCGGCGAGCGGACACGGAGCGTGTCCGGTTGATCCATCTCGCGGTTCGGACGGCTCTCTCAACTGTCCTGGCCTTCGGTTACAGTCTTGGACAACGCTGATGACCATCGCATGTCGGGGGTCACCGGCGCCCACAATCGAATACCGCTCATCCAGAGGGGCAGAGGGATACGGCCCGTTGAAGCCCCGGCAACCCTCCAGCCGGTCTTGCTCGCATGTGGTGAAAGAACTGCCATGTGGCGGGGCTCCCGGCTCGGGAAGGTGCCAAATCCGTCTCACGGCGAGATGCGTCGTGAGGAAGATGAGGAGAAAGGGCCTCGCCTCCATGGCTGCGCAGACTGTCGCACACACCCCGAATCCGGTGAACGCCGTCGATCTCGGACCCGCCGCCGCCCTCTCGTGCCGCGAATGCGGCCACCGCGTCCCGCTCGGCCCGGTCTTCGCCTGCGAGGAGTGTTTCGGCCCGCTGGAGATCGCCTACGACTTCTCGGGCTACGACACCGAGGACCTCCGCAAGCGCATCGAAGCGGGACCCGCGAACATCTGGCGGTACGCGCCGCTGCTGCCCGTCCCCGCCGACGTGGCCGGCAAGCCGAACATCAACCCGGGGTGGACCAAGCTCGTCCAGGCCGACAACCTCGCCCGGGAGCTGGGCGTCGACGCCGGCAAGCTCTTCGTCAAGGACGACTCCGGCAACCCGACGCACTCCTTCAAGGACCGCGTCGTGGCCCAGGCCATCGAGGCCGCCCGCGCCTTCGGCTTCACCACCCTCTCCTGCTCCTCCACCGGCAACCTGGCCGGCGCGGTCGGCGCCGCCGCCGCCCGGGCCGGCTTCCGCTCCTGCGTGTTCATCCCGCACGACCTGGAGCAGGCCAAGATCGTCATGGCGGCGGTCTACGGCGGCGAACTCGTCGGCATCGAGGGCAACTACGACGACGTGAACCGGTTCTGCTCCGAGCTGATCGGCGACCCGGCCGGCGAGGGCTGGGGCTTCGTCAACGTCAACCTGCGGCCGTACTACGCGGAGGGCTCCAAGACCCTGGCGTACGAGATCTGCGAGCAGCTGGGGTGGCGCCTGCCCGACCAGCTCGTGGTGCCGATCGCCTCGGGTTCCCAGCTCACGAAGATCGACAAGGGGCTGCGCGAGCTGATCGAGCTCGGGCTCGTCGAGGAGAAGCCGTACAAGATCTTCGGCGCCCAGGCCGAGGGCTGCTCGCCGGTCTCCGCCGCCTACAAGGCCGGCCACGACGTGGTGCGCCCGCAGAAGCCGGACACCATCGCCAAGTCGCTGGCGATCGGCAACCCGGCCGACGGGCCGTACGTCCTCGACATCGCGCGCCGGACCGGCGGAGCGGTCGAAGATGTCAACGACGAGCAGGTGGTGGACGCCATCAGGCTGCTCGCCCGGACCGAGGGCATCTTCGCGGAGACCGCCGGCGGTGTGACGGTCGGGGTGACGCGGAAGCTGATCGAGAACGGTCTGCTGGACCCGGCGCTCACCACGGTCGTCCTCAACACGGGCGACGGCCTCAAGACGCTGGACGCGGTCGCCGGCACCGGCCTGACCGCTACCATCCGCCCGAACCTGGACTCCTTCCGAGAGGCTGGCCTCGCATGAGCGTGACCGTCCGCATCCCCACCATCCTGCGCACCTACACCGGAGGCCGGGCCGAGGTCGCCGCCGAGGGGGCCACCCTCGGCGACGTCATCGCCGACCTGGAGAAGAACCACACGGGCATCTCGGCACGCGTCCTCGACGACCAGGGCAAGCTGCGCCGGTTCGTCAACGTCTACGTCAACGACGACGACGTGCGCTTCGAGCAGGGTCTGCAGACGGCCACGCCGGACGGTGCGGGAGTGTCGATCATCCCGGCCGTCGCCGGAGGCTGACCGACCGGTTGGTTACCCTTGGTAAGGCCGATTACCGAGAGTTCATCGAATTGCCCCCTCCGTGAGAGAAACGGAGGGGGCAATTCTGTATGGTTGAGCGCGGTACAGTTGGGGAACCGGCTCGCCGCGCCCCTCCGAGTTCACGCTCCGAGGCCCGCGAGAAGTAGCCAAAGTAGGCAGGTCTTTTGTGGCCAATGTTCCCTTTGTGGGGCCCGACTTGCCCTGAATCCCGACTAATTCTCCGGAATTCACCGAACGCCGATGCCCAGAATTCTCGTCCGATTGACCTGTTGCAGACGGCAGTTGGACAGATACATTCGGCCGCGGTCGACGCGTTCCGGCGCACGCCCCCAACCTGTGGGGGGTGAGGTCTGACCCGGATCCGCGAAGTGTGGATCTGTGCAAGGGCCAGTAATAGGGGAGTTAGGCATGGCTCAGGGCACCGTCAAATGGTTCAACGCGGAGAAGGGGTACGGCTTCATCGCGGTCGACGGTGGTGCGGATGTTTTCGTCCACTACAGCGCGATTCAGATGGACGGCTACCGCACCCTGGAAGAGGGTCAGCGGGTCGATTTCGAGATCTCGCAGGGACAGAAGGGGCCGCAGGCGGACATGGTCCGGCTCGCGACCAGCTGAAGCACGCGCCGACTTTACTGCAGCGTCGTTCTTCTGTTCGCCATAGAAGTTCACAGCAGTTCACAGCAGTGCGCCGAAGGGCTCGTACTCGCGGGTACGGGCCCTTCGGCATGCCCGCCCGGCCTCCCCGGCGGCCCCCGGACGAGGGTCGAACCGTGGGAGCCGCTTGCACTCGGCAGGGGCGAGTGCTAATCATTGGCGTTAGCACTCTGCAGGTGAGAGTGACAACGAGGATCGGGTCGGTGAGGCCCGCAGGCCAAGTGGGGCAAGGAACCACGCGGTCGGCGAGCCGTCCGTCGCGGGCGCCAGCGCGGTCCGGAGCAATCCACCCCAGTCCGGGAGGACCACTTCACATGGCCAAGATCATCGCGTTCGACGAGGAGGCACGGCGCGGCCTCGAGCGCGGCATGAACCAGCTCGCGGACGCCGTCAAGGTGACGCTCGGCCCCAAGGGCCGCAACGTCGTCCTCGAGAAGAAGTGGGGCGCCCCCACGATCACCAACGATGGTGTTTCCATCGCCAAGGAGATCGAGCTCGAGGACCCGTACGAGAAGATCGGCGCCGAGCTGGTCAAGGAAGTCGCCAAGAAGACGGACGACGTCGCCGGCGACGGTACGACCACCGCCACCGTTCTCGCCCAGGCCCTGGTCAAGGAAGGCCTGCGCAACGTAGCCGCCGGTGCCAACCCGATGGCCCTCAAGCGCGGTATCGAGAAGGCCGTCGAGGCCGTCTCCGGTGCCCTCCTGGAGCAGGCCAAGGACGTGGAGACGAAGGAGCAGATCGCCTCCACCGCCTCCATCTCCGCCGCCGACACCCAGATCGGCGAGCTCATCGCCGAGGCGATGGACAAGGTCGGCAAGGAAGGCGTCATCACCGTCGAGGAGTCGCAGACCTTCGGTCTGGAGCTTGAGCTCACCGAGGGCATGCGCTTCGACAAGGGCTACATCTCGGCGTACTTCGCCACCGACATGGAGCGTATGGAGTCCGTCCTGGACGACCCGTACATCCTGATCGCCAACTCGAAGATCGCCAACGTCAAGGACCTGCTCCCGCTCCTGGAGAAGGTCATGCAGTCGGGCAAGCCGCTGCTGATCATCGCCGAGGACGTCGAGGGCGAGGCCCTGTCGACCCTGGTCGTCAACAAGATCCGCGGGACCTTCAAGTCCGTCGCGGTCAAGGCCCCGGGCTTCGGCGACCGCCGCAAGGCGATGCTGAACGACATCGCCATCCTCACGGGCGGCGAGGTCATCTCCGAAGAGGTCGGCCTCAAGCTGGAGAACACCGGCATCGAGCTGCTCGGCCGGGCCCGCAAGGTCGTCATCACCAAGGACGAGACGACGATCGTCGACGGCTCCGGCTCCGCCGACCAGGTCGCCGGCCGCGTCAACCAGATCCGTGCCGAGATCGAGAACAGCGACTCGGACTACGACCGCGAGAAGCTCCAGGAGCGCCTCGCCAAGCTCGCCGGTGGCGTCGCCGTCATCAAGGCGGGCGCGGCCACCGAGGTCGAGCTCAAGGAGCGCAAGCACCGCATCGAGGACGCCGTTCGCAACGCGAAGGCGGCCGTCGAGGAGGGCATCGTCGCCGGTGGCGGCGTGGCGCTCATCCAGGCCTCCAACGTCTTCGAGAAGCTCGAGCTCGAAGGTGACGAGGCCACCGGTGCCGCGATCGTGAAGCTGGCGCTCGAGGCCCCGCTGAAGCAGATCGCCGTCAACGGTGGTCTCGAAGGCGGAGTCGTCGTCGAGAAGGTCCGCAACCTGCCCATCGGTCACGGCCTCAACGCCGCCACCGGTGAGTACGTGGACATGATCGCCGAGGGCATCATCGACCCGGCGAAGGTCACGCGCTCTGCTCTGCAGAACGCCGCGTCCATCGCCGCGCTCTTCCTCACCACCGAGGCCGTCATCGCCGACAAGCCGGAGAAGAACGCCGCGCCGGCCGGCGGCGGCATGCCGGGCGGTGACATGGACTTCTGATCCGCCGCTGGCTGATCAACGTCCTTGCGGAGGGCGGTACTTCCTGGAGACAGGAGGTGCCGCCCTCCGGCGTGTCCGGCATCACAGGGAGACGGCCGGTGGGGCGGGAATGTGGTGGGCGGCGGGGGAGTTGGACTTGACGGACATTCAATGCATACGCACATACCGTCTGGTACCGAGGAGTTCCCCCACGTGACTGTCAACGCCTCCGCCTCCCGCGCCGCCGAGATCCTGGGCCGCCCGATCGCCCTCAACGGCCTCACCGTTCCCAACCGGATCGTCATGGCGCCGATGACCCGCGAGTTCTCCCCGGGCGGCGTGCCCGGTGCGGACGTGGCCGGCTACTACGCGCGCCGGGCCGCCGCGGGCGTGGGCCTGATCGTCACCGAGGGCACCTACGTGGGCCACGAGTCCGCGGGACAGAGTGACCGCGTCCCGCGTTTCCACGGCGAGGAGCAGCTCGCGGGCTGGGCGAAGGTCGCCGAGGGCGTGCACGCCGCGGGCGGCACGATCGTGCCCCAGCTGTGGCACATCGGCATGGTCCGTGAGCAGGGCCAGCCCCCGTTCGCCGAGGCGCCCGCGGTCGGCCCCTCCGGTCTGCGGATCGGCGCCGACGAGCCCACCGGCAGGGCGATGACCCAGGGCGACCTGGACGACGTGATCGGCGCGTTCGCCGAGGCCGCCGCCGCGGCCGAGCGCATCGGCTTCGACGGGATCGAACTGCACGGCGCCCACGGCTACCTCCTCGACCAGTTCCTCTGGGCGGGCACCAACCGCCGTGCGGACGGTTACGGCGGTGACCCGGTCGCCCGTACCCGGTTCGCGGCGGAGATCGTCGCGGCGGTCCGGGGGGCGGTCTCCGCCGACTTCCCGATCCTGTTCCGTTACTCGCAGTGGAAGCAGGACGTCTACCGGGCCCGGCTCGCCGAGACCCCGGCGGAGCTGGAGTCGATCCTGACTCCGCTGGCGGCGGCCGGTGTCGACGTCTTCCACGCCTCCACGCGCCGTTACTGGCTCCCGGAGTTCGAGGGTTCGGACCTGAACCTCGCGGGCTGGACCAAGAAGCTCACCGGCAAGCAGACCATCACCGTCGGCTCGGTCGGCCTCGACGGCGACTTCGTCAAGGCGTTCCAGGGCGAGGGTGCCCCGCTCAAGGGTCTCGACGACCTGCTGGACCGCCTGGAGCGCGACGAGTTCGACATGGTTGCCGTAGGCCGCGCCCTGCTCCAGGACCCCGAGTGGGCGGCGAAGATCCTCGCGGGCCGCGTCGGGGAGCTGGCGCCGTACGACGCCGCGGCACTGGCAACGCTCAGCTAGCACGCCCGTCCGCCGCCGCCGTCGGCCGTGGACCGTGCCGAGGTGGCCGTCTCTCCTGTGGAGGCGGCCACCTCTCTGTGCGGGGCGTTCCACGAGACGGCGGCCACCCCTCCGCCGATTTAGCTTGCGTAAGTCAAGCAAGTGATTTATGTTTGAGTAAGTCAAGCAAACTTCACCTGCTCATGACGGAGGAACCGCCATGTCCCACACTTCTGCCCGACCCGCCGCGGCGGGCTCCGCGGCCCCGCCGAGGGCGAACGCCGTGGTGGCGGTGCTGGCCCTGGCCGGAATCGTCGTCTCGCTGATGCAGACCCTGGTCATCCCGATCGTGCCCGAGCTGCCGAAACTGCTCCACGCGCCGGCCTCCGACACCGCGTGGGCCGTCACCGCCACGCTGCTGGCCGCCGCCGTCGCCACCCCGGTCGTGGGCCGCCTCGGCGACATGTTCGGCAAGCGGCGGATGCTGCTGACCAGTGTCGTCCTGCTGGTGGCCGGTTCGGTGGTGTGCGCGTTCTCCGACTCGCTGATCCCCATGGTCGTCGGCCGCGCCCTCCAGGGCCTCGCCGCCGCCGTGGTCCCGCTCGGCATCAGCATCATGCGAGATGTGCTGCCCGCCGACCGGCTGGCCGGTTCCACCGCCCTGATGAGCGCCTCCCTCGGTGTCGGCGGCGCGCTCGGCCTGCCGTCGGCCGCCTTCATCGCGGACAACTTCGACTGGCACTTCCTCTTCTGGACGTCCGCCGTCCTCGGCGTCGTCTCCTTCCTGCTGATCCTGCTGATCGTCCCCGAGTCGGCCACCCGCTCCGGCGGCCGTTTCGACCTGGTGGGCTCGCTCGGCCTCTCCGCGGGTCTGCTCTCCCTGCTGCTGGCCGTCTCCAAGGGCTCCGACTGGGGCTGGACGAGCGGTACCACCCTCGGCCTGTTCGCCGCGTCCGCTCTTGTCCTGCTCGCCTGGGGCTGGTGGGAGCTGCGGTCCGAGCAGCCGCTGGTCGACCTGCGCACCACCGCCCGCCCCCAGGTGCTCTTCACCAACATGGCCTCCATAGCGCTCGGCTTCTCGATGTTCGCGATGTCCCTCGTCCTGCCGCAGCTCCTCCAACTGCCCACGCAGACCGGCTACGGCCTGGGCAAGTCGATGATGACCGTAGGACTGGTGCTGGCCCCGCAGGGGCTGGTCATGATGGCGATGGCGCCGCTGTCCGCCGCGATCACCAGGACCCGGGGCCCCAAGGTGACCCTGATGACCGGCACGCTGATCGTGGCCTCCGGCTACGCCCTGAACATCCTGCTGATGTCCCAGGTGTGGCACCTGGTCCTGGTCTCCTGCGTGATCGGCGCCGGCATCGGCTTCACCTACGGCGCGCTGCCCGCCCTGATCATGGGCGCGGTCGACCCGGCCCAGACGGGCGCCGCGAACAGTCTCAACACCCTGATGCGGTCGCTGGGTACGTCCTTCGCCAGCGCGATCGCCGGAGTGGTCCTGGCCCAGATGACCACCAACTTCGGCTCCGCCGCCCTGCCCTCGGAGAACGGCTTCAAGACCGTCATGGCGCTCGGCGCGGGGGCGGCCCTGCTCGCCTTCCTGATCGCCACGTTCATCCCCGCCCGGCGCGCTCCGGGCGCCGCGGACGCGGCCCCGGCGGCTCGACCTTGACGAGCCGGGCCGTGACGCAGTCGTGCAGCAGGACACGCATCCGGTCGACCGTGTCGACGAGGATGCCGCGGATGGCCGCGTTG